>QZIU01000017.1 GCA_003599625.1 Candidatus Parcubacteria bacterium
TATGATTGATTATATGATATCAATCGCCCCAAAGTCTGCAAATGCGGATAACGGGGTGGAATTTATCATTCTAGGCAAATTTGCCACATATGCGGGAGCTAGAGGAATCGAACCCCTGACAGCGGTTTTGGAGACCGCAGTTATGCCACTTAACTAAGCTCCCAATTTTAGACTTTAACCGAAATTCCCGCCTCTCTGGGGCGGGTCGCGAAGAGGCGGCGACTACCATTAAACTATACCCCCTTGACCTTATTATAAGGCAAGATAAATAAATTGAAAATCAAGTAGTTCTCAAATTTGTTTAGAAATTGAAAGTTGAAAATTCACAAAGAGACAAAAATTACTTTTTTGTTTCTTTGTGCAGAGTGTGCTTCCTGCACCATTCGCAGTGCTTTTTGGCTTCCAGCTTTTTCTCTACTTTTTTCTTGTTCTTCCTTGTCCAATAGTTGACGCGCTTGCATTCCTTGCACTGAAGCTTTATTAAATTGTCTTGTATCTTCGTCATAGTTCTAGAAAATAAACATTAAGACTATAGCTTTTTTTTATGAAAATTGCAATAAAAAGGAAAGATTATTTGGGCAGGGAGGGATTCGAACCCCCGAAGGCCATAGGCCGTCAGATTTACAGTCTGATGTAATTGACCACTCTACCACCTGCCCTAATTGACTAAAATAGCATATCCCAAAGCGGCTAAAGTTTCAACTTTACCTAATTCCAACCTGCCTGCTGGCAGACAGGTCCAGCCCACGCCCGCAAACGCAAGCCCGGCAAGTTGGCTTGCGGGCAGGAGGCTGGGCTGAGTTTGTCTACGCACATTAGCTGATCGCCGATGTCGCTTTAGAACCTCTGTTTGCCCTAGATTTGACTGCGACGGCGACGGAAAGCTCGTTATTGACCATATCCACCACAACCGCGTCTCCCTCCTTCGCTTTTTTGGCAATTATGAACTCGGCCACCCTGTTCAATATCTTACTTTGGATAAGCCTCTTGAGAGGCCTCGCCCCATAGTTGGGGTTATACCCTTCTTTGCCAAGATGAGAAAGGGCCTGATCCGAGATCTTGAGATTAATTCCCTTATTCAACAATCTCTTGACCGTCAGATCGATCTGGATTTTGACAATATTTTTTATTTCCTCCGGGCTGAGCGGGTTGAAGATTATGATCTCATCGAGACGATTGAGGAATTCCGGCCTGAACCGATTTTCCAAAGCCATTCTGATCTTGTGTCTCAGTTCGTCTCCCATTTCTTTTTGCTGCGCTTCGGCGCTGCCGGAAGTGACGAAACCTATTCTTTCCATCTGGCGCACATATTCCGAACCGACATTGGAGGTCATGATAAGAATCGCGTTTTTGAAGTTCACATGTCTGCCTTTTGCGTCCGTCAACCTGCCATTGTCGAGGATCTGGAGCATTATGTTGAAGATCTCAGGATGAGCTTTTTCTATCTCGTCAAAGAGAATAACGGAATATGGCCTGTGCCTGATAAGCTCGGTTAGCTGGCCCCCTTCCTCATGTCCGACATATCCGGGCGGAGAACCTATTATTTTTGAGACCGCGTGGCGCTCCATAAACTCCGACATATCCACTCGAATCAAAGCTTTCTCATCGTTAAACATAAATTCGGCCACCGCTTTGGCAAGCTCGGTCTTGCCCACGCCAGTCGGACCAAGGAACATGAACGACCCTATCGGCCTGTCTTCATAGGATACTCCCGCGCGCGATCTTCTAACCGCGTTGGCGATCTTGGAAATAGCCTCATCTTGTCCCACGACGCGCTTCTTCAAACCTTCTTCCATCTTCATCAGCTTCTCCATCTCGCCTTCAAGCATTTTAGCCACCGGTATTCCCGTCCATCGGGAAACAACGGCGGCGATATCCTCTTCCGTCACTTCTTCCCTTAGGATTCTGGACATTTGCTTTTTCTTCAGTCGGCCATCTTTGAGGCGAAGCTGTCTTTCGATCTCCGGTATTTTGCCGTAACGAATTTCGGCCACTTTGGAAAAGTCGGCCATTCTCTCGCTCGTGTCCGCTTCCAGCTTCAAAGTTTCGATCTCTTTTTTAAGCTTGCTGATAGCGTCTATGTTCTCTTTCTCGGTTTTCCATCTTACTTGGATTTCCGATATTTTTTCTTTCAGTTCGGCGATCTTCTCTTCTATCTCCTTGAGCCTTTTCTCTTTTGGCGCCGCTTGGCCAATATCATTCCTGTCTTTTTCTTTCTTCAATACTTCCCGTTCGATCTCCAGTTTCATTATTTCTTTATTTGTTGATTCGAGCTCGTCTGGCATGCTGTCCAAGGTCAACCTCAAAGCGGAGGCCGCCTCGTCTATAAGGTCAACGGCCTTATCCGGCAAAAATCTGTCCGCGATGTACCTGCTCGACAAATTAACGGCAGCTTTGATGGCATCATCCGTGATCTTTATACCATGATAAAGTTCGTATTTGTCGTTCAAGCCTCTCAATATCGCGACTGTGTCGTCGATGGAAGGTTCGTCCACATAGATAGGCTGGAACCTTCTGGCAAAAGCGGGGTCCTTTTCTATATGCCTCTGGTATTCTTTGAGGGTCGTCGCGCCGATCGCCCGCAATTCCCCTCTGGCCAAAGCCGGTTTAAGCATGTTGGAAGCGTCGATCGCCCCTTCCGCCGCGCCAGCCCCCACGATAGTGTGTATCTCATCAATGAACAGAATCACCTTTCCCGCTGACTTCTCGACTTCTTTCATTAGGGCTTTGAATCTCTCTTCGAATTCTCCTCTGTATTTCGTGCCAGCGACAAGAGAGCCAACATCGAGAGATATAAGTTCTTTTTCTTTCAAAGAGGCCGGGACCTCGCCTTTGACGATCCTCTGGGCCAAACCTTCCGCGATGGCGGTCTTGCCCACGCCAGCTTCGCCGATAAGGATCGGGTTGTTTTTTGTCCTCCTGTTCAATATCTGCATCAATCTTTTTATTTCGCTGTCTCTGCCGATCACCGGATCAAGCTTATCTTCCCTGGCCATCTGCGTAAGGTTTCTTGCGAATTTCTCGAAGACTCGCGACTTCTTGGGTTGTTCCGCTTCGGTGATGTTGGATTTTCTCATATCCGCAAGAATCCTCAAAACGGTTTCCTTATCAATCCTGAACCTGGCGAGAATATCCCTTGCCTTGGAAGGCACTTCGAGCATCGCCAAAAACAAATGCTCGGTTGACACATAATCGTCCCTCAACATCTGCGCGACGCGATGCGAGACTTCCAGGGCGCGGCTCAGTTCCGGAGTGATATACACCTGATAAGACGGGGCGACAACGGAAGATCGTTCGGCCTCGGACATGTTTTCGAAGACGGTGTCGCTGAGAAAATTGATATCTATCTCAAGCCTCTCGAGGATAGCTATTACCAGACTCTCTTCCTGCAAGATCAGCGCGGCCAAAAGATGCAGCGTGTCAACCTGGTTTTGACCTCTTTCTATAGTCAGCTCGTGAGCCTTTCTGACGGCCTCCTGAGCTTTAATTGTGAAATTTGAAAATGGTGGCATACAATATAAAATTTTGAATTTTTAATTTTTAATTTTGAAATAATGACTTAATTTAAAAATTCGAAATTAAATCATTATTTAAAAATTTATAATTCGAAATTTAAAATTATTTTCTTCTATACGCCTGACGGTCTCTCTTCCAAAATCAGCGATATGATCATTTCTTTTCCGTCCCGTTTGACCTTTACCTTTACCGTTTCGCCGACTCGCTTTTTGCTGAGCAGCAGACCTAAGGAATTTTTCTGATCCAGTTTTACGCCGCCGAACTCGGTCATCAAGTCTCCTTCTTTGATTCCCGCTTTTTCGGCGGGACTTCCGGGCTGGATCGCCGGCTCCTGATTCTCTCCTTTCTGAATAATCAGCCCGGTTTCTTCAACCTTATATCTTATCCCCATAAAGGGATATTTAATTTTACCGAACTCTTTAATATCCGCAATATCCCGTTTTACCAAATTGACCGGCAAGGCAAAGCCGACATTCTCTCCCTGGGCCCGCGCGGTGTTCATCCCGATGACCTTCCCGGAAAGATCGATCAACGGTCCGCCGGAATTGCCCGGATTAATGGCCGCGTCCGTCTGGATCAAACCGCTCAGATCTTCCGGACCGGAAGCGGAACCGACGGCGGTTATCATCCTGTTCAAGCCGGAAACAACTCCCACCGATACGGTATTCTGGAATTCTCCTAAGGCGTTGCCTATGGCAATGACCGTCTGGCCCTGGTTTAGCTTATCGGAATCGCCAAGCGGTATGAACGGGAAATTTAACCCGTCCACTTTGAGAACGGCGATGTCCTGGGCCGGATTTCTGTCCAAAACTTTGGCAGACAGTTTTTTGCCGTCGTTCATTATAATGGAATACTCCGCCTGAGCGTCCTCAACCACGTGCCTGTTGGTAACGATCAAACCGTCTTTTGAAACAAAGAATCCCGAACCGCTCGAAACCTGTTTTTTCTCCACGCCTTTTTGCTCGTATTGGGGAATATTTATGTCGGGAAAAAATCTTTTGAAAAAATCATCGTCTCCGAACGGATTAATGAACTGCCGCTCGACAACCGGAATATCTTTGGTGGCAATGACGCTTACCACCGCCGGAGAAACTTCTTTTATAACCTTTACTGACTTTTCTTCCGAGGTGACTATCCGCTCGGTTACCAAATTTTCTCCCGGAGTTATTTTCTCCACGACGCGGTTTATGGTGTTAGTGACCGGGGGAGGCGCTTGATTCACCAAGGTGACGGTAACAATGCCGGTAGCCAGCGAAGTAACGAAGCTCACCAGCAAGACCAGCAGTACAATTTGGGTTCGTGTTAAATTTTCCATGTTTGAATCTTGCTATCATTAAACACTTTATTGCCGGAATGTCAAGACCTCAATCTGTAGGCTTCAACGGCCTTTTTAAAGGCTTTATCGGCCAGAATGGAGCAATGAAATTTCCTTGCGGGCAATCCGCCCAGCTTCTCGGCTATGTCTTTGGGGGTAATCTTCATCGCTTCGTCTATATTCATCCCTTCATTCTCTGTTAACATTTCGGAGAACATCGAAGCGCTTGCGATGGCCGTGGCGCACCCCCAAGTCTGCCATTTTACATCCGTTATCCTTTCCGTTTTCTTGTCTATCTTGATCCAAAGTTTGATAATATCGCCGCAAGCAAAACTGCCCACTTCCCCATGAGCGTCAAATTCCCCTTCTTTCGGCTCGCCCATCAAAAATCCCCTCGGATGCATGAAGTGATCCTTAACGACTGCCGAATATATCCATTTGTCTACGTCTGCCATAAATAAAATTTAAAATTAAAAAATCAAAATGAAAAATTATCGAGTCCCGAAACGGGACATTTTTTCAAGAAAAATCAGAAAACTTGATTTCCGAAAACTTTCCCTTGTCGTTTGGCTCTTGCAGGAAATCAAGGTTTTCTGATTTTTCTTGATTCACTCCTGATCATGAAATTTTAACCGGCGAGAACATTCTCAGCTTTTCTATTATACCAGGCAAAACCTTCATCACATAATCTATGTTTTTCTTCGTCGTACTTCTGCCAAGACTGAATCGCATCGCCCCGTGCGCGTATGAGTGAGGCCTTCCGATCGCCATCAAAACATGGGACGGCTCCAGGTTTTCCGAGGTGCAAGCCGATCCGGTGGAACAAGCCACCCCCGCCTCGTCCAGATACAATACAACCGACTCCCCTTCGACGTCAAGAATGGAAACATTCACATTGTTCGGGAGTCTTTCCGCCGAATGACCGTTCAAAACAACCTTAGGAATTTCCATAGTCAGTCTTCCTATAAAATAATCCCTGAGCTTAGATAAACGAGTCGATTCTTTCTCCCTTTCCTCGTCTGCCAACCTTAAGGCCGCCGCCAGACCGACTATCCCGGCCACATTTTCCGTGCCGGGTCTTAATTTCTTCTCCTGCTCCCCGCCGTAAAGAATCGGCTGCAGCTTGACGCCGTCTTTTACAAACAAAACTCCGGTCCCTTTCGGCCCGTATATTTTAGAGCCATTGATCGTCATCAGATCGACACCCAACTTCTGGATATTCAGATCGAGATAACCGGGAGCTTGACAGGCATCCGTATGGAAATACGGAAAAGCAGTATTAAGGCGAGGCAAAGCAAAATTTTGAGACGCGTCGGAGCCCGCCCCGCTTCGGGGAAGGGTAAAGCGCGAAAAATTTGGCTTTGCCTCGCCTGAAAATCCACCTTTTTTCTTAAAATTTCGAATTACCTTAGCAATCTCTCTGATCGGCTGTATCGCGCCAATCTCATTATTGGCATACATAATGGAAACCAAGATCGTCTCCGGCCTTAACGCTCTTTTCACCTCTTCCGGATCAACGACCCCATCCTTGCCGACATCCAGATAAGTAACTTCAAAACCTTCTTTTTCCAATTTTTTGCAGGCGCTTAAAACGGCATGATGTTCGAATTTGGAGGTGATTATGTGAAGGCGAGGCAAGGGAAAATTTCTAGCTGCGGGTTTTAAGGAGGAATTGGGAAATTTGGCCTCCGTAGGATTTCCCTCTTCGTCAGTCCTTAAGGAGGTCAATTTCCCAATTCCTCCTGCTACAGCTCCCGCGATCCCCAAAATCGCCAAGTTATCGCTCTCCGTTCCTCCGTTTGTAAAAATTATTTCCTTTGGTCGCGCGCCAAAAACACGGGCCACTTCAGCCCTCGCGCTCTCAATGGCGTTTCTGGCAACCAGCCCTTCCTTATATAAAGCGTTCGGGTTGCCGAAGTCTTTGAGCCAGTACGGCTCCATCGCCTTCCTCACCCGTTCATCCATCGGCGTCGCCGCCGCGTGATCCATATAAATTCGATTATTAACTTTTTTGACACTCCTTTTCCTCATTTGACAAATAAATAATAACCTGTTCTTGTCATAAAAGCAAGAGCGATTACTCACCTCTTTTTATCCAGCAATTCTCTCCTTCAATACTTTCCTCAGCGCCTCCGGATTGGCGGAACCCTTGCTGATCTTCATGCCCTGCCCTACGAGAAATTGTAGGGCATTTTCTTTGCCTTTTTTGTAATCTTCCGCCACGGAGGGATTATTTTTTATAACCTCCTCAACGATATTTTTTATAAAAGAATCGTCCGAAGTTTGAGCCAAACCTTTTTCTTTAACAATCTCTTCCGGATCGCCTCCCTTCTCGAACATTATCTTCAGCACATCTTTCGCGCCCCTCGAAGAAATCTCGCCGCCAGCCGCCAACTTTGCCAATTTGGCGAACATTTCCGGATTTATCTTTAAATCATCGATCGGAATATTTTCTTTTGTCATTAAACCCGCGAGATCGGAAATTATATAATTTGCAGCCACTGAAACAATATCTTTTTGCAGATACTTGGCAGCGGATTCGAAAAAATTACCCAACTTAATATCTCCGACAAAAATTTCTACTTGATCATCTTTAAGGCCGTATTCTTCTTTGAATCTTTTCCTTTTTCCCTCCGGCAATTCCGGCAAGATCAGATCGAAGCCAAGTTCAGAAACATAAAGCGGCGGCAGATCAGGGTCGGGAAAATATCGATAATCATGCGCCATCTCCTTTTCTCTCTGAGAAAAAGTCTTCTGCGCGCCCTCGTCCCAGCCTCTTGTTTCGTGCTTCACTTTTTCTCCCGCCTCGAGCAAAGCGGTTTGCCTTTTAATTTCATACTCAATCGCTCTTTCTACCGAACGGAACGAATTAAGATTTTTAACTTCCACTTTCGTGCCAAGCTTTCCGGATTTAATATCAAGGTCAGGCTTAATATCAAGGTTAGGCAAAGTAAAATTTTGAGTCGCGTCGGAGCCCGAGGAAGCGGAGGAAAGTTCGGCCTCCGTAGGATTTCCCTCTTCGTCAGTCCTTAAGGAGGTCAACTTTCCTCCGCTTCCGACCACGGGAGCCAAACTGATATTCACTTCAATCCTCATCTGCCCTTTTTCCATATCGGCATCAGAAGCTCCCAAGTATCGCAAAACAAGCTGTAGCTCCTCGGCGAATCTTCTCGCTTCTTCTGCCGAATTTATACATGGCTCCGTCACAAGCTCCATCAAAGGCACTCCGGCCCGATTAAAATCCACCAAACTGGAGGATTTATCTTCGGCATGCGATAATTTTCCCGTATCTTCTTCCAGATGAACGCGCGTGATCTCTACCCCGCTCAATTCTCCGCCGCTCACCAAAGGAAATTTATACTGACTGATCTGGTAACCTTTTGGTATATCCGGATAAAAATAATTCTTCCGGTCGAAGTGGCAATAATCCGCCAACTGCCCTCCGATCGCCTTGCCGACCAGCAAAACTTTTCTTACCGCTTCCTTATTCATAACCGGCAAAGTCCCCGGATGACCCATGCAAACGGGGCAAATATTCACATTGGGTCTCTTTTCTTCCGGATCGTTCAAAGAAGCGCAAAACATTTTTGTTTTGGTTTTAAGTTCGACGTGAATTTCCAAGCCAATTGTCGGTTTGTATTCCATAATTACATTTTATCTTTTCACATCGGAAGAATAATTGCAACAACAAAACCCCGATGGGCTCGGGGTTTTGTTTCATTTTGGAAATCAAATACGCTTCATCTAATCGTTTGTCACGTTCTCCATCAGCTCTCTGATCGCTTCAAGCAGTTTTTCCAAAGCCGATTCCAAGTCTTCCAAAATACCGCTCAATTCTTCGTCCGGAATCCCTCCGGCGCTGCTCACGGAAGAACTCGACAAGCTGGACATGCTTGATTCGCTAGACATACTGGACAAACTTGACCGACTTGATTCCGATGACATAGACGATTCGGAAGACATGCTGCTTGTTGATGATTCGGATGATTCCGAAGAACGGCTCATTGAGCTCACGCTGGAGATGGAACTCGCCGAACTCATAGAAGCGGAAGACTCGGAGCTGGCCGATTCAGATTCGCTTGAAGCGGAACTGGAAGAGAGGAAACATTCCTCTTGGGGATGAGCCATCGCTTGATAGCCTCCCATTCCCATAGATATTCCCAAAATGCCAAAGGCAAAAAAGAATCCGAAAAATAGAACATTTTTCAACACACCTTCCGCCTTTGATCTATAACTGACGACCTTATTTGATTTTCGCTTAAATTTTTCAGTCATATATTTGGGCGACCTCTGCCGCCACAAATTATAACCGATGATTCAAACAATAAAGCTTCTTTACCATGCCGCTAGTCAGGCCGAATATCCGAAATAAGTCTTTCCACCTCTTCCACTATCCTCCTTAAAAGCTCCCTTAGCTGCTCCAATACCGGCAATAATTTTTCTCTATCGATCGGACCTCCGAAAACTTCATTTATCTTCGCTATTGTTCTTGGCCCGGCTAACCCAAAGCCCGTGGTTTCCGGCGTTCCGGATGTTACAATATCGTATCTGATCTGAAATCTTTGGACTGCCTGAACGGTCAACGGACCATAGAAACCGGTAACCAGCCCTTCCGGATAAATAGTGGCGTCTCTAGCCAAAGTCATTTGCAAAATCCTGACTTGATCGGAAGTTTCCCCCACTCTAAACGGCCCCGTAACTATCTGCCTTGGCGCGCTTGAAACGCTCGAAAAGCTGGAAGCTGACGATGAAACCGAAGACACCGAGGAAGCGGAAGACATTGAGGAAACGCTTGAAGCGCTGCTCAAAGAAGAACTGACTGAGGAAAACGAGCTGGAGATAGAGCTCATTGAACTCATAGAACTCATAGAACTTGCCGATATGCTCGACATCGAACTTGCCGAACTGGAACTTAAAGAACTTAAGGAACTTAAGGAATAAGAAGATTGGGAACTGAAGCTGGAAAGAGAGGATGTTTGAGCCTGAGCGATCTGTCCGGGCAAGCCCAAAGGCGGATCGACTTTAAACAAATCGGCCGAAACAACCGTAATGAATCCCAAAAAAGAAAAAACGGTTATCGCATGAAAAATTATTTGCTTCATCATATTTTTGATCTTTATCTTTATTTAATTGATTAATGAAAACAGGCGCAAAGCACCTTATCACTTAAAGATAACAAAAATGGAAAGAGAAAGATTTCTTTTGCAAAGGTCTAAAAAATGGATTATTATTGGCGAATGGATCATATCGGGCTGTAGTATACCGGTAGTACGCGCCCATGGGGTGGGTGTAGACCGGGTTCGATTCCCGGCAGCCCGAACTTGACCTTTTTCTATTTTTCAGTATTATAATAAGCAAAGTTTCTTACATTATTCGGTCTTTAAAAATTTTTTGGAGGGTTTTAAATTGACTACCAGTTTGATTTTGTTTGGAATTGGACTTTTTGTTCTGGCAAATTTCTTTACTGTGATTTTCTTAAAGGGGGTGACAAATGATGGCCGCTAAAAAAATAGGAATAATTTTAATAATATTATTTTTAATTTTTGTTTTTATGATCTCCGGGTGCGCGAGTACCAACGGGCATCAAGAGCAAAGATATAAACCACCTGCGCAAGAGACCTACATTTGTCCATTATGTTACAGTGAGATCCCTCTCTGCGACATAAGGATGGACAGTCGGGCGGTTAACACTTGCCCCCACTGCCACAGGAGATTTCCGTACTCCCCGCCTCATCACCATGAGGAAAAGGGAAATTACCACCGTCCTCAATATCGGGGATACGGCGGAGCGTACGGGCCGAGTACGCGGGGATACTCCCACACCCGATCCCAAACCTTCCAGAAAGGTGGATACACATATAAAGAAAGTCCGCCTGATAAAGAAGGGCCGGTATGGTTCTCGGAAAGTTATTGGTACTTCAGGGACCGCGATGTGGACCGCGATTATGTCCGATCGCGGTGGCGTACCACCCGACGGTACCGTTACCCATGAAACTTAAGGCGGGATGCGTTTTTTAAAAACGCATCCCGCTATTTTTATTGCGGGAATCAGCTCAGCAATCTTGTGTAAAACTTTTCCAACCTGCCTGGTTGTCTTCAACCTGGAAGGTTGGTTGAGTTTTGCACAGATATTTATAATTCTCGCCTGTGGATAACTTTGCCGACCAGCCAGGTTTGAAACCCAACCAGGCAGGTCTTCAAAGTTACCCACAGGCTCCCCTAGTCCCTTCTTAAGCCTAGTCCCTAGTCCCTTCTTAAGCCTAGTCCCTAGTCCCTAGTCCCTTCTTAAGCCTAGTCCCTAGTCCCTAGTCCCTTCTTAATTCCATCTTCTTCCTCCGTCTTCTGGCAAAGTTGGCAAAACGGTGGGCTTCGTCGCGGACCTTGAGCAAAGTTCCTTTTACCGCTTCGGCCAATTCCTTGAAAGACTTTGCCGCTCCGGCGGGGAAAACCAAATTATCTTTTTGGAGCTTGGAAATTCCCACGATCGGGATCCTTATCTTACTTTCTTCCAAAACCCTCGACACGAACAAAACTTGCGGCCTGCCGCCGTCTATCAGGATCAGATCGGGAGCTTGCCACTCAGGATGATTGAATCGTCTTTCGATCGTTTCCTTTAGCGCGGCAAGGTCGTCATTGGCCGGAGCTTCCTTGATTTTGAATAATCTATACTCATCTTTATTTTCCCGTCCATCGGAAAAAACCACCATCGCGCCGAAAGTCTCTTTCCCGGCAAAATGCGATACGTCATATCCTTCAATCCGATTCAAACCGCCCAAGAAACCATTCCCTTCTTCTTTTGACAGCAATGCCACATCCTGAATATGTTTGAGGCTTTCCGCCCTTTCCGGATTTTCCCTTACGAGCTTTTTAAGCAGGCGTTTCTTATCGCCTCGCAAAAACATCGCCAGATCCTTTATATTCTTTTGATAATCTTCCTTGCTTATCGCCCCTATGCAGATGCCAGGGCAAAGCCCGATCTGATAATGGAAGCATGGCTTGCCCTGATTCGGGACGCAAGTGCTGTACGGAAATATTCTTCTCGCTATCTTCAGAATTTCTTTTGCGATCCTCAAGCTTGTGAACGGGCCGAAAACTTCCGCCGAACCGTTGGAAAATTTGGAAAGTTCCTTACCCCTGACCACGATCGGCTTGGGATAGTCCTTCTTAGCGATCACGATATAAATGAAAGAGCGGTCATCTCTCTCCCTTACGTTATATTTGGGCCAATGCCTTTTGATCAGCTCCGCTTCCGATATGTATGATTCGAGAACGGTGTCCGTAACTTGGTGTTTAATCTCACTGGCGGACTCGACCATTTCTTTTATTCTTGGGTCGATATCAAGACGAAAATAACTGGCCACCCTTCGTTTCAAAAAAGTCGCCCGGCCGACATAGAGGACTGAAGCCTTGTCGTCAAGAAACATGTATATACCAGGCTTGTTGGGTAATTTTTTAGCTTGATCAATAATTCCCATAAACTCAAAACTTATAACTCAAAACTCAAAACCACAACTTAAAATTTCAAAACTGATTTGCTTTTACTTTTTAGTTGCAGTTTTGACTTTTGAGTTTTGACCTTTGACTTAACTTATTTCTTCAAACCGTGAATTTTAAGGTATTTCTTAAGATATTTTCCCGTTTCCGATTTCGTCTCCTTTGCCACTTCTTCCGGCGTTCCCGCGGCCACAAGACGGCCGCCCTTTTCTCCTCCTTCCGGACCCAGGTCCAATATATGATCGGCGCTTTTTATGACATGCATATTGTGCTCGATGATGACCACCGAATTTCCTTTTTCCACGAGCTTGTTCAAAACCTTGAGCAGCAACTCGATGTCCTGATAATGCAAACCGACTGTCGGCTCATCCAAAATATACAACGCCCGTTTGCCCAGCGGCCCCACCAGTTCCCTCGCCAATTTGATCCTCTGGGCCTCTCCTCCGGAAAGCGTCGTGGCCGACTGGCCAAGTTCCAGGTAACCAAGCCCCACTTCTTCCAAAACTTTGAGCTTGTCAGTGATCATATATATTCCGTCAAAAAATTCTTTGGCTTCCGAAACCGGCATCCTCAAAACATCGCTGATATTCTTTCTCTTGTATTTTACCTCCAGCGTTTCTCGATTGAACCTCTTGCCATGGCAGACTTCGCACTCCACCGTGACGGCGGGCAAGAAGTGCATTTCTATCACCTTGAACCCCGCTCCTTCGCAGGCTTCGCATCTGCCGCCCGGACGGTTGAAAGAGAAACGGGAATGGGTATAACCTCGCTCCTTGGCCTCGGGCAAAGAAGCGTAAAAATCTCTTATGTGCGTAAAGATCCCCGTGTAAGTGGCCGGATTCGATCTTGGGCTTCGCCCTATCGGGGACTGATCCACCATCACGATCTTATCGATATATTCGGCGCCAAAGACTTTGCTTGCATTTTCCAACGGCTCATTGATCCGCGATTTGATCCTGTTCAAGTTTTTGTACAACACGTCATAAAGAAGAGTCGACTTGCCGCTGCCTGAAACTCCGGTTATGCAAACAAGTTTCCTTAAAGGAATCTCGGCATTCAAGTTCTTCAAATTATTGGCGGTCGCGCCGATTATTCTTATGCTCTCTGTCGTTTTTGTCCTTCTTGCCGGAATTTCTATTTTCCTTTTCTCTGTCAAATAATCCAAAGTCAAAGATCTTGCCGGCGGCGCCTTCAATAACTTATCAAGAAAGCCTGAAGCCACTACCTCTCCTCCCTTTTTGCCCGCTTCCGGACCGAGATCAACCAGATAATCGGCGGCAAAGATAGTCTCCTCGTCATGCTCCACCACTATAACGCTGTTATTTTGGTCCCTTAACGATCTCAGCGTTCTTATAAGCCGATCCGTGTCGCGTTCGTGCAAACCGATTGTCGGTTCGTCCAAGACATAAAGAGTCCCCGACAATTTCGAACCGATCTGAGAAGCAAGTCTTATTCGCTGGGCTTCTCCGCCGGACAAGGTCTCCGCCTCTCTCTCCATCGTCAAATAATCCAAACCGACTTCTAGCAGAAAACTCAACCTGTCGGTTATTTCTTTCACCACATTGATGGCGATCTTCTTGTCCCATTCCGACATCTTATCTTCATATTCGACGAAAAATTCATAAGCTTTTTCTATTGAGAGCGCCGCCACCTCCTGAATGTTTTTGTTTTTGATTTTTACCGACAAGGCTTCCGGCTTCAATCTTTTCCCGTGACATTCCGGGCAAATCGTTCCCAAAAACAAATCCACTTTACCGAGGCCGTTGCAGGTCGGACAAGCGCCGTATGGGCTGTTGAAGGAAAAAAGTCTCGGCTCCACTTCCGGAAAAGCGAAGTTATCAACCGGACAAGTCCAGTTGGCGGAAAGGAGAAGTTCCTCTTTCTGAAAAATAGCAGTCAACAGTCCTTTGCTCTGAGCAAGCGCGCTTTCCACCGCCTCGAAGAGACGCGTCTGATCGCTTATCATCACCCTGTCAATGACTATTTCAATAGTATGAGGTTTATATCTCGACAAAACGATCTTCTCGTGAAGACTGTGAAATTTTCCATCTATCCTGGCTTCGGAAAAACCGAGATTAAGCATATTATACAGAAGCTGATAGTATTCCCCTTTGCGTCCGCGGACGACGGGCGACAAAATCATAGCTGTTTCCTCCTTCAGTTTTTTCGCCTTATCGATTATGATATTCACCATCTCTTCCGGAGAAAGTTTTTGAATTCTGGTTCCGTCGTTGGGACAAAACACATCTCCCAGTCTGGCGTACAAAACGCGAAGATAGTCGTAAATCTCGGTAAGGGTTCCGACGGTTGAGCGGGGGTTGTGAGAGAGGGCTCTTTGATCTATGGCGATGGCCGGAGAAAGTCCGATGATCTCATCCACGTCGGGACGATCCATCTGGCCAAGGAATTGCCTGGCGTAAGGAGAAAGCGATTCGATATACCTTCTCTGGCCTTCGGCGAAAATCGTGTCAAAAGCCAGTGACGATTTACCCGAACCGGACACGCCCGTAAAGACCACCAACTTGTTCTTGGGAATTTCCAGTGAAACATTCTTCAGATTATGCACCCTCGCGCCTTTGATGATTATTTTGTCGTCCATAATTTTTATATTCCAAACAGCTCCCGCGCGTTTTTTGTTGTTTGCCCGGCAACCTTGTCAAAAGACAAACCTTTTATCTCCGCGACTTTTTGAGCCACGTACTTAACATACGATGGCTCATTTTTTTGGCCCCGGCGCGGAACAGGAGCCACATACGGGCAATCCGTTTCCACCAAAATTTTTTCCAACGGGATTTGCCTTACAATTTCGGCGTATTCATTAGCGCTTGCCCGCCGAAGAGGCGGGAAAGTAATTACCCCGGAAAAAGAAATATAAAATCCCAAATCGATATACTTTTTTGCCTGCTCTAACGTGCCGCTGAAAAAATGCATAACACCCCTATCTTGTAACGCAAAACTTGTAACTTGTAACATATCGATAAGGGCATCATGAGCATCACGACAGTGAATTATTAATGGCTTTCTTACTTCGTTGGCAAGCTGGATGTGTTTCAGAAAAATCTCTTTTTGCTTTACTTTAAAACTTTGAACTTTAGACTTTTCCCTCGCTTGATTTTCGCTTCTGAAGTGAAAATCAAGCCCGCATTCTCCTATAGCGACCACCTTTTCATCCTTGGCTAATTTTAAATACAGATCATGATCAAATTCCTCAGATCTGCTTTTGTATTTTATTTCTTCCCCTGATTCCTGGTAATCGACTTGTTGATCCTCCAAATGAGAGGGATGCAACCCAATGGCAGCAAAGATTCCTTGCTCATATTTTTTTGCTATCTTTACAGCTCTTTCGGAGGTCTCTCTTTGAGCCCCCACATTTATCATCCACACCCCCTCGTCAAGCGCTCTTTTTATCACTTCATCCTGATCGTTTTTGAAGTCATGAAAGTTAACATGCGCGTGAGTATCAATCAATTTTGGCTGTGTCATCTTTTTTAGTCTGAGGAATTTCTAAAAATCTTTTAATTTCTTTTTTGATCGTTTGCGGCGTGATTCCGTGTTTCTTATTATAATCCGTCTGGATTTTCCGTCTTCGCTCCACAATGTCGATAGCCCGCTTTATCGAGCCGGTAACATTGTCCGCGTAGAGAATAACTTTGCCGCTGACATTCCTCGCCGCCCTTCCCATTGTTTGAACCAGAGAAGATTCGCTCCGCAAAAACCCCTCCCTGTCCGCGTCCAGTATAGCCACCAGCGCCACTTCCGGCAAATCAAGTCCTTCCCTGAGAAGGTTGACCCCCACCAAAACGTCGAATCCGCCATTGGCTGAACCTTTCCTGAAATCCAAAAGAATATCGGTCCGCTCTATTGTCTTTGTGTCCGAATGCATGAATCGGGCATTGACGCCTTTTTTGTTCAAAAATTCGGACAGCTCTTCCGCCATCTTTTTCGTAAGAGTGTTGGCAATCGCGCGTTCGCCCTTGCTTATCGCCGCGGCTATTTCTTCGATAATGTCGTCGATCTGCGTTCTCCCCGTTTTCTTGTCGAAAACGGGCTTCACTTCGATCGGGGGATCGATCAGACCCGTGGGCCTGATTATCTGCTCGACGACTTGCGAAGAATTTTCCATCTCGAAAGATCCCGGCGTGGCTGACGTAAAAATTACCTGCCCGACCAGATTCTCGAACTCCGAGAATTTCAAAGGACGGTTATCCAAAGCCGAAGGCAATCGCCAGCCGAACTCCACGAGCGATTCTTTTCTTTTTTTATCCCCTTCATACATGCCCCTTATCTGAGGCGCGCCGATATGCGATTCATCGATGACCGTGAGAAAGTTCGGCTTGCCGTCTTTCGATCGAGTAAAGTAAGAAAGTAAAGTATCCGGCGCTTCCCCTGGCAATTTGCCCGTCAGATGCCTTGAATAATTCTCCACGCCGTGACAGTACCCCAGCGTCTTCAACATTTCCATATCATACCTCGTCCTTCTTCTCAACCGCTCCGCTTCAATGACCAATCCCTTTTTGTCGAAATAATCCAACCGCTCATCAAGCTCTTTCTTGATATTATCCAAAGCCTCCTTCATCTGGGGAGCGGAAGTGATGAAATGCTTCGGCGGGAAAATGATTGCTTCCTTCGGCTCATCCTTGATCCGCCTTGTCAACGAGTCGATTATCTTTATCGAAACGATTTTCTGATTCTCTAGGGCAATCTGATAAAACATGGAGGCATCCGCCGCGGGAACGACATCAAAAATATCCCCTCGAACCCTGAACTGCCCTCTTTTAGGCGCCACTTGGTTTCTGGAAAACTGCATCTTTACCAGCTGTCGGATGAGATCGCCCCTCGTGATGGGCTTGTCCAATTCCAGATGCAGGGCCGACTCCATGTAATTCAGCGGCACGCCCAAGTTGTATATACAGGAGACGGAAGCCACGACAACGACATCCTTTCTGGTCATCAAAGCGGTGGTGGCTTGATGCCTCAATTTGTCTATTTCTTCGTTGATCATGGCCTCTTTTTCAATATAAGTATCGGTCGTAGGCAAGTAAGCTTCCGGTTGATAATAATCGTAATAAGAAACGAAATAATTCACCGAGTTCTCCGGAAAGAAAGTCTTGTACTCGTGATAAAGCTGCGCGGCCAAAGATTTGTTTGGCGCCATCACCAAAACAGGCATATCAAAATGACTTATCGCATTGGCCACCGTGAAGGTCTTGCCGGAACCGGTAACGCCTAAAAGCGTCTGGTATCGGTAACCTTTTCTTATTCCTTCGATCAACTTCTTGATAGCTTGGGGCTGATCGCCCGACGGCTTATAATCGGCGCGCAATTTGAATATCGGCATATAAAGCCTTATTACACCAAAAAACCGCCTGGCGGTCAATGTCTTCAAGGTTAAACCTCGAGTTTTAACCTTGAAGACAACCTTTTCCTGATTTCGTCAATATTTCGAAAAAACTGTCGCTTGATAAAATATAAAGATGTTCAATAAGACATCTCTGAAGTTTGTTTTAGGTTTCCTGCTTATACTCTTTTTGAGTCTGGTGAGTTTGGCGGTGGTGCGAAGCATGCAGTAAAATTTTTGGCAGTCCTGCCTGGTTGCCTGCCTGCCGGCAGGCAGGTCTTCAACCTGGAAGGTCGGCCAAAAATTGGCAAGAACCTCCATCGCTACGCCGCCTTCATGTAATTTTTCCAGTAGTCGTAAAGCTCCTTGGTGGCGACGAGATCGCCGACGTTGTAACGGGCGATGTCTTTGTATCTTTTTTCTTTGAACAAAGCGGCCACATCGTCCCCCGTCACGCCCTGCGCCTTGGGACTGGTTATCCCCAGGGCTCTGCACCATAAATGCAGGCCCCCCTTTCTGCGGACGGCTCCGTAAAAAGAAAGTTGATCAAGAAGATCTATGTGGACGGCTCCGAATCTTTGGCCGTTCAAATATCGGTTGGACATAAGATCCTTGGCGACCTTTACTTTATTGGCCGCCGACCTGACCATCAAGAAAGGAACATCGAAACCCCGTCCGTTGAAAGTTATGAACTCGTTGTAAGCATTGGCGCCTTTCCAGAAATTCTCAAGCATTTCCTTTTCTGAACAAGGCTTGAAGGTTATGTTTCCCTCCTGGAAGTCTTCGAATCTTTCGTTCGGAGCCTGAAAGTAAACAACTCCTTGATTTTTATCGTAATCAAGGACGCCGATGGCGACGATCTGTCCGGTAAGCGGAGAAAAGCCCAGGCCGTTCTTGATCTCCCCGAGAGCCTTCTCGTATTCTTCGTCCCCGTCGGAATCTTTTTTTATCCAATGAGTCAGGACATCCTGAGTGGCGGAATCAAGTTCGTCGAAATTCTCTCCGATTGTCTCTATGTCGATGATGAGTTTGGGCATTGGACATATAATACAATTAAAAACGAAAAAAACAAAACCTAATTTTCTTATCTGTTCAGCCTCAATATCGCATAACTCAAATAAGCCACAAACCCGGTCCATCCCGCGTAAGGAACAAGAAGCCAGGACGATAATTTGGCAACCGGCATTATGATCATGATCAAGACGATGACCGAAAGAAACAAAGCGAGAGAAATACCAAGGGAGACTTCTATAAGTTGACTCCCGAAAAGAGCGGACATCCACAGGATATTAAGCCCGATATTGATAATGAAGATAGACAGCGCCCATCGGAATCTTCTCGTTTGCGGAGCGACTGCCCAAAAAGTAAAAATGCCCGCTACGCCAAAAAAGAAAGCGAAACCCCATACCGCCGCGAGTATTCCCGGAGAAAAAAGCCATTCCGGCAAAGAAACGCTTTCAAAGCCGCTTGCCAAACCCAAGATCCACACGCTCGCAAAAGCGGCGATCAAAATCACAACCGGCGCGATTATGTAAGAAAGGCGCATAACAGATCAAATCAAAGCCACACCCAGGGCCTCGTCCACATTTTTAACCGCCTTGAATTGCAGCGTTTTCCTCACTTCTTCCGGGACCTCCGCAATGTTCTTCTCATTTTCTTTGGGCAGCACGATGGTCTCCACTCCCGCTCTATGCGCCGCCAAAACTTTTTCCTTAACTCCCCCTATCGGCAAAACTTTTCCGGAAAGAGTTATTTCTCCGGTCAACGCCACCTCCTTCCTCACTTTTCTTTTCGTAAGGATGGAGGCGATAGCCGTCGCTATCGCGATACCGGCGGACGGACCATCCTTGGCTATGGCCCCCGAAGGCACATGGACATGAATATCCGATTTATAGTAAAACGCGGGGTCAAAGCCGAGTTGATCGCTTCTTGATCTGATGTAAGAAATGGCGGCTTTCGCGGATTCCTTCATCACCTCGCCCAACTGTCCGGTAAGAAGCAGGTTGCCTTTGCCGGGGGTGAGATTTGCTTCCACGAACATTATTTCCCCTCCGGCGGGGGTCCAGGCCAGGCCGGTGGCGATTCCAACCTCATCGCTTGCCTCTCTCATCGTCCTTTCGAATTCTTCGGGTCCGAGATATTTCGGCAAGATATCATCCACGATCGTCTCCGGCGGATGTCCTTCCACTATTTGCCTGGCAATCTTTCTGGCTATCTCGGCGATCTTTCTTTCCAGATTCCGCACGCCAGCCTCTCGCGTGTACTTGCTTATTATTTTTCTTATCACTCCGTCATCTATTTTGAGCGATTCTTTGTCGAGACCGTGATGTTCCATCACTTTCGGTATGATGAATTTCTTTGCAATATTGAATTTTTCCTCATCGGTATAACCAGAAAATTCTATGACCTCGATCCGGTCTCTTAATGCCGGAGGGATCGGGTCCAGGATATTGGCTGTGGTTATGAAAAACACGTCGGAGAGATCGAACGGCGCTTCCAGATAATGGTCGGAGAAAGCGTAGTTCTGCTCCGGATCGAGAACCTCCAGCAGAGCAGCCGAGGGATCCCCCCGGAAGTCGGCTCCCACTTTGTCTATCTCGTCCAGCATAAAAACGGGGTTTTTGGTCCCTGCTGTTTTCATCGCCTGGATTATTCTCCCGGGCAAAGCGCCGACATAAGTCCGCCGGTGTCCTCTTATCTCCGCCTCGTCTCTTACGCCCCCCAGAGACATCCGGACGAAGTTCCTGCCGAGAGCCTTGGCTATGGACTTGCCCACCGATGTCTTTCCGGTCCCCGGCGGTCCCGCGAAGCAAAGAATGTTCCCTTTGTTTTTCCCTTCGGAAATTTTTTGCACGGCCAAATACTCCAGGACCCTTTCTTTCGCTTTTTCCAGCCCGTAGTGATCGCTGTCCAGAATTTCCTTGGCCTTCTTCAAATCAAGGACGGCTTTGCTTTTTTTATTCCACGGCAATTCGACGATCCAGTCCAGATAATTTTGGATATATGGCGCTTCCGCCGAAGAAGGCGACATCTTTTTCAGCCTGTGAAGTTCTTTCATGGCCTTGGACTCGACATCTTTCGGAAGAGCAGACTTCCTGATCTTGTTCTCAAGTTCGGCGTATTCTTTCTGATCTTCATATATTCCGAGCTCTTTCTCGATAGCCTTCAGTCTCTCCTGCAATATGAAGTCCCGCTGCGCCTTCCCGACCTCCCTGGCGACCTCTTTCTGAATCTTTCTCTCGGCTTGAATGATGTTCAGTTCTTTAGCGACTTTGGCGTTGAGAATCTTAAGTCTCTTTTTCAGGTCCAAAGTCTCTATCAGCTCCAACTTATCCCTAAAATCCATTTTAAGGGCCGCGGCGGCGATGTCGCTTGTTTTATCCGGGGGCAAATATTCTTTGCCAAGCTCGGAAGCAAACAAAATGGGAACGATGCCCTGCATTTCGAAAAGGCTTTTCAACTGATCAAAAACGTTTCTGGCAAGTGCCTCGAGCTCAAAAGGATCTTCCTCTTTTCCTGATTCTTCCGCCTCGCCAACCTCGGCAATTCTCGCGTCATCCTCGGAATAAACTCTCAAAACCTTCACCCTTTTTACCCCTTCGATGATCATGCCCATGGTCATCGGAGCTATGTCCCAGTACTGGAGAAGATTGCACATCACTCCTATGCTTGATTCCTCTCCGTTCTTCCGGAAAATCATGACGATGGGCCTGCCGCCGTCAATCGCTTTTTTAAGAGTTGCGACCACTTCTTTTCCCTCTATGACGATAGGCGTTTTTTCGGAAGGAAAAATGACCGCTTTCCTGAGAGCGACGGCTGGGTAAGCATTCGGGTTCTCCGGTTTGAAAATATCAGTGAATCGGTTCATGGCGATAATAGCGATATATATGACACCTGAGAAATTTCTTCTAAAGGCGCTGTTACCTATTTTTGCTATAGCAAAAATAGGTAACAGCGCTGACAGCGCGTTGAACAAGGTAAGCTGTTACTAAACTGTTACATCCCTTCCTCCCATTCCTCGTCCTCTTCCTTCACCTTTTTCTTCATATCCGAAATTATTTGTTCTCTCGACGACGAGCTCATCATTTTTTTAAGCTCTTCCGTATGATTTTTTTCCATGTGTTCCAGCAACTGCTTGGCTGCTTCTTCCTCTGTCTTCCCTTTGGCCACAAAATTACAACCTGGAACATATTCCTTGCAAGCTATGGTTTTCATAAAATTAGATATTTGTTAAAAGTAAGGAATTGTCCTTACTGCACTTATAACTGAATTAATGGATAAAAAGATATCGACTGCTCGCAACATCATCGCGAATTAGAAAACTATATCCATACCCTCATCCATCGTCACGACCCTCGCGTTCTTTTCCTTAAGATAATCGACGATCTGTTGCAACACTTCCGGTGTCGTGGCGTATCTTGTACCGCTGTAGTCAACCCGGTGAAAAACGATCACGGCCCATGTTCCGTTGGACATCGCCGAGTCTATCCAGCCTTTTGCTTCGGCAAATGCCGTATCCGATTCGACGGAAAAGCGGTTAAGCAGAAACCTGTTCGAGCCGCTGTCGTTGAAACCGTCTTGCGTTCTTCTGGCGCCCTTATATCCGGCCTCTTCCACCACAGCGACAACGCTTTCATTGTAAGCCCCGAAAGGATAGGCGAAAGTAGTTACGGAATTCACCCCCGCCGCAAGCAGATCCTCCTTCGAGCCTATTATTTCGTCCCGCATCTCTTCGGTCGAAAGAATCGTCAAATTCGCGTGCGTTTTGGTATGAGAACCGATCTCGTGACCTTTTGCCTGCATGTCAAGCATCTGATCGATATTCACGTAAGTGGAAAAATCGAATCTTCCGCTGGAGATATACTGGGTGCTTTTCAAACCGGCGGCATTCAAGATCGGCAAGGCGTTCTGATAAGTGGTTATCCAGCCATCGTCGAAATTCAGACTGACCAGTCCGGAGGGGGCCGGAGAACTTGCGACTTCCCTGAGATCATACTTGTCCACTGTCAGACCGCCGACCTCTTTGATAAGGTGGAAAATGGTTAGAGAAGCTACTTCGTCCGGAATCTTAAAATCAACTTCGCTTTTCTTCCATGCGGAGGAAGCCGGGACTGTCGCCAAGTCCCTGTAAAACAAGGAGCCTGATTTTGTTCTGTATTGAACGGTCAAGTAGCTTAGCGCGTCCGACATCGAATAGTTGGTAAACCGGTAAGTCTTCCCGGGCGTTACCGCCACCTCCTTGAAATACCACTTGGCGTCGCCGCTCGTTCTGGAAGTCAGTTCCACTTTGGCGGCTTTACTTCCGTCAAAACCGGCTGTCGGATAAGTGAAAACGGCGGTATTCGTTCCCCATCGGCCTTTGAACCAGTCCTGTGGAGATGAAGAACTCCCGGCGATCTCAAGGGAAGGATTGGCGACTTTGTTATTCGGGTCGGACGGCGCCGAAACAACCTCCGACAAATTATAATTGTCCACAGTCAAACTTCCGACCTGGTTGATAAGGTGAAAGATCGAGATCCCCGCCGTTCCGGCAGGAGCGGTAAACTCGGCGCTGCCAGTCTTCCAGCCGGAAGACGCGGACAGATTGGCCAGATCCGCATATTTATATGTCCCATCACTCATCTTATACCTTGCCGTTAAAACGGAGGGGATCGAACTCATATAGCTGTTGCTGAATTTATATGTCTTGCCTCCTCCGGCAGCCACCTCCTTGAAATACCACTTGGCATCGCCGCTCGTTCTTGAAGTCAGTTCCACTTTGGCGGCTTTGCTTCCGTCCGTTCCGGCCACCGGATAAGTAAATATGGCAGTGTTAGTTCCCCATCGGCCTTTGAACCAGTCCTGGGGCAAACCGTTTACTTCCGTTTCCAAGGAAGGATTGGAAACGAGGTTGGTTTGGGCAAGCGCGTTATTGCCAAAAAACAAAAATAAAGCCGCTCCTCCAAGGCAAGCCGCGAAAATGCCCGCCGCGGTTTTAAACTTTCTTGCAAATATCATATTATTTATTCCCCTATTGAAATTAACTTATAATTATCAAATTCGACATCCATAAAATCGGTTCTTATGCCGGCATAACCTGACTTCAAAAAGGCTTCTCCCCCGTAAGACAAGCCGTCGTCGAAGGCTTCGGTTGCCAGTGTCCATTTGCCGGTCTTGCCTTTGTCGACATAAAGCTTGATACTGACACCTCCGGCCTCATTCTTAATTTCGCTCCTCAGGCCTATCCAAGTGTTTCCTGGAATCAAGCTGGGATTAGTCTCTCTGTCATAGTCTCTCCCGGAAAAAAACTTTTCAGTCTGGCTGAACGTGTGATAGACTCCTCCTTTCTTCTTTTTGATAACAGCGGATCCATCAACTCTGATTCCCGCGTAATAAAGATTGTCGCTGTCCGAATATCTGCTCATAAGAAGAAGGCCGTTCGATTCGTTGCGGTTCGGACTGTCGCTGAAGTTGCCTTTCGTTACCCTGAAATAAGCTTGCTGGCTGTAATCGAGCCACTTGCTTCTTCCCACCAGCCGGAAAATATTCTGCGGATGATAACCGTTGTCCGTATCCTTCGGATTGCTCTGGGCATAAAGAACTCTCCATTTTGAATATTTCCAAAGCTTGCCTTGAATGGTTTTGCCCTTTCCACCCTCGGAGATCATCAGGGCGCCCGAATTGAGCCACCAGTAAGGGCTTTTGCTTTCTCCGTCTGCGGCTTCGGGCAATCTTCCGTCCAGAGAAAAATCATAGAGATACGGAGAAACGAGCGGAGCCGGACGCGCGCTTCCGGTCGACATGTCAAAAGCATCCAGTTCGTCGGCTATCCCGTGAAAATCCAACGAAGCTTCGGCAATGGCGGCCAAAACAAGAACAAGCAAAGTAATCAAAAAAGCAAAAATGATCTTTCTCATTTAAGTTCGTCTATTGTCAGTCCGGTAATTTCGTATTCGCTGTTGTTTTTTTGAGGGTCCCAGGACTTCACCCCGAAGCCTCCCCGCTGAACAGAGAGTTTGTCGCTTATTAAGCCTCTTTCCTCGTTGACTATGCAGACCAGATTCGATCCTTTCGCCAAAACAGACAACTTCAAACCATCTCCACTTCTGTCAAAAGTCATTTTTTCCGCGGCAAGGATTTTTTCCTTTCCTTCTATTTTTTCTTTTATTCTCAACCACCCTCCCGATAAATCGCAGGACGCGTAATTATCGTTATCCTGGAACCTCACAATAGCGGAAACAGATTTTCCCTTCAGCCAGGACAAACTAAGGCTCGCCGCGTAATCCGTCCAGCCGTGCGTGCCGTCCAACAGAGCAAAAGTTCCTTCAAGATCGTTTCCCGAAGCTGCTTTCAGCCGGCCGTCGCCGAATTCGAGGCGGCCCCAGCCCTGGAGCCAGTTCTTCTTGGCGGGATCGAAGTCTTCGACATACGGCAAGGCCTTGTTTTGTCCTGCCTCCAACTTCGCCAACAGTTCCTGCCCGCTCCAGGCGGGATCAACATCTATCCTTTTGACGTAAAACATGTCTCTTCCCGGCACATTGGCGCTGAACCCGTTGCCCCCCCATGTCTGATAAAAGGCCATGGGGTAGATTTTTTTGACCGTATCGAAGACGATCGGCTTGGCCTCTTCGGCCGGAATGTTGATAGACTCCTGCCCGTAATCGCCGAAGGGAAAGGCGAAAGCGTAAGCCTCGACACCAACTCCCTTCTCAAGCTCTTCCTTGGCCTCCAAAAAGTCGCCGTAAATACGGTTTTTAAATTCCTCCATGGTCTCCAGCCTGTTCCGCTTTTCCAGCCATATCTTGTTGCTGTAGAAATGTCCTTCGGTTCCATCGGGAGAAATTTTGTACAAGTTGTGCCCTCCTTTGGTATGGGGCTGGAGATCCCACCGGCCGCTGTTCTTCATCTCCAGCAATTCTTTGTCGTTAAGATAATATTTATTGTTAAGCTCGGTGAGCGAATAGACGGTAATCACGAATTGAACGGCTTCGTAATCCAAGGCCTTCAGAATGGGGTCGGTCGGATAATAACTGTCTTTCCTGCCGTCGTCGAAAGTCAAAAGGAATGATTTTTCCGGCAGCTCTTTTTCCCCTTTCACGAATTTGTGAAAGTCCTCCAGATTCACCGTCTCGTAACCGGCTTTCTTGAGGGTGAACATCTGCTCGATGAAGTCCTTTCTCAAAATATTCTTGCCGTCCGGCTCCTCCAGAAGGCCGTGATAAAGAAGCACGGGCACCGATCCGGCCTTTTCTTTTTTCTCGTACTTTTGATTTTTATCGGCCATGATCTTCACAAAAGCGTCCAGCTTGTTGTCCGCCGAACCGTTAAACTCCGAGAAGTCCGCCTGATATTTGAAAGTTTTCAAATTATTGGAAGCCGCGGCGATATAAAACGGAAATTTATAAAACCCAAAGCTCAGGGCGGGAAACGTCCAAAAAGCCGAACCGCTCAGAAGAATGGTCAGTATGGCTATCTTCGCTATTTTATTTGGTGAAAAATCTCCGAACATATTTTTATCTTGTTCCCCATTTGGGATCCCGTATGGTTAAAAGCGCCCACGGCAACTGCCATATAAGCATTAGGCTCACCACCCAGAAGGCCACCACCGAGGAAAGCCACGATTTGCCGCCCTCTATGCTGTAAAATATTCCGTGAAGAAGAAGCATCAGAAACAATCCCGCCAGATAAACTATCGGCCAATTTCCCGTGGCTGCCGGATACCACGCCACGGCCCGGAAGAAAACGAGCGGCGACGTGAAGGCGATGAATATGTAAGAATAGAACGACAAAGCCGCCAGGGGATTTTTCTTCCACATGAAGTTGCTGGCAATGAGCGTTTCTCTGACCCAGGATTTTTTCCACCTTTGCTGCTGCCTGATATATTTCCTTAAAGTGTCCGGCACCACCGTCCAAGCTTTGGCTTCGTCCGAGTAAACAGCTTTGTATTTTTTGATGATCTTATTCGTAAGGCTCCTGTCATCGCCGTAGGTGCACTGCACCCCCAGAAACTTTTGCTTCAGCCACGGCTCCAGGAATTCCATCAGATATTCCTTTCTGTAAGCGGAACAACATCCCGGACAGCAGGTCACCGCGCCAAAAAGAGACTCGGCGGATTTGTATATCTTGAACGCGACATAATATCTGAGCGCCTGCATTTTGGTGAGCAGATTCGTATCCTTGTTGTAAACATCCGTATGCCCCGACACGGCCCCCACTTTCGGATCGGAGAAATATTTCACCAGGTTCTTAACGCAATCCTTGTCCACGAAACTATCCGAGTCCACGAATATGATGATATCGTGAGAGGCTCTTTTAATGCCTTCAGCCATTCCTTCTCTTTTGCCCCTGTTTTTCTTCCAGTCAATTATGTCGATTCTTATTTCCCCGCCGATCTGCCTCTTCGCCCGGAGCATCTCCCACAAGGTGTTGTCGGTAGAACCGTCGTTTATGGCAATAACCTCGATATTGGTTTTCGGATAATCGACCCTGTTGAACCTCATGATCGTTTCCGCGATGTTGTCCTGCTCATTTTTTGCCGGAACAACGAAAGTCACGGAGGGCTGATAATTTTCGTCCATGGCGACAGGTCGGTGGAAGTAAGCAAAAAGAAAGCGTGAGAGTATGAAGCCCGTCACGATCATGCTGTATGCCTGGAAAAACAAATTATTCTGGTAATTATCTATCGTGGCGATCTTGATCAAAAAAATCAGATACACAATAAACAAAAAAATAAACCAACCGCCCAGGTTCTTGAAAGCTTCGCCTATTCTTTTAATTCTCTCGCTTAACATATTTTTTGTTTTCTATAAATTTTTTCCTAAAATTTTAATTTTGATTTTTAAATTTTTAATTATCTTCCGATTCCTCTATACGCCAACCCCGCGCGAATGAACTTTTCTTTCGGCAGACAATTTCTTCCGTCTATCACGGCGCTCACTTTATGGTTTAAAAAATAATCAGGAGTCAGTTTTTTAAATGCTTTATGCGCGGTGGCAATAATAACGGCTTGCGATCCTTCGATTGCTTCATCCAGCGAAGCAGCGGATTGATCCGGCACGAACGGATCATAAACGGAGACATTTGCGCCTTTTTCTTTCAAAATTTTTACGATCTCGAAGGCGGGACTTTCCCGTTGATCGCCTATTTCCGGCTTGTAGGCCAGGCCCAAAACCGCCACCTTGGCGCCCGCGATGTTTACCCCTTTCGTGTTCAGGGAAGCGATCGCCTGATCCACCGTAAAGCAAGGCATCTGATTATTTATTTTCCTGGCCAAAGAAAGAAAATCATGTTGAAATCCGTTAGTTCTGGCATACTCGATCAAATAATACGGATCTACCGGGATGCAATGACCGCCGACGCCGCAGCCGGGATAATGAGTCATGAAGGCAAAAGGTTTTGTGGAAGCTCCCTCGATGACATCGATTATGTCTATGCCAAGCTTCGAAAATGACATCGCCAGCTCATTCACGAAAGCGATATTTATATCCCTGAAGGAATTTTCCACCACCTTTACCGCTTCGGCTTCCTTCAAAGAATTCATCGGTTTCACCTCGGCTGAGATGATGGAACGATAAAAATCGACCGCGCGCTTCAGACTTTTTTTATCCAATCCTCCGACTACTCGAGGAATATTCTTTACCGTCCACTTTTTATCTCCCGGGTTTATCCTCTCCGGACAGTGCGCGAGCATGAAATCTTTTCCCGCTTTCAATCCGGAACCTTTTTCCAGGATCGGCATGACCACATTTTCCGTGATGCCGGGATTGACCGTGGATTCCAGGATCACGAGCTGTTTTTTCTGAAGAAAAGGCGCGATCTCGATACAGGCTCCCTCCACAGGCTCCAAATTGGGCATATGGTTTTCGTAAACCGGAGTCGGCACGCAAATGACTATAATATCCGCGTCCTTTACCTTTAAAAAATCCGAAGTCGCTTCAATGCGCGTTTCGGCCATATCCTTCGCCAAGTCGCTGTCGACGAAAGGACATTGCTTATTCTGGATCATTTCAACTTTTTTCTTGTCTATATCAATCCCGATGACGCGATAACCTTTTCTTTCCGCCAAAAGAGCCAGAGGAAGTCCCACGTATCCCAAACCTACCACAGCTAAAGTTTTTTGATCATTTTGCCTCATATTTTTCCAGCAAAAAATTATCCGCTATTTAATAAAAACTAGAGAGAAATTCTTATTTTCTGCTATATTTTTTAAGCCTCCCAGAAAGGGATAGGTAACATAGAAAATTCAAAACTCAAAATTCCAACTGCAAAACTGCCTCCCGCCTGCCTGCCGGCAAGCGGGGAAAGGCAGGCTTAAAACCACTCAAACTTATAAGAAAATGGCATATTTATCGGTATTTCTTTGCTTGATTTTTTAGTTTTTTAATCAGAGCTTTGCGTTCCGAATTTTTACCTTGAGTTAAAAGAAAAAAGCCCCGCGCGAAGCGAGGCTTGGGGCAAGGCGGACTTCTCCGCTCCCCCGCGGTAAAGAAACAATATCAGCGAGCAACAGGTAACGCGGAGTTTATGAACTTGATAAACTTTCCACTTTATAACCATTATTCCGTCGTTTCCCCGTCAAATTCCGGCGCGTCGGCGTCGGCTTCTTCTTTTGTCGCCCTTATCACTCCATCTTTGTGATGAGCCGGCGAGTATATGGTGTATAATTTCAAGTCCTCGGAATCCGAGGTGTTTATGACATTATGCTCCGCTCCGGCCGGAACAATAACAGCCGAACCGTCTTCAACTTCGAACTCGTTACCGTCAATAACGCATTTTCCGGTTCCTTTTTCAAAGCGAAAAAACTGATCGTTTTCAGGATGAACTTCCATGCCGATCTCCTCCTCCGGCTTAAGGCTCATAAGAACCAGCTGGCTATGTCCGGCCGTATAAAGAACTTGGCGATAATTTTCGTTTGCCAAAGTCTCTTTTTCTATATTGATTGCGAATCCTTTCATGTTTTTAAATGATTTATCTTTTATAATTATAATTCCTAAATTGCTTCAACCTCATTTATTATACAACAATTTTCCAAAAAAGAAGGCCTTTACGGATTCTTTGCGAATTTGCTAGACTTATCTCATGACCGAAACAAAACTTATCAAAAAAGAAGAGGTGGCCGAGAATACCATGGCCTTTTATTTCGCGAAGCCGGCGAGTTTTGAATTTGTCCCCGGACAGCACATTACCCTGACACTGATAAATCCCCCGGAAACGGATGATGAGGGAAACTCAAGATATTTTTCCATAATAACGGCCCCTCATGAGGAACACTTAGGCATTGCCACGAGAATAAGAGATACCGCGCTCAAAAGATCGCTTAAAAATTTGCCCGCGGGTTCCCGAGTAAAAATAGACGGGCCTTACGGCCAGTTCAATCTGCAAAAAAATTCCGGCCGGCCGGCTGTTTTTTTGATAGGCGGCATCGGCATAACCCCCGTCTTTAGCATCTTAAAACACGCGGCCAAAGAAAAACTGCCGCACAAAATATTTCTTTTCTATTCCAACCGCCGTCCGGAAGACGCGCCATTCTTGAGAGAGTTGCAAAATTTGGAAAAGGAAAATCCCAACTTCAAGCTGATCGCCACAATGACGCAAGTGGAAAGATCGCCAAAAACATGGTCGGGCGAAACCGGCTATGTAACGAAAGAAATGATCCGAAAATATATTCCGGATCTGAATTCCCCCATTTTCTATATGTCCGGCCCGCCGCAAATGGTAAAGGCGATGAGGGAACTGCTTGAGAAAGGGGGGGTCGACGAAACGAGAATGAAGTTTGAGGAGTTCGCGGGATACTGAATAAATTCTCACTTTCCAATTTTCAGTGCCCCGCGCTTTTCCCGTCCTCGACTCCGTCGAATATCTCTTTGTTTTCCTCTCCTTCGGCTTCCAGGATTCCCCAAGCTCCCCTGTCCAGTCGCGCCAAAGCATGGTCGACCAAAACATATCTTCCGGGGGCGTCTATTTTGAATTCGACTATGCTGGCGCCGCCAGCTGGGATGGTTGTTGTCTGAACATTCTTGTTCGGCTCGGAGCCGATAGCAGCTTCGGGATAAACATTGTCAAAAATCTCTCCTATGACATGGAAAGAAGAAAGGAGATTAACTCCCCCGTTTCCCACATAAAGCCTGACAGTGTCTCCCACTTTCGCTTTCATTTTTCCGTTCAAGGATTCTGTTTTGCCATTGAAAACTATATATTCCGGATGTCCGTCAAGCATTTTTTTGGCGTCGAATATCTGCAAGCCTTTTTTACCAAGAGCGCCTGAACTGTAAAATTCGCCCTGCATTATATAGAACTCCTTATCCACTTCTGGCAAGCCCTCCTCCGGCTCGATCAGGATCATGCCATACATGCCATGCGTCATATGGGCGGCCACGTTTGGATGGGCGCAGTGGTAGACATACAAACCCGGATTAAGGGCTTTGAACGAAAAAGTTTTGGACTCCCCCGGATCGACATTCGAAACAATAGCTCCTCCGCCGGGACCGTTTACCGCGTGAAGGTCTATGTTGTGCATGTGAAGAGAAGTCGGATGGTTTTTGATCGTTACGTTGACCTTGTCTCCGGCTCTCGCCCTTATGAGCGGCCCGGGTACCTGGCCGTTGTATGTCCAGTAATTAAAAAATACTCCCGGAGCCATTTCCCCTATCACTTCTTTTGTCTCTATTTCTACATTTACTTCAGCCGGGACTTTTCTTCCAATGGCCCCGGGCACATCGGAAGGATCTTTGGCTATGTCCGCTTTTTCGTATTTTTTAATGTTCTTCAGGAATGTGAAAACATTTTTAAGGGGCAGTTGCGGCCCCGCGGCGGGACCGAAAGTCTTCAAAAACACCGGCAACTCAAGGCTCGGCATGCCTTTAGTGGAGAAAAAGAAAAGAAAAACGCCGAGAGCGATCACTGCTCCGGGTATTATTATTTTGTAGAACATGCCAAAATGCTTTCCGATCGCGTAAAGAATTATGAAAAGAAGAGCAAAAGCCGCTATGGTTAAAATAGCAAGACCAATGGTTTGCAAAAGCGGGATCCTCAGAAGAAAGAATAACTCAAACATACATTAACCCATCATTCCGGAGAATTTTTGGGCCAAAATCATCTGCATCTTGCCGACAGCGTCGTTGAAGCATTGCTTGATGGTCTTGGGAAGGCTGTCATCCATCGCTTCGGGCGAGATGGAAATGTCTTCGATATTAAGACTGCCGTTGATCTTGATTCTGACCCCGTTTTTCTCCACTTCGACGCTCTCCGCCTGAATGGCGTTCTTCATCTTCCTGAGCTCGTTCAGTTGCTTAAGTTTATCGAACATGGTTTCATTATACCGGTTTTTTGAAAAAGGAAAAGAATGTTTCGGAAAAATCAGAAAAACTTGATTTCCGAAAACTTTCCCTCGCCGTTTGGCTCTTGCAGGAAATCAAGGTTTTTCTGATTTTTCCGACTCTTATTGCCTAAGCGACAGCCCGCCGAAGAGGCGGGAAAATTCGAAATAACATTAAAAAAACCCGCGATTCCTCGCGGGTTTTTTTAATGTTTAGTACTCTCTTCTTCCTCCTCTGAATCCTCCCATTCTGTTTCCTCCTCCTCCGAACGATCTCCTTGGTCTGTCGCCTTCCGTCTTCGGCTTGGCGATGTTGACCGAAAGATTTCTTCCTCCGAATTCCTTGTCGTTGAACATCTCGATGGCTTTGTTGGCTTCTTCTTCCGATGACATTTCAACGAAGCCGAAACCTCTTGATCTGTTGGTATTCCTGTCCATTATAATGCTGGCGGAAACAACTGTTCCCGCTCCGCCGAAGTAGCTTTTCAATTCTTCTTCGGTAGTATCATAAGAAAGGCCTCCCACATACAATTTCTTGTTCATTGTGATTGGTATTTTTTTACTTAACTGCTAAAATATCTGCGGTAAGACCTTTGTTGCAAATTTATCCCGCTTATAGCGGGACTTGTCCCGCTATAAGCGGGATATCCGTCCTATCCGCCGATGGCGAAGGAGCGGAACGAACACCTACAGATTTGAAATTAATTGTAACAGGTTTTAACAAAAAAAGCAAATTATCAGCTAAATCCCCCGTTTTCAGCGGGGCAAGCAACCATAATGGACAAGCAAATAAAGAATTATTTCGGAATCGGAGCCATAGCCTCCATGGGCATTCTGGCGATATCCGCTTTGATATTCGCCGCCATTTATTATAAGTCGATCGAGCCTTCTTCCTATCGAAGCTTTTCCGTTCAAGGTGAAGGCAAAGTTACGGCCACGCCAAATGTGGCTCAATTTTCCTTTTCCGTAACGACGGAAGGCGGCAAGGACATAGGAGCCATTCAAAACGAGAACTCGCAAAAGGCCAACCAAGCCATCGCCTTTATTAAAAACAACGGAGTTGAAGATAGCGACATAAAGACCGTCAACTATGATTTGCAGCCTAGGTATCAATATTTCAGCTGTCCGGCAACCGAAAAGAACTCTTCCTCCAGACCGTGCCCCCCGCCGGAAATTGTCGGATACACCGTATCGCAAACGATCTTCGTGAAAGTCAGGGATTTTGATAAAATAAGTTCTCTCATGAGCGGCATCGTGCAAAGCGGGGTCAATTCCATTTCCAGTCTTTCTTTCGTCATAGACGACATGACGGAGCTTGAAAGTCAGGCCAGGGAAACGGCCATCGAAGCGGCTATCATCAAAGCAGAATCGATATCTTCCTCGGGAAACTTCAAACTTGGAAAAATATTGTCGATAAACGAAGGCTACGCTCCGATATACGGCCTGTATGAGAAAGGCTTTAACATGGTTTCCTCAGACGCGGCGATAGCTCCGGAAATAGAGCCTGGCTCACAGGAAGTGAAGGTGACGGTTACACTTACTTACGAGATAAGATAAAAGTGACTAGGTTAGGGACTAGGGACTAGTTTAATCTAATGCCTAACACCTAAATCCCTAAAGCCTAGAAACTAACACCTAGTTCCTAGTCCCTATTTCTTATGAGAATATCCGTAAAAGCCAAAACAAATGCCAAAAAAGAATCGGTGGAAAAAGTGAGCGAGCAAGAATTCGTCGTTTCAGTCAAAGAGCCGCCGATCGAGGGACGCGCAAATTGGGCCATCTGCCGCGCGCTGGCCGAACATTTCGGCATCTCTCCATCCCGCGTCAACATTATTTCCGGCCAAAGCTCAAAGAATAAGATTATCGAGATAAAATGACAAGCAAATCAAAATTTGTAGTGTTTCTCCAGTTTTTTTAAATTTGATCTTTTTCCTGAATCAATCGCTTCCCTTATTTTCCCAAATAATTTTTTGTAAAAATGGATATTGTGAATCGTGGCCAGACGCTGAGCTTCGGGAATATTTTCTTTGAACAAAATTCTCAGATCCTTTCTCTTTATTCCCGATGAGCAGACAAAACATCCGCATCCTTTGTCCAACGCTTTTTTGTCTTTTTCAAAAACTCCTCTTTTGATATCTAACCTCCCTTCCATGGAGTAAACTGCTCCATGCCTCGCCTCTCTCGTCGGGATAACGCAATCGAAAGTGTCTATTCCCTTGCCGACCCCGATGAAGATATCCTTGATCGCTCCAATGCCAAGCAAATGACGCGGTTTGTTTTCCGGCAAGCCGCTCAATGCCCAACCTATCACTTCTTCCATTTGCTTTTCCCCGAATGATCCGCCTATGCCGAACCCGTCAAAAGGCAAAGCGCCGATAAAAGAGGAGCTTTCTTTCCTTAGGTTTTCAAAAATTCCCCCCTGGACGATGCCATAAAGCATCTGACCGTTTTTCTTTTTCGCTTTAAGGCATTCTTTTGCCCAGCTGTGAGTTTTCTTCAAGGATTTTTTATTGTATTCGTAATCGTGAAGCGGAGAGGTGCATTCGTCGAAAGCAAAAATGATATCCGCCCCCAAGTCTTCCTGAATCTTGATCGATTTTCTTGGCGTAAGTTCGAATTTCTTGCCGTCGTAAGTAAAAATAACCCTGTCGGATAGGATTTTTACCGGATTCCGATCCTTTTCCAACCTGCCTGTTGGCAGGCAGGCCCGGACCCCGCCCGCCACGCAAGTTGTCTTGCTAACATCGCGGGCAGGGGGTCGGGTGGATTTGTCCACAGGTTGTACGCAGGCGGGATTTTTTGCCGTTTTATCGACTTTGCCGATGTTGTGCTTCTTGCCCCAACCCAGACTGAAGACTTGAAAACCGCCGCTGTCGGTCATAATCGGATTTTTGAGCGGAAACATTTTATGGAGGCCGCCAGCCTTTTTTATCTCCTTATGTTTCCCTGTCACAAAAAGATGAAAAGTGTTGGAAATGGTCAATTCCGGCGCCAAGCTGAAATAGTCCTCTTCTTTCAAGGACTTGATAAAGCCATGCGTCGCGACGAACGCGAAATTGGGAGTTTCGACATTGCCGTGAGCTGTCTTGATAATGCCGGTACGAGCGAGGCCGAGTTTGTTTTTAATGAGGAAAGACATTGTAATAATTTTCAATTTTCAATAACCAATTTTCAATGAATTTTCAATTGAAAATTGAATCATTTAATCTTTGATTGCAAAATTGCAAAATTGCAAAATTGAATATTAGACCTGGAAAAATTTTAACCCTGTCATCATTTTACGCCAAACAAAGTGTCTTAGTAACTCTTCAATCTTTCCGCTTTCTCATGCTGCCTGATCTTCTCAAGCGCCTTGGCTTCTATCTGCCTGATTCGTTCTCTGGTCACGCCGAATTCTTTGCCCACTTCCTCAAGAGTGTGCACAATGCCGTCCCCCAAGCCGAATCTCATCTGCAAAATTTTCTGTTCCTTCGGGCTGAGATCGTTCAGAATATCCTGGAACTGGTCGGCCAGGATCTTTTGCGCCGTCTGCTGATCGGACGACAAGATCTTGTCGTCTCTTATGAAGTCGCCCAAAGTGGATTCTTCGTCATCGCCCACCGGCGCTTCGAAGGAAACCGTGCTTTGGTCTATCTTCTGGATGTGATGGATTTTGTCCACCTCCATATTCATTTCCGCGGCGATCTCCTCCGGAAGAGGGTCCCTTCCGAGATCCTGGGACAGCCTTCTGAGAACTTGCTTGTATTTTGAGATAGTCTCCATCATGTGCACCGGGATCCTGATCGTCCTGGCCTGATCGGCTATCGCCCTTGTGATAGCCTGCCTGATCCACCAGGTGGCGTAAGTGGAGAATTTGAAACCCTTTCGCCAGTTGAACTTTTCCACCGCTCGGAACAGGCCGAAATTTCCCTCCTGGATAAGATCAAGAATGGAAAGATCCGGACTTCGGCCCACATATTTTTTGGCGATGGAAACCACCAGCCTTAAATTGGCTTTTATTAAAATATTTTTCGCCTCTTCATCTCCCTCCTCTATCCTTCGGGCAAGCTCTCTTTCTTTGGCCGCTTCTATCAAAGGAATTTTACCAATTTCCCTGAGATACATTTGAACGGCATCTATCGATTCCTTATCCAGACCCTGCTCCAATTTCTTGGCGTCCTGATCCGATTCGATCAGATCCTTGCTCTCGATCACATCTATCCCGGACTCCTGAAAAGTGTCGTAAATATCATCCAGGAGCATCACGTCCTCTTCTATCGAGGGGAACTCTTTGAGTATTTCGCTGTAAGTTATGAAGCCGCGACTCTTGCCTTTCTTAAGAAGATGATCTATCTTGATCTTCACTTCATCCCCCTTGCTTTTCTTGGGTTGGGCGGGCTTCGCCTTGGCCGACTTTGACGCAGCTTTTTTTTGGATTTTTTTCCCTAAAGCTTTTTTAGTTGTCTTTTTAGATGATTTGGTTTCTTTTTTCATTTTGAGTCCGACTAATGGAAAATATTTGGCAGTCACGCCAGTCCCGATTCCAGCGAGGACTGTCGCGGTCGGCCAAGTTTTCCGCAGTTTTTGCTACTGATATTGATTTAATTTTTTTGTAAGATCATGAAAATCGGATAGATAAGAATCCAATTTGGATTCCCCTCCCTGACTTCCGCCTTCGGCGACCAATTCCAGTTCTCTGATTTTTCCGGTTATCTCCTCCAGCCTCATTTTTATTTCCTCCTTTTCCGAGTCTTTTTTAAGTTTTAATATCTCGTCCTTCAGGGAAGAACACCCTTCAAAGTTAAGCTCCGCTTCCAAGCCAAGACGATCCTTTTCTTCCTGGAGCAGGACGGACAATACCGATTCCCTTGAAGTTAGAACTTCATCGACCAAGGACTTAATCTCCGCGTCAGAGGAATTTTTTTGCCACAAAGCGAACCCAAGAAGACGGCTGAGCGCGACTTCGAGCCTCGTTTTTTTTAAAGGTTTTTTATAACCATAATTCTCTTCTTTTCCGCGGGTTTTGTCAAATATAGGGGGCTTTGCCTTCTTTATTTCTTCCCAAACTGCTTCCTCGGCCACCCTGAATTTATCGGCGATCTTTTTCGCCCACTGGGCCTTCTCGATCGCGCTGGGCAGAATGGCGATGTAAGGCAGAATCCTGTTTTCCACATCCTTTCTTTCAACCAATGTTTCCAGATAAAAATCTATGACATTTTTTGCTTCGGTTACCGCTTTTACCCAAGATTCCGGGTCGTCCATAACGGCGTCGGCCGGATCCTTTCCCGAAGGGGAAACCGCGGCCTTGACCTGAAATCCTTCCGCCAGGGCCATGTCGATCCCCTTTCCGGAAGCCCTCGCTCCGGCCTCATCCCGGTCAAAAGCCATCACCAGTTTGTCAGTCAAGCGCTTTATGAGCTTCAGATGTTCGCCCGTCAAGGCCGTCCCGGATACCGCCACGGTGTTTATAACACCGGCCTGATGAGACATGACGACATCCATTTGCCCTTCCACGATCACGCAAAAATCTTTCCTTCTTATGTCATTCTTGGCTTTATCAAAGCCGTAAAGAAGTCTGGATTTGTCATAAAGAATCGTTTGAGGAGTGTTGATGTATTTGCCGGAATCAGCCGGCTGGTCGCCGAATATTCTTCCGCTGAAACCTACGATCTGCCCCGAAGCGTTCGCTAGAGGAAACATTACGCGGCTCCTGAACCGGTCATGATAATTAGGTTGTAGGCTGTAGCTTGTAGCTTGTAGGTCGGAAGAAGATTTAATAATCATGCCGGATTTTTCCATTTCCGCCGCGGAGTATCCCCTTCCCTTCAAATGGTCGAACAGATTTCTCCAGCCAGCCGGAGCAAAACCGATCTGAAACGCCTTTGCCGTCTCCCCCTTCATTCCTCTCTTTTTAAGATAATCGATGACATCCTGATTTTTCTTCAATTCCGCTTGGAAGAATTTAGCCGACTCTTCAAGCAAAGAGATCAGCCTTTGCCTCTCGCTTTGTTCGGTTTTGTTTATCTTTTGGATCTCAATGCCTGCCTTGTCGGCCAAAATTTTCAAAGCTTCGTAGAACTCCACACCCTCTATCTCCATCACAAAGCTGAACATGTCTCCTCCCCTGGAGCAGCCGAAGCAATGCCATGACTCTCTTGTCGGAGAAACGAAGAAGGACGGCGTTCTTTCGCTGTGAAAAGGGCAGTTGGCTTTGTAGTTCGTTCCCGCCTGCTGGAGTTTTACATAGGTCTGCACTACGTCGACAATATGAAGCCTAGATTTTATTTGTTCGACGGTAGACATAAGCTAATTATCAATTTTCAATAACCAATTTTCAATGAATTTTCAAATTTTTCAATTGAAAATTTAAATTATTGAACATTGATTGAAAATTGTAAAATTGAAAAATTGAAAATTCTACTCCCCCTTACTTTCAGATTCAATGACTTCCTCTTCTTTCACATACTCTCTCCTGAATCCCGTCCCTGCCGGGATCAGCCTTCCGACAATAACGTTCTCTTTCAATCCTCTGAGCTTGTCTTCTCCTCCCACTACGGCTGTCTTGATCAAAACGCGGGCCGTATCCTGGAATGAAGCCGCCGACAAGAAGCTGGCGGTGGACAAAGCCACTTTGGCTATAGGCATGACTATTTGTTCGACGGTGGCCGAAGGCTTGCCGTCTTGCTCGGCTTTTTCGTTGGCTTCGGTTATTTTGCGAGCGTCCGCCAATTCTCCCAAATTAAGATCCGTCTCGCCGACATCAAGAACTTTGAACCTCGAGAACATCTGTCGGATGATGACTTCGATATGCTTTTCGTTGATCGTGGCGCCTTGCATGGCATAAACCTTGTCCACTTCCTTGAGAATGTACTCCTGGGTTTTATCCTTTCCCGCTATGGCGAAATATTCTTTGATATTCAGGGAACCGTCCGTCAGGACATCGCCTTGTTTTATCTTGTCTCCTTTTTTGACGGTAATAAATCTGGCAAAAGGAATGTAGAATTTTTTCGATTCCTCCTTGCCTTTGGCCGTTTCCCTCTCGATCAGAACGGTAATAACCTTATCGGCGGTTTTCGCCTCAGGCCCCTCGGTCACGCTTTCGATGTCTATGATCTCTCCGTCAACATCGCAAACGACAGCCGGATTCTTCGGATTTCTGAGCTCGAAAATTTCTTCGATACGAGGAAGACCCATGGTGATGTCTCCTCCGACCGCGATACCTCCTTTGTGGAAAGTCTTCATGGTCAGCTGAGTGCCCGGCTCTCCCACAGCCTGCGCCGCGACGATACCGACAGCTTCGCCGATGTTTATTTCTTTGTTGGTTCCAAGATCGTAACCGTAACATTTCTTGCAGATGCCTCTTTTGGCCTGGCAGGTTATCGGGGAGAAGATCTTGACCTCCTCGATCTCCGGATCGGCTTCAAGGCGCTTGGCGTCCGTGACGCTCAAAAGATGACCTTTCTTGAGAGTCCCGGCGGATGAGACAAGCGTCCTGCCGAAGATCCTGGCGGAAAATTTCTTTCCGTAACTTTCCACCCTTTTTCTCGATATCGTTATGCCCTCTTTCTCTCCGCAGTCTTCTTCGCCGATGACCACGTCGTGAGAGACATCTATAAGCCTTCTTGTCAAGTAGCCGGCTTTCGAGGTCTTGAGCGCCGTGTCAGCTTCTCCTTTTCTCGCTCCGTGAGTGGTAATGAAATATTCCAAGATTCCCAGCCCTTCTTTGTAGCTTGATCTGACGGGAAAATCGATGATCTTGCCAGCCGGGTTCACCATCAGACCCTTCATGCCCGTCATCTGGGCCAACTGACTAAGCGTGCCTCGGGCGGCCGACGAGATCATGGCGTAGATCGGACCCATCTTGTCTATGGCGCCGGGCACCAATTCTTCGATCTTATTTTTCGCTCCCTGCCAAATTTCTATGACTTTGTTATACCTTTCCGAGTCGGTCAGCAAGCCTTCCTGGTATTGATTCTTGATCTCGTTGGCTTCTTTCTCGGCTTGCGCCAGGATCTCTCCTTTCTTGACCGGAATCCTCACGTCTTGATAACCCCAGCTGATGCCTGAAGCGGTGGCGTATTTGAATCCGAACTCCTTGATCTTGTCAAGAATATCGGGAGTGGCGTCAATGCCGTATTTTTCTATAAGCTGCGCGACGAGCTTTGAAAGAGCTTTCTTGCCCAGCTCTTCGTTGATATACGGGAAATCTTCCGGAAGTATGCCGTTGAAGAGCAGTCTTCCGACAGTCGTCTCCAAAAATCCTCCCTCGCCTTTGTATTTCGTCGCTTCGTTCGATTGAATTTTAATTTTAGCTCTTATGTCCGTCTTGCCGAAATCGTTAGCAAGGATCGCGTCGGCCGGATCGGAGTAATAATTTCCTTCTCCTTGGGCGCCTTCCTTGACGCCGGTGAGCCAATAACAACCCAAAACCATGTCCTGGGAAGGATCCACCACCGGATCTCCGCTTCCCGGCTTAAGCAAATTTTTGACGGATGCTATGATGTCCCGCGCTTCGGCCTGAGCCTCCTCGCCAAGAGGAACGTGAACGGCCATCTGATCCCCGTCGAAGTCGGCATTGAAAGCGTGACAAACCATCGGATGCAGCTGGATGGCGTTTCCTTCTATAAGCACCGGCTGGAAGGCCTGGATGCTCAATCTGTGCAAAGACGGCGCCCTGTTGAGAAGCACTCTTTTGTCTTTGATGATCTCTTCCAAAATGGCCCAGACTTCGGGAATTTTCTCGTCGATCAATTTGCCGGCTCCTCTGATGTTGTAAGCGATCTCTCGTTTGATAAGTTCGGCGATCACAAATGGCCTGAAAAGTTCCAGCGCCATGTGCTTCGGCAACCCGCACTGGCTCATCTTGAGATCCGGGCCGACAACGATAACGGACCTTCCCGAATAGTCGACTCTTTTGCCGAGCAAGTTTTGCCTGAACCTTCCGGGCTTGCCTTTCAGCATTTCAGCCAGTGACTTAAGCGGTCTTCGCTGGCCTTGAGCCATGGCCAAGTTCTGTCCTTTTCTCATGGTGTTGTCTATCAAAGCGTCAACGGCTTCCTGCAAAATTCTTTTTTCGTTTCGGCAAATAACCTCCGGCGCTTTTATTTCCACCAGTTTTTTAAGCCTGTTGTTTCTGTTGATGACCCTCCGGTAAAGGTCGTTCAGGTCGGAAGTGGCGTGCCTTCCTCCGTCGAGAGCCACCATCGGCCTTAAGGACGGCGGGATGACGGGCAGCGTGGTCAAAAACATCCATTCCGGCCTGATAGCGGCGCTCTTCATCGATTTCAAAAGGTTGATCCTGGCGACATACTTGAGTTTGTCCTGGCCGGTTGCCGCCTGGAGTTGAGGTTCGAGTTTTTTCCGGAAATCATCCAGATCGATGGATCTAAAAATATTATAAATAGCTTCCGCGCCTGTCTCAGCTTCGAAAATTTCGCCGTACTTCATGCTCAAATTGTAGTACTCCAGCTCGGTGAGCACCCTGTACAAAACCAGCGAGTCCAGCTCCGACTTGGCCTTGAGCATGGAACTTTTGAGAGCGTCTTTTTCTTCTTTTGTCTGGACATCCTTAAGCTTCCCCTTGTATTCGACGTCCAGGGCTTTATAAGCGGCCGCTTTTTCCCCGTCTATCACTTTGGTGATTATATACCCGGCGAAATAGATGACCTTATCCAAGTCGGTTGACTTTATATCCAAAAGCATCCCTATCCTTGACGGCGCTCCCTTGAGGAACCAGATGTGCGAAACTGGCGCTGCCAGAGCGATATGGCCCATCCTTTCCCTTCGGACGATGGAATTCGTCACTTCGACGCCGCACTTCTCGCAAACGATGCCTTTATATCTGATCCTTTTGTATTTGCCGCAGTAACACTCGAAATCTTTTTCCGGCCCGAATATCCTCTCGCAAAAGAGACCGTTACGCTCCGGTCTTTGGGTTCGGTAGTTGATAGTTTCCGGCTTCGTCACTTCTCCGTGAGACCAGGACAATATCCTCTCGGGAGAAGCGAGCTTGAGAACTATCGACTCAAAATCTGTTACTTTTGTATCCATAAGTTAAGGTTGTAGGTTTTTTTAATTTTTAAGCTTTTCCCTTCTCCTTCATTCCCTTAAGGTCTATATCCAGCGCCAGGCCTCTTAATTCGCTGATCAACACATGGAACGAGGCCGGCAAATGAGGACTCTTGAACTTCTCTCCCCTGATGATGGAATTGTAAGCCGCCGCCCTTCCCACGATGTCGTCCGATTTTATCGTAAGCATTTCCTGCAGCGTGTGCGCCGCGCCATAACCTTCGAGGGCCCAGACTTCCATTTCTCCGAATCTCTGCCCTCCGCCTTGCGCCTTGCCGCCAAGAGGCTGCTGGGTGATAAGGGAATAAGGACCGATCGATCTCATATGAATCTTGTCCTCGACCATGTGATCAAGCTTCATCATGTAAATTTGTCCGACCGTGACCTTCTGATCGAATGATTCTCCGGTTCGTCCGTCGTGCAGCTTCACTTTGCCGTCTTCCGATATGCCGGCTTTCTTCAATTCTTCTTTGATCTCCTCTTCCGTGGCTCCGTGGAATCCCGGGGTTACCGCGTGATAACCGAGCTTCTCCGCGGCCCATCCGAGATGCGTCTCCAGAAGCTGTCCGATGTTCATACGGGAAGCGATGCCAAGCGGGTTAAGAATGATGTCCACCGGCGTTCCATCCTCTAGATACGGCATATCTTCCACAGGCAAGATCTTGGAAATGACACCTTTGTTTCCGTGCCTTCCGGCCAATTTATCCCCGACGGAAATCTTTCTGAGTTTGGCTATTTCGACGTAAACTTGTTTGATTATTCCAGGCTCGAGTTTATCTCCCAGATCTCTCGAGAAAATTTTGATGCCGATCACTCTTCCCTGCTTGCCGTGATCAAGCCTCAGGGAACTGTCTTTAACGTCTCTGGCTCTTTCGCCGAAGATCGATCGAAGCAATCTTTCCTCCGGTGTCAACTCCACCTCTCCTTTTGGAGAAATTTTTCCCACCAGGATATCGTCGGCTCTCACTTCCGCTCCGATTCGCACAATACCGTCTTCATCAAGATCCTTCAATTTTTCTTCGCCGACATTCGGGATATCGTATGTGGTTATTTCCGGTCCAAGCTTTGTGTCTCTGATGTTTATGGAAAATTCCTCGACATGCACAGAGGTAAATTTGTCATCCCGCACCAATTTTTCCGAGATGATTATGGCATCTTCGAAGTTGGCTCCTTTCCAGGAAAGAAAGGCCACCAAAACATTTTGACCCAAGGCCATTCTTCCGGCCTCGCTGGAATAATTATCCGCCAAAACATCGCCTTTCTTGATGTTGTCGCCAACATTGACCGATGGCCTGTGATGAATGGCCGTCAGGGCGTTTGACCTCAAAAATGTCGCCAGGTTGTATGTTCTCTTTTTCTTCGCGTCCTCCTTAATGATTATTTTGTTGGCATCCGCGTACTCTACGACACCGTCATTCTCCGCGAGTATCATCCTGCCTACATCTCTGGCGGCGCGCGCTTCCATGCCGGTTCCCACCAAAGGAGCTTCCGGCTTGATGCAGGGCACTCCCTGCTTTTGCATGTTCGAACCCATCAAGGCTCTGGTCGCGTCGTCGTGGTCAAGGAACGGAATCATGCTGGTGGCCACGCTGTAAGCCTGGTTGGCCGACATGTCCATGAAATGAACATCCTGTTTGGCCACCAAACCCGGTTGCGACATGACCCTGGCTTCCACTTCTTCGTCCAAAAGTTCTCCCGTCTTGAGGTCTATTTTAACCTCGGCATGCGCGATGTTATACCTGGACTCATCCAGGGCGTTGAGATAAGCGATTTCGTCGGTAACTTTGCCGTCCTTTACTTTTCTGTATGGGGTCTCAAGAATGCCGAATTCGTTGAGTCTGGCGTGAATGGCCAGATGCACGACCAAACCGATGTTCGGACCTTCCGGGGTCTGAATGGGACAAATTCTTCCGTAATGGGAAGGGTGCACGTCTCTAACCTCGAAGCCGGCTCTTTCCCTGGTCAAGCCGCCCGGCCCGAGAGCGGAAAGCCTTCTCAGGTGCTCCATTTCGTCCAAAGTGTTCTTCTGGCTCATGAACTGCGAAAGCTGGTTTGTCGTAAAGAAATCCCGCACAGCCGTCATGAACGGCCTGCTGTTGACGATAAGAGCGGGTACCAATGTCGCGGGGTCGGCCGTAGACATCCTGTCCTGGATGTTTCGCTTCATCTTGGCCATGTTGGCTCTCAATTTCTGCTGCAAAAGTTCTCCCACGCCCCTTATTCTTCTGTTGCCGAGATGATCGATGTCATCGGGCTGCGCCAAGGGATTATTGTTGAGTTCTATTACCTTGGTAATAATGCCGATAAGATCGTCGAGCTTGATGACTCGCGGTTCGGACCTGATCTTGTCCACCGGCTTGCCCAATCGGCTGTTTAATTTATATCGGCCGATGAGAGACAGGTCGTATCGCTCCGCTTCGAAAATGCCGTCGATGTAATTTTTGCTGTTCTCAAAACCAAGCATGTCGATAGGCTCGCCCGGTCTGAGTCTTTTGTACAATTCCATGTAAGACTCCTGCAAAGTTTTGGCCGAATCCTTCTCAAGCGTTTTCTTGATGAAAGGAACCTGCCCTTTGTCCACGTCGCTGAAAGCGGCTTGAATATCTTCATTGCTCTTCAGACCGAAGATCCTTAAAATTGACGAGACGGGGATCTTTCTTTTATTGTCGATCCTGGCGTAAATGACTCCGTCCGCTTCGGTTTCTATTTCCATCCAGATGCCTCTCGAAGGAATGATCTTCGAACCGAAGAATTTCTTGCCCTTTATCAGATTGGCGTTGAATTGAACTCCGAACGATCTGGCCAGCTGCGGGACAACCACTCTTTCCACTCCATTTATGATAAAGGTTCCGCGGGTCGTCATTACCGGAAAGTCGGCAAAGAAGATCTCCTGCTCTTTTGCCTGACCGAGTTCTTTGTTAGTCAACTTGAGTCTCACCTTAAGGGGAGCTTCGAGCGTGAGATTCTTGGCTCTCGCCATGAACTCGTCGCTCTTCGACTCTTCCAAAGTGTACCCTAGAAATTCCAGGGTAAACTTTTTCTGAGAGTAATCGTTTATCGGAGAAAATTCCTGAAACAATTCCTGAAGGCCTTCGGTTATAAGCCATTGGAAAGAGTCAGTGTGCATCTTCACCAGGTTGGGAAGCTGAGAGGCCGGTTCTTTAAGTTTAGCGAAAGATTTTATATTCATTATTTTTTAATTATTAATAAATTAGAACGACCGTTTAAATTTTAAAAAACAAAAAATCAAAAAACCCCGGTTTTCAAAAAGGGCTTCGAATTTAAAAATTTAATTTAACAATTTCACCACGTAAATAATAAAACCCTACCATTAATAAGGATTTTTATGAAATTTTATGCAATTAGGTCTATTGTAATGATAATTTAACGGCTGTCAAATGGGTTTCGCCAGATCCATAAAAACCGGATTGCCAGATAGCAAAATCTCTCCGCCTGGGCGGAGAGATTTTGCTTGCTATTTGCCTTTTGCTTAAGCTAACCAATTTACTGGCCAAGTTTGGCTTGTAAAGCCTTCACTTGCTCCAATAATTGATTGATGAGCTGCTGAAGAGCTTGGACTTGCTGCTGTTTGGATGACTCGGAAAGCGCGGTTGAGCCTGATGAAGCATGCGCCGAAACTGTCGAGGAGCCATAAACCTCCATGATCTTCTTTCTTGTCGCCGGACCGACGAAGCCGACCGGATCTATGCCGTATTTCTTTTGAAATCTGATGACGGCATTTCTGGTGGCCGGGCCGTAATATCCGGTGGCCAAGCCTTCCGGATATATGGTCTTATCCACGGCCAATGCCTGTTGGAGAGCCTTGACCTCGCCATCCTTCATGCCGTACTTCAATTGTTTGGTAAGAGTAAGTCCGGACGTCGCCCCGCTAACAGCGGAAGAGGTGGTTTGGGCTGCTTGCGTTCCGGAAGTTTGGGCAGCTACGCTTGAGGCGGAACTTGTCTGCTGCGAAGCAGATGATACGGACGAAGCGGAAGCTGTGCCTGGAATAACGGTATAAACAGGAGTCGGAACTGCGGATCCCCCGCCACCGCCGCCGCCGACTGATCCCGGAGAACCGCCGCCCGGAAGAGCGCAAGTGGATGTGGACGGAGTTACCGTTACCGTCGTAGCCGAACCGGAAGACATCGAGAGTGTTATCTCAGACTGCTGGCTGGTGCAAGTGGAAGAAGTCGTGTATGTATTCGGGCTGGCGGTCAAAGCCTTTCGGTCAGCGGAAGTAACTTTGATCGAGGCTCCCGCCGAAAGAACGACGGAGAAGTTGGTATCATTAACGGTTATAGAGTCCAAAGTGGCGTCTCCGCTTACGACCAAACTTATTCCATTTACGCTTATTGTCGTCGAATCGCCCACCGTCACATCCAGAGCGGCGAAGGCCAAAACCGGAGTGATCAGGAAAGATAGCAGAATCGTTAAATAAGTTTTCATAATTTTAATTGATTAAAGAATTATCGAACCGCCCAGAAATTGATGGAAGTGCCGCCCAGCGTCCCGTCGGCCGCGCCGTCAAGTCCGGTGTTCAAGACTCGGAGATTGATGGTGCTGACTCCCGTCGTTGAAGCGGCCTGGATAACGAACATGCTGTCAAAAGAGCTGGTGGCTTGCACGAATACTCGGTCCCCGGCAACCAAAGCTCCGGCCGGTTCCGTCGTGCAATCAAAGAATTTCGTTGTTGAAGCGGTAAAAGACGTCACATCGGCAAAAGAACAATAACCGAAGACCATGCCGTTGATCGTCGGCGCGGCCGGCTCGTCTCCAACCTTAATTGCGGAGGTGCTGGCGGTGCCAAGAATTTTGATCGTATCGCTCGCTCCGCCGATGGCTATTTCGCCATTTGTGGCGTTTGTGATCGTTTCGCCATTCAACAAAGTAATAGATGTGGTTGACGCTATCCCGCCAAGCTGGATCACTCCGTCCGTGGTATTGCTTATTACTTCTCCGTTGAGAAGGGTAAGCGAAGTCGTGGTCGCGCCGCCAAGAAGAGTGGCTAAACCGGTAAGGGTTGAAGCGCCGGAAACGGTCAACGCGCCCGTAAGGGCTATTGTGCCGTCAGTCGCGTTAGTGATAGTTTCCCCGTTAAGAAGTGTTATCGAGGTTGTTGACGCTATTCCGCCGAGCTGAATGACGCCATTTGTCGAGTTACTGATAACTTCTCCATTGAGAAGCGTCAGTGTGGTAGTAGTCGCCCCGCCAAGGAATGTGGCTAAACCGGTTACTCCTAGAGTCGAGGAAAGAGTCGCCGCGCCGGTAACATCAAGAGTAGAGCTAAGAGTTGCCGCTCCGGTCAAGGTGCTGGCTCCCGTCACGCTCAACGTCCCGCCCGTCGAGATGTTCGTGCTGATCGTCGTCGCCGCGTAAGTGACGGCGAATATGAAGACGAATGAGACGAACACCGACAAGGCTATGGAAAAAATTTTATTGCCTTTCATGAAAATATTTATCTTTAAAAACTTTACAAAATAATACTAAAATAATAATTCGACACTTAAGCTTGCGCTTAGTTACCTTTATTGTACTCCGGTTGTTGTAGGGTGCAAATTTACACCTTGTGCATAACTTCCGCAAATTCCAACCCTGCGGCCTGCCGGTAGGCAGGATTGGCTGAACGACCAACGGATATCGCGTCGTTTGGCTGTCAAAGCAAAATAGAAATGTCATAGTTCGAGCAATTTAGAAATGTCATACTTGACTGATTTCTAATTTGATTTTTTAATAAATTCCGACCGTTTGA
>QZIU01000018.1 GCA_003599625.1 Candidatus Parcubacteria bacterium
GCACGGAAAGCGTCGCCCGCCCCGGTCGGGTCGGATGTATTTTTGGGTTTGGCCGGCGGAATTTTATAAATTTCTTTCTGTGTTTTTATAATTGAACCTTTCTCTCCTAGAGTGGTTACCAAAACTTTGATTTTTTTTATTAATGATTTTTCATTCAAGCCCGTTTTTTTAAACAGCATGGCCAATTCGTAATCGTTTGAAATAAAAACTTCGGCGCCGTTTAAACATTGCAAAAGCTGCAATCCTGAAAGCGCGGCCATCTGCTGTCCCGGGTCAAAAATATATGGAATCTTTTTCTTCCGGCAGATACTGCATACTTTTACCATATCATTTTGCTGTCCGGGAGCTGCTATTGCTATGTCATACTTTCCGAAATCTTTTTTTAACGCTGAAAATCCCCCAGCCCCGGGGTGGAAGGCGGTTATTTGATTGTCAGACTGGTCGGTTATAATATGGGCCGAAGACGTAAACAAGTTCTCTATGACTTTAACATTAGAAATATCAATTTGATTTTTTTGCAGCCATTTTCTGTACGGCAAAAAGTCAGACCCGGCGGTCGCCAATACAGACGGCCTTTCATTTAGCAAAGACAAATTGTAAGCGATGTTACCCGCCGTTCCGCCGAAATTGGTTTTTAAACTGTTAACCAAAAAACTGACAGACAAAACATGAATCTTGTCCGGCAGGATATGATCGGAAAATTTTCCCGGGAAATCCATTATTTTATCATAGGCTAAAGACCCTGACACTAAAATCTTTTTCATATTTTTGTAAAGCCGTTAAAATGAATCTCTTCATTATTATTGAATACTTCAATAACTTTATACTTTCCCCTGGTAAATGTTCTGCCGTTTTCTGAAAAATGAGTTGCTTCCACAATAATTATACCGGCCAAAGGTTTTGAAAGATGGGCATTACCGTCAGTTTCCAAAAGCGGCAATTCACCCTCCAGCCAGTAATTTCTCTGGCCTGATTTTAAAAATTCATAAATTTTGCCTGCCGCAAGATTTTCCGGCACGCATTCTTCTATTTTCCTGCGCCCGGCTTTGAATTCGGTAATATTTCTTAAGGCCAGATCCGGATTGTATTCAACCTGAATTCCCATATTAATAGTTATAATTTATGAATCATTAAAGCTTGACCATTTATATTCATCAATTGATTTAACAAGACCGGCTCGGATTGGATTTTGGTGGATGTAATTTTCCTTCTCTTGCAGCTTTTTATCAGAATAAATATTAAAATCGTAAAATCCCGGCTGCCAGATCCTATATTTTAATCCTCTTCTGTGGTTAGCTTTGAGCCTCTGCTCAAAGCTTATTGGCGAAAGCAGAGGCTTTCGCCTACCCAGAACCAAATAATCAATAATTTCCCTGGCTGAATTGCCTTTTATCCACTGCATTATTTTTGATATTGTTAAATTCTTTTTCTCTTCCACATTCCACCATAATATCAGATGCAAATGATCGTACATAATTACCCAGGCCAATATTTCGTAATCAAATTTATTACCATAAAACTTAATATTTTCTAACAGGATCCTGCAGCAATATTCATCCTTAAAGTATGGGTAATTATTGAATGTTTTGCTGGTTACGAAATGGGCGTATGAATTGTCACTAAATTTAGACAGGGGCACAAATTTTATTTTGCGCCGATTTATTTTTTATTTAACTTCAACTTCTTTTTTTATTTGAGAGATTTTTGGCACGGTATTTATCAGCAATTTTTTTACATTATCAACATTTTGATTGAAAATTTTCAATATTTCAGGCCAGGTTACAGCCTCCTCATCTGTTTTCCAGCAGTCATAATCTGTTGACATAGCCACAGCCGCGTAAGGGATGCCGGCTTCATTTGCCAGAATAACTTCAGGCGCAATTGACATATTGATGACATCGGCTCCCCAGAGTCTGAACATATCTGACTCGGCGCGAGTTGAAAACCGCGCCCCTTCAATTGTAACCACACAGCCTTTTTTATGGTGAGACAAATTCAATTCTTCGCAAGTTTTTATTAATGCACGGCGCAAATCTTCATTAAAAGGATCTGCCATACCCGTATGTTTGGCATTGTCCGCGCCACCGGGAAACTCATCGTAAAAAGTAACATTGCGATGGCGGGTAAAATCAATAAACTGGTCCAGAATAATAAAATCTCCCCGTTTAATTTCTTCCCGCAGACTGCCGCAGGCGGAAGTCGCCAGAATATGGGTACAGCCCGCGTCTTTAAGCGATTGGATATTGGCGCGGTAATTTACGCCTGTCGGCGTGATTTTGTGTTCTTTGCCATGCCTGGACAGTATACATATTTCTGCATCAGCCAGTTTACCCGTGGTCATGATCGATGAAGGTTTCCCCCATTTTGTTTGGACTTCTTTTTCTTTAAAATCATTTAACAATTTCGGGTCATCAAGGCCCGAACCGCCGATAATTCCGATTTTTATTGATGACATAAGCAAAAATCAAATATTAATTTATCGTTTTTATAAAAGGGAATAACGAATTATTTCAATATCTTTTTCAAATAAAACTGAAAATGGCTCAGGATGACAAAGATAATTAAATCGTTGTCACCTTTTCTGAAATATAATCAATCAAAAAATTTGCCCTGTATCCCGCTTCTTCCAGTTTTTTTAATCCGGGTAAAAAAGACAAATTGATTATAAACTCAATACCGGCAATTTCCCCGCCCATTTTTTTAACCATTTCGACTGCCGCCAGCATTGTACCGCCGGTTGCCAATAAATCGTCAGCTATAATTACTTTTTCTTCCGGCTTTATGGTGTCGTCATGCATTTCCACCGTATCCGGACCGTATTCTTTTTCATAAGTAGATGATATGCATCGGGAAGGCAGTTTGCCTTTTTTTCTGACGACTGAAATCCCCGCGCCTAATTTATATGCCAAAGTTGCGGCCAGCAAGAATCCCCGCGCATCTATTCCCACAACCTTATCAATTTTTTGACCTTCGTATCTTGCAGCCATTTCATCTATCATTTTTTTAAAACATCCGGCATCTTCAAAAATAGTTGTCACATCATAAAATAAAATGCCCTTTTTGGGAAAGTTCGGAATTTTTCGTATTCTTTGATCAAGATAAATTTTATCCATATTTTGACTAAAAAAGTAAACAAGAGTAAAATTATTAACTGAAAATACCAGTTGTAATTTATCATAATTAACAAAATATTTCAATGAAAGACATTTTAAAAAGGGCGGAAAAGGACGGGGTCAAATACATTCATTTGCAGTTTACAGACATTTTAGGCATTCCCAAAGATATAGTAATTCCGATTAGGCAGCTGGAAAACGCCCTGGAAAAAGGAATTTGGTTTGACGGATCTTCGATTGAAGGTTTTGCCAGAATTGCCGAATCAGATCAGTTATTAATGCCAGACGTAAAAACATATTGCACTTTGCCCTGGAGCGGAACTGAAAATAAGTCCGCCAGAATTATCTGCGATGTTCTTAAACCAAACAGGGAAAAATTTGACGGTGACCCTCGTTACATTTTAAGACAGGCAATGCTTCAGGCGAAGAACAAAGGTTTCATTTTTAACGTTGGAGCTGAACTTGAATTTTTTCTACTTGAAAAAAACCATAATTTATCACCGATGCCTCATGACTATGCCGGTTATTTTGATTTTTCACCGTTTGACGTAGCTTCAACAATAAGAGAAAAGGTTATTGAAATGTCAGAAGAATTAAATATTAATATTGAGGCCGGACATCATGAAGTTGCAGCCGGACAGCATGAAATTGATTTTCGCTACAGCGATGCGCTAAAAACGGCAGATAACATCATAACTTTAAAAACTACGATTAAGGCAATCGCCCAGAGTTGTGACGTCAAAGCAACTTTCATGCCCAAGCCGTTTGAAAACATTAACGGATCAGGAATGCATTTGCATTTAAGTTTATTTGACACCAGCGGCAACAATTCTTTTTACGATGAAAACGATAAATATAAACTTTCCCAAACCGCTAAATATTTTATTGGCGGAATTTTATACCATTCCAAAGCATTTACGGCCCTGACCAATCCGACAACCAATTCCTATAAAAGAATAGTCCCGGGGTACGAAGCTCCTGTCAATATCTGCTGGGCACAGATGAACCGCTCGGCGCTTGTCAGAATTCCAAGATATACCGAAGGCAAGGAACAGTCGGTAAGGATCGAACTTCGTTCACCAGATCCTTCGGCAAATCCTTATCTGGCGTTTGCTGCGGTTTTGGCTTCAGGTCTTGACGGCATAGATAACAAAATACAGCCGCCTCCTCCCGTTGAAGAAGATATCTACCATTTGGATGAAAATAAAAAACAGGAACTGAAAATAGAAAATCTGCCCGGCTCGTTGACCGAAAGCATACTATTCCTGAAAAAAAATGAAATAATAAAAAAAGCTTTGGGAAAACATATCACCGAAAGGTTTATTGAAGCAAAAAAAATTGAAATAGACGAACAAAAAACTGAAGTTACAGCCAAAGAACTGAAACGGTATTTAAATATATAACCGGCTGCCGAAGAATTTAAATTTTAAAAAAGCAGGTAACGAAAGCCTGCTTTTTGTTTACTTAAAAAGACAATAACACTTTTGTTACCATATATCGTTATATGATAACAGAGTAAATCTGATATGAAAATTTTAACAAATACTGACTATTGACATTGTATAAAGTATCTGTTAATGTTATTTGAAAATCTGGAAAGTCCTCGCGTCCAAGGACAAGGCCCGGAATCACCAAACGCAGAGGCCACGGGGTGGCGAATTAACGGTGAATAATCGGGAAATAATCGCCTTTGGCACTGAAAAGCGCCAGGCAAGCTAGTAGTGACGGGGGCTTTCCAGATTAAATTTTGTTCTTTTACTATAAAGACTTTTCGATTACCTAAAAGACTGCATTCGCGAATGCAGTCTTCTCCATATACCTTAGGATAACTTCCTTATCTTAATTTCTCAAACCATTCAATCGTCCTTTTCATCCCCTCATTAAAATCTACTTCCGGCTGCCAATCCAACAATTTTTTTGCCAGGGTATTATCCGCTAATGTGTCATGAGGTTCCACGCGCGGTGCAATATTGACTGTCGGTCCGCCGATAATTTTTGCAACCTCATTAACGCTATGGTTATGTCCCGCTCCGATATTAATAACCTCGCCTTTCCCGACTTTATCGCTCTTTGCCGCCAGGATATTGGCCCTGACAACATCAAAGACAAATGTAAAATCACGGGTCTGTGTTCCGTCACCGGTAATGGTTAATGGCTGTCCTTCTTTTTTTTGCTTTAAAAAAACGGCTATTACCAGGCAATAAGCGCCGGAAAAAGCCATATTTGGTCCGTAAACGTTAAAATAGCGCAAACTGACGGTTTCAAGACCGTAAAACAGGAAAAATAATTTGGCGTAATGTTCACCGACATACTTGTGCAGGCCGTAAGGGCTCATCGGCTGGGGCAGCTGGTCTTCTTTTAACGGCAGTCTTTCGCTGTTACCGTAGGCTGACGAGGAAGCCGAATAAACCAACCGTCTGACTTTAGCTTCTTTGGCTGCCAGTAAAACGTTCAAAGTGCCGTTGATGTTTATATTGTGAGTTTCGACGGGATGATCAATTGAATATGGAACCCGTGGCAATGCAGCCATATGAAAAACAAAATCCATACCTTTAAAGTGCGGCTTTATCTGTTCAAAGTCAGTGATATCGGCTTTGACAAATTTCGCCCGCGGATGAATATTTTCCTTTTTTCCCGTTGAAAGGTTATCGATAATCGTGACTTCGTCGTTTGCATTTACCAGTTCTTTAACCAGATTGGAACCGATAAAACCTGCGCCTCCCGTAACTAATACTTTAGACATAAATTTTATTAAATTCTAAATTCAATATCTGAATACTGTTAATAACCATCGAGTAAAATCGGTAATTTATTTGAAACTTTTTATTATTTAAAAATCAACTGCACCAGTGGCTCGGCTACACTATTTTCCTGAAATAACCGATGGTCTTTTCCAGCCCTTCTTCCAATTTAACCTGCGGCTGCCAGTTCAGTTTTTCTTTGGCCAAAGATAGGTCCGGCTGCCGCTGTTTCGGATCGTCTTGCGGCAATTCTTTAAAAACAATTTTACTTTTCGAACCGGTTTTGTCTATTATCATCTGAGCCAGCTTTATTATCTGATATTCATCGCAGTTGCCTAGATTCACGGGTCCGGTAAAATTTCTGGTTTCCATAAGCTTAATTAAGCCGTCAACCATGTCGTCGACATAACAAAAAGACCTTGTCTGATTGCCATCGCCGTAAATGATGATATCGTCATTTTTCAAAGCTTGCAGAATAAAATTGGAAACCACGCGGCCGTCATTTATTGCCATCTGGGGACCGTAAGTGTTAAAAATCCGCGCCACCGCAATCGAAATTTTGTGGGTCCGATGATAATCAAAAAATAATGTTTCAGCACAGCGCTTGCCTTCGTCATAGCAGGCGCGCGGGCCGATGGGATTTACATTGCCGTTATAATTTTCCTTCTGCGGATGATGCAAATCGTCAGGATCGCCGTATACTTCAGAAGTTGATGCCTGTAGTATTTTGCATTTTTTCTCCTTGGACAAACCCAGAATATTTATTACACCCAGAACATTCGCCTTGACCGTACGGATTGAATTTTTCTGATAATGAACCGGGGAAGCTGGGCAGGCCAGATTGTAAATCTGATCAACTTCGCCGTCAACATAGAGCGGTTCAATAATGTCATGTTCAATTAAGATAAAATTTTTATTTTCGATGCAATCAGAAATATTCTTTTTCTGGCCGGTGAAAAAATTGTCCACGCAGATAACCTGGTTATTTAAAGCCAGCAGCCTTTTGCAAAGATGAGAACCGATGAAGCCGGCGCCGCCAGTGACTAATATTTTCATAAATTTTTTTATTATTCTACAGTTACGCTTTTTGCCAAATTTCTCGGCTTGTCGACATCGCAACCCTTTAACTTAGCAATATGATAAGCCAGAAGCTGCAGTGGTATTGATGTCAGAATCGGATAGAGCAGCTCATCGGTTTTCGGAACAAAGATCACTTCGTTGGCAATTTTTTTTATTTCATTGTCATTTTCCGTTGCCACAGCTATAATTTTTCCCTGTCTGGCCTTTACTTCCGAAATATTATTCATAATTTTTTCATAGACTTTGTCCCTGGTCGCGATAAATACCACCGGCATATCTTCATCTATTAAAGCAATCGGCCCATGCTTCATTTCTGCTGCCGGGTACCCTTCGGCATGAATATAAGAAATTTCCTTTAGTTTCAACGCCCCTTCCAAAGCGACGGGAAAATTATTGCCTCTTCCTAAATAAATAAAATTTTTATTGTCTTTGTATTTCCGGGCGATCGTCTTTATTCCATCGTTTAAATTTAATATTTCACGAACATAATCCGGCACCTTTAGCAATTCGCTGATAATTTTTTTCGCTTTGCTTTTTTCAATCAATCCCTTTTCTCTTGCCAAATGCATGGCAAAAAGAAACAGTGCCGTTACCATTGATGTAAATGCCTTGGTTGATGCTACGCCTATTTCGGGCCCGGCATGAAGATAAATTCCACCGTCAACTTCTCTGGCAATAGTCGATCCAACGACGTTACAAATTCCCAAAGTCCTGGCTCCCAAAGCTTTCGCTTCCCTTAAAGCAAATAAGGTGTCAGTTGTTTCACCCGATTGCGATATGGCAATCATTAAAGTTTCCTTGTCCACCAACGGACTGCGGTAGCGGAATTCGGAAGCATATTCAACTTCAACCGGAATTTTTGCCAATTCTTCGATTAAGTATTCGCCGATCAATGCCGCATGCCAGGAAGTGCCGCACGCGGTAATAATAATTCTTTTGAACCTTTTTAATTCCTCGTCTGTCAGATTGAGACCGCCCAGTTTTACTTCTCCTTCTTTTGCCAGCACTCTGCCGCGCAAAGTGTTGGTAATGCTTTCGGGTTGCTCAAAAATTTCTTTTAACATAAAAGTTTCAAAGCCGGATTTTTCCGCCATGGCTATATCCCAGTCAAGGTTGTTTATCATTTTATGCACTCCGTTATTTTCCAGGTTGACCACCTTATAACCGTTATGGTTGATAATACCGATTTCTTCGTCGTCAAGATAAATTACTTTCTTTGTATATTCCAAAATCGGAGTCGCGTCAGACGCGACCAGATATTCATTTTCTCCTATGCCGATGGCAACCGGGCTGCCTTTTCTGGCGACAACAAGCTTGTCCGGCTCGTACTGGGACATGACAATCAAGCCGTAAGCGCCGACAACTTGCTTTAGCGCCATTCTTGTCGCCTTAGCCAGATCTTTGACTTTGTCGTTGTATTTTTCTATCAGATGGGCTAAAACTTCGGAATCGGTCTGAGTTACAAATTTATGGCCTTCACGCTCCAGAAGTTCCTTTAACACCTTATAGTTTTCAATAATACCGTTATGGACAATGGCAATATTTTTCTTGCAGTCAAAATGAGGATGGGCATTGGCATCGGTTACCCCGCCATGGGTCGCCCATCTGGTATGGGCAATTCCTAATTCACCCGTACTTAATTTTTTGCCGACGGCTTTTTCCAGCTCGGCAATTTTACCCACCTTTTTTTTAATTACGATCTTTCCGCCACAAACCAAGGCTATGCCTGCTGAATCATAACCCCGGTACTCCAGCCTTTTCAATCCGTTAAGGAGTACGGGATAAATTTTTTTTCTTTTGCCTATATAACCGACAATACCGCACATAGTTTAACTTTATAATCCGTCAACAGACGGCTGTTGACCGCAAACAGTTAATTATAATTACTTGTAAAATTTAGAAAAAATATATTCATCCTTGCCTTTATAAAAATGCGATTTTAATCTGGTTTCAAATTTCATGCCCATTTTTTTGTAAAATCTCTGGGCCCGGGAATTGTTTCGCCGTGTCATTAAAAATAATTTCCGAAGTTTGCCTCCTGCTTTTTTGTATTCCGCTTTTAATTCTTTCTCCAGGGCCAGAAATAACTTTTTGGCAGCGCCGGTTCCCCTGTATTCAGGCATAACTACTACATGGTAAAGTTCCGCCAAGCCGTGTTTCGGCCGGCCGTGCATCAAATAAGTAATCAGCCCCACACCATTGTTTTTTTCTTTGGCGATTAAATAATTATGGCCTTTTTTCGTTTCGGACAAAAAAATTTTTTCGCCTTCGCCCGCGTTTTTAATATTAAGCAACTCAAAAAGAAGTTTGGCTATAAATTTTCTATCTGATTTTTTGGCTTTAGTTATTTTCATCCTTTTAATTTAGCTGACCTTGTTCCGGCGGTGGTACCTTAATTTTATTTTTTTTTGGCCCGTTCTTTTTTTCTTCATCTGTTTTTTCCAAATCTTGGCGGCCTGAAAATTCTTCCTCGGGAGGCCTAAAGATTTCTATTTTTCCCATATTAATTAATTAATTCTTAATTTCCTCTGGCTTTATATTCCAGATATTCTTTTATGAAATTATCTAAATTTCCGGCCAATATTTCTTCCGGTTCTGTTGATTCAAATTCTGTCCGATGATCTTTTACTAATTTATACGGCTGAAGGACGTAAGACCTGATTTGACTGCCCCACTCGGGAGAAAGAACAACGCCGCGCAGCTCTGTTTTTAATTTTTCCTGTTCTTGTAGTTTAGCTAAAAACAGCTTGGATTTCAAGATCTTCATTGCCGTCTGTCTGTTTTGCGCCTGTGAACGTTCATTTTGACAGCTGACTGAAATTTTAGTCGGCAAATGCGTAATCCGGACAGCCGAGTCGGTAGTGTTGACGCTCTGTCCTCCGTGGCCCGATGAACGGAAAGTGTCAATTTTTAAATCTTCTTCCTTGACTTCTATTTCTCTGACTTCTTCTAACACCGGCATTACTTCTACCAAAGCAAAGGATGTATGGCGCATTTTTTCGGCGTCAAACGGAGATATGCGGACCAACCGATGCACCCCAGCTTCAGATTTTAAGTGCCCGTAAGCATACCTGCCTATAATTTCCACGGTTACCGATTTAATACCTGCTTCCTGACCACGGCTTTCGTCGATTATTCTGGCATCCCAATTTTTTTTCTGGCAAAATCTAAGATACATCCGCAAAAGCATTTCTGCCCAATCCTGAGCTTCGACACCGCCGGCACCTGAATGTATGGAAATCACTACGTTTCGGTTATCGTATTTCCCGGAAAATAAAATAAAGAACTCCTGTTCTTTTAATTTACTTTCTATTTCTGAAACCTTTTTTTCCAAATCTTCCTTTATGCTTTCATCTTTTTGCTTTTCCGCTTCTTTGGCAAGAAAATAAGCGCTATCTAAATCCGTTCTTAAATTTTCCCAAAATGAAATTTCCGCCGTTAAATCCTGAAATTGCCGGGAGATTGCTGCTGCATTCTGAGTTCTCCAAAAATCAGGCGCTGCCATTTTTTCCTGAAGCACTGCTAATTCCCTTTTGTTTTTTTCCAGGTCAAAGAAACCTCCGCACCTCTGAATATTTTTCTTTCAGTTTTTTTAATTTTGAAATTATTTCCTTCATTTATTTACACCCTTCCGTCGTCTGCCAGGTTTTGCCAAAAGGACACTGGCAGTAAGGACCAAGCTTTGTATTCTGCCATTTTCCTGATGTTGCCTGGCACAATTCTTCTGATTTGTTGTTCAATTTCTTTTTGTTAATTTCAATTTCTTTGCAATCCAAAAAATTCAGCTTATTTTCCAAATTGGAATATATCGGCTCGCATTTGGGATTGGCAAGACAGTTGCTTTCCGACAAAAGATCGCATTTTTGCAGCGCCAATGTGTAATCGGCTTCCTTCTCTTCCCATAAAAAATTCCATAAACCCATAAAAAATCCGGCAAAAATTAAAAGTCCGACCAAAATTGAAAATAAAATATATGTTCTTCGTGTCATATGATTTAATCTTTAAATTCTCCGAGCCTGACCTCAACTGTTTTTTCCTCGCCTTTATGATAAACTTTGAGTTTGATAACTTCTTCGACCGAATGATTGAATAAAATTTTGGCCAAATCGTTTTCAGCATCGATTTTCTTCCCGTCAACTTCTAAAATTATATCATTTTCCTCGAGACCGGCTTTATCCGCCGGGCTGCCGGGAATTACAGCCAGTTCAGTCACCTGTTCACCCCTGGTAATCAAAGCGCCGTAGTCGTAGGGTAAATTATTGTCTTCGGCCAACTGTTTATTTATCAATATATACCTTACCCCTAAATACGGCCTGACGATTCTTCCGTATCTTATCACGCTCTCCACGGATTTTTTGACGTCGTTTATGGGTATGGCGAATCCTATATTGGAAGCGCCGCTTACCACGGCAGTGTTAACACCTATCACCTGCCCTTCCAGATTCAGCAGCGGTCCGCCTGAATTGCCGGGATTAATGGCAGCGTCAGTTTGTATGACGCCTGACAACTGTTCGGAAAAACCCTGGCCGCCTGCGGTAATTGATCTTGACAGTCCGGAAATAACCCCGGTGGAAACCGTATTTCTGAATTCGCCCAAAGCATTACCGATGGCAATTACGTTTTCCCCCAGCTTTATATTTGAAGAATCTCCCAGTTCTAAAGCCGGTAGATTATTTTTGTCAATTTTCAGGATTGCCAGGTCGTTTACCGGATCGCGGGCAAGAATCTTGGCGGAATAACTATTGCCGTCATTTGTCAGAACGGAATACTCGGCGTTTTCATCAATTACCACATGTTTATTAGTGACAATCAATCCGTCAGCTGAAACAACAAAACCGCTGCCTCCCCCGATTTCCTGTTTCTGCGTCCCTTGGCCGCTATTGTCATATATTTGAAATTCGTCACCGAAAAACTGACGGAAAAGAGGATCATTGAACGGGCTCTGCTGGATCTGGGGGATTTCCTTAGTGACAGAAATACTGACAACAGACGGGCTGGCGAATGCGACCACATCGGTTATGGCGGAATTGTAGTTCACCGTGACGTTTTTGTTTATTATCGGCTCCTGGAGTATGTTTTTTCGTATCCAGGGAAAAACTGTGTCGGAATAAGCAACGGTCAACATTCCTCCTAGACCGCCGCCGATAACGCCGAAAATCAAACTGAACGCAATTGCGGCAATCAGTGTTTTTGAATTATTTTTATTTATTTTTGTATTATTTTTATCTTCATCCATTTATTTTCACTATCAAATTTTTTAGGATTTTGTTTCCTTTGAATTTGACACCTTCCTGCTTAAGAAGCATTGTTTTGTTCCTGCTGCCGCCGGCATATCCTCCGCTAAGGCCGTTGGATCTGACAACGCGATGGCAGGGAATTTCAAACAACTTTTTATTTTTTGCCAGGGCATTGGCTGCCGCCCGGTAAGCGCGCGGCTTTCCCGCTGCCTGAGCCAGGAATTTATAAGTGCTGACTTTGCCCGGGGGAATTTTTTTGCATAAGGAATATATTGTTTTTTCAAAGCCGGTCATTTAAGTTTATTTAAAACAAATGAAGCAGAAATTAATTCTTCATCCGCCAAAGTCCAATAAGACTTTGATACTCGTTGACCAGATTTTTAATCACCGGTGGCAGATAAATAACTCCCAAAATTAACGGTATTAGAATCAAAATCCACTTTAAAGTACCGAAAACTTTTCGCCAAAAAATCCAATTTTCGATATTTCTGATACCTTCGTAAATTCTTTTGGAAAAATTCAAATTATCCGCAAGAAGTCTTTTTATTTCTTCCGTCTGTTTGCCCAATTCAGGCGGGATCTGATTTAAAATTGACCTTGAATATTCCAGGTTTTTTTGTATTTTTTCGGTCAATTCCGTCGCGTTTGAATTTCCGTTTGAACTTTTTTCTGCCATAAAACTATTATAATATATAATTATAAAAGCTGCCAGTTATTCCGGCAGCTTTTTTCCGGCTATATATTTAAGATATTGCTTTTGACAATTTCCTGTTTCTAAAAAGAAAGCGTACCGTTTCCAATGATCCGAAAAGAATTGAGGTGTAAAAAAGATCACCGACAACCGTATTGCGGAAAAAAGGCAGTGCTAAAATGAAAGCATCGGTCAAACCCTGCAAATTATGATCATACCAGGTTCCAAAAAACCAGACGGCGCCATTGGTAAAAAAGAAAAACAAAAACGATGATAAAAGGCTAGACCCTAAAACTATTTCAACGCTTTTATGTTTTTTTATCAACAATCCGATCAAACCGATGAGGGCGTAAGAAGCATAAACCGAAATCATAATCGGTAATTCGTAAAAACCTAAAACAACGTCCCCGGCAAACATCGAGCCGACGGGAATTGCCACAGCGTAAACGGCTCCAAGATACACTCCCGAAAAAAGAGCTATGCCCGCCAAAGGCGCAAAGTTGAAAGGATGAGGCAGAATCCTTGTAACGACACCGAGGATTATTAAAATTACGCTGATTAAAATTTTTCTTTTTAGCATAACTTATAGTATATTAATTATTGTGTTTATTGTTGCCCAAAAACTAGTTTCCATAAAACCACGTCGCTGTTTTTCAGCTGATATTTATCTGAGGCCACATTGGCATATCGATTGTTCACCCAGTACTGCCAGAACTGATTTTTTGAAAAATCATTCCTTTTTCCGTTTATCGATTCAACTAAAATTCCCAGATCTTTATACTTGTCGTTGAACGAAAATTCCAGCTTGTTTTCTCCGGTAACTTTTTTAAGCAGTTCGAAAACAGTGGGATTATCAAGCAGTACATCTTCATAAACGTCAATTTCTCCGTTGCCGTAATCAATCATCAGGCTTACTTCAACCTTATCGTGCCTTTGAGTAATCAATTCAGATGAGTCTTTGCCGGTTTTCAATATTTCATTCAAATTGGCAAAATCCTGGCCTAAAAAAATGCCGACGGCGAGGAAAATTACCGGAATTATGATTTTTATCGCTGTTTTCAAATTTTTTTCCATAGAATTAATCAATAAGCATGTTCCTTAACTTTTCATAAAATCTTTTATACCAGGGTTTACGTCCGAATTTTAGCATAAACCACGAAACAAGACAAACAAAAACCGCGCCAATTGACAATAAAATTACGACCGGCCGACTTAAACTTGCGACATTTTTTGTGACGTTAATTTTCAAGGGAACTTTTATGCCTGAATCCGCATTGAACAGGCGCTTGTTTAATCCTTTGGCCACGACTGAAATATTGGTCGCGGTTCTGCCCGCTTCTTTGCCATTGACGGTTATCTTTATTACTTTTGTCTCTTCTGCTTCCAGGCGGAAATTATTGGGGGCAATTGTTATCCAGGAATTCAGTTCGTCTGAATAAACATCGAAAACGGCCGGTTCAGCCGATAAATTGTAGACGATCAGATCCGCTGTTTTTTGCTGATTAAGTGAAACATTAATATTCAAATCTGACGGACGCACGCCTATGCCCACCGCGCCTGCGGCCACTGGAGCAAGCAAAATAAACAGCAAGGCCAGAAAAATTCTTTGCATACGTTAATCCGCCCGCACCGCCCAGAATATCATCTGGCCGTTTTTAACCCCGAAGTCAGTATAGCCGGCAGGCACGTTTAACTGGGCTTTGATGCTGCTGTTTGAGGCAACCGAAAGCGTGGTATAAAAATCTGCCCAGCCCGACTGATTCAATTTTAAATTGTCGGCAAATAAATTATTTCCCGTCACTTCAGATTCCAGATAAAGAGGAAACTGACCGGTATTGGTTACCGTTAAATCAACTTCTTTAAGCTCCCCAGGAGTCATTGAACCGAAATCAAGGTTATTTAAAGAAACTTCAAACGACAATTCCGGCTCAGGCCGCCTGACTTCCACGACCAAATCCAGATTTTCGCTTTTGATCTGCCCCACTTCAATTTCTTCCCTGTCACTTCGGACATAGCCGGCGGTTTCGGTAAAAACCTCAAAAACGCCTTCCTGCTCCAGCATAACGGTCAGACTGCCGCCGCTATTTGCCGTATAAGTGCTGCTGCCGATATGAATTTGCGCCTCGGGCAGAGCCAGCCAGGACAAACCGTTATAATATTCGGCATTGACTGTAAGATTGTCGTTTATATTGAAATTTTTTCCCGATACTCTGAGCCGGGTCGGTGGATATCCCCATTCGCCGAAATACCATAAAACCTCATCACCCGGCTGAAGAACATAATCACCGGCGCCGATTGCCGGGGAAATGAAATTTACAAAATACATCCAGCCGGAAAGACCCGTGGCGGCATCGCTGTTAACGGCGTTCAAATATCTGCCGTAACTGGAATCCAGAATATCATAACTGTAGCCGCAGACAGAAGCCGCGTTTTCCACGGCTTGCAAAGCTGTTGTAGCCGCAACTTCTGTTTTGCATACGGTATCTTCCAATCCCTCGATTCTTATTTCATGCCAGGTTCCGCCGCTTAAATTAATGACTGGAAAATATTTTTCCGCCAAAGCAATTACGGCAAATGAAGTCATTGAAGCCGAACCAGCCGCATCGCCGGTTTGCCATTTGAAAGAACCGTTTTCCGTTTGTAAACTTTTCAGATGATCAACCGGGCTGATATTATTTTTTTGCCAGTCCGGATTTTTCGGGTCTTGGCCAAGTTTATATATGGCGGAAATCACCCAGGAATCGGATCCGGAATCGGATTCAAAACCTGATACGTAAGGAAAACCGCCGTCTGAATTTTGCCGGGCTTTTAAAAAATCTACAGCCGAAACGATTTCTGATGATGATGAATTGTATCCCGCGTCAAGAAGAGCCATAATTGCCGCTGCCGTGTCATTAGTGTCGCTCTGCCCGCCGACGCCGTAAGACCAGCCGCCGTCTGAATTTTGATGAGCAATTAAAAAATTCTTCGAATCAGTCATTATCTGGCTGTCAAAAGTTTCACCGGCGGCAGATAATGCCATTATTCCCCAGATATCATCGTTAAAGAGGGCCGGATCGCCAATCTGGTTTTGGCTGTAAAAATCCGTCTTTAACTTTTCAACATAATCAATATCACCGAAAGTTTTGGGATTTTCACCCGCGGCAACAACGGCTAAAATCGCTTTTTCGTAATCCGTTGCCGTATCTCCGGCGACAGTTTTTAAATGATCAAGGTTTAAATCAGTTTCACCGGCGGCAGACAAGGCCATGGTAGTCCAGGCATCTTGCGTCTGTGATTTTAAATAATCTACTGCCGGCTGATTGATTTCCGCCGAAATCAGCCCCGGCGGAAATAAAGTCGTTATGGCAAGCGAAAGACCGCTTACCAAAGCAAGGAATTTTTTCATAAAAAAATCTCCCGGCTTCGAGGGAGTTAACAAAGGTTTCCGCTGCAAAATACAACGGTCACTTTTCTCTTTGCCTCGAAGAGTTTTAGTGAATTAAATAACGCCGGATCAGTTCCCAGGCTTACCCTCAAAATTGAAGGATTACTGCTGCGGGACAGCTCCGGATTTGCACCGGATTCCCTGACCTTGTCCCGCCTTCCTTAAAAAAAATTATTATGGATGGCGGGATCGAGCGTTTGTTTGTAAGGTGAATTGATTATAATTTTTTTTTATTTTCCTGGCAAGAAAATTCTGTGGATAAATATCTATGCCGAAAAAAACGGGAGAATTTTATTTCTCCCGTAAAAATTTTGGGGCTATACCTCATGCCATTCGATAACATCACCGGCATTGACATTGCTTAAAGCCGCTGATTTTGTAAGCCATCTTCCGTTTACGGCGCAAACCCAGTTGCCGTTACAGCCGCCTATTGCCAAAACCATTGCCCCCCATAATGAGAATTCCTTCGTCACACAGTCAAACTTAGACAAAGTCCCCTCAAGCACGGTTCCCGGCACCTTGACTTTAAATCTGATGCTGGAATTCCAGTTAACAGCGGCATTAGCTGCTGCGGGGGCAAAAAAGACAGTCGTCAACAATGCAGCAAACCAAGATACAAAGTCTTTCCGCGTCATTACTTTCATTTTTGTTTCCTCCTTTTGGATAACAAAAAATACCTTAAACAGAAACACAAGGTATTTAAAGTTTGCGCTTCTGCCCGGAAGCATTTAATTTGCAATTTAAGCAGGGGTCGGGCTTTAACCGTTACGGCATAGCTCCGGATTTTCACCGGAATTCACCTGACTTAAATTGATTTTTCAAGGTGATTAAATTATACGATAAACATTGTTTTTAACAAAACTTTTCTGTGGATAAATCAATTATCAAATTTTCCTTTGTAGGTGTAAAATTAACTCAGAAATCATTGTTCCTCGCCAAAGCAATAAAGGAGGGACTTATGGGACAAGATAGTTTTCGGTATTATGATCAAAAGTGGGGGCTGTGGTACCTTATCCGCTGGGATGATGTACTAAAATGTCACGTATGCCAATTAATATCGGGGCAAACTCCTATAGTTGCCCAATCAAAATGATGCCCTGCCTCTGCCTGGAGTCAGCACTATTTGCTGGCTCCTCTTATTTTCAGGTTACTAATTACGAATCTGAACTAATATACGAATAGAATAAGAAAAAAGTAATGCGAGCATTAAAAAAATAGATCCTGAAACATCCCTCGGCAAGCTCAGAACAGGATTCAGGATGACAAAAAGATTGTAAATTGTAACTTGTAAATTGTTAATTGAAATCTATTCTTCTATCCCCTTTCTTGATTTTATACCCTTGCTGAATGGATGTTTTAATTCTTTCATTTCAGTTACATAATCTGCAATTTCCTGCAGTTTTTTTGTTGCGCCTCTGCCGGTCAGTACAACCTCGGTTTTTTTATTTTTACATCTTATAAGGTCTAATATTTCCCTTTCGGATATCAAATCGAATTTTAAAACCACTAAAATTTCATCCAATACCACTAAGTCAAAATTTTCCTTAAGGATCTTTTTTGCCGTTTCCAAACCTCTTTGCGCCAATCTGAAGTCTTCACTTTTTTTTGCTTTAGGATAACAAAAATCTTTCTTACCGAATTGTAAAACTTTGACCCCCAGTTTTTTTAAAGGTTTAAGCTCACTATAATTCCCCTTTTTTAAGAATTGTAAAACAATGACTTTTAGACCTGCTCCTTGGGACCGCAATGCTAAACCCAAAGCAGCCGTTGTTTTGCCTTTGCCATTACCGGTATAGATATGGATTTTACCCAAACTATTTTTCATAATTTTTTAATGATTCCTTTGGCGGCGTCGACAAAAATCAAATTTCCGCTTTCGATTTTTTTCGTCGCTTCCCTGGTATTTATAATGCAAGGTTTTTTAAGTTCGCGCGAAATTATTGCCGCGTGGGTCAGAATGCCACCCCTGTCTGTTACTATGGCCGCGGCTTTCTTCATTAACGGCAGATAGCGCACATCTGTATTGTCGCAGACCAAAATATTGCCCGAGCTAAATTTAATCCTGGAAATATTTTTTTCATTTACTAAAACCGCTTTGCCGGAGGTCTTGCCGGGAAATGCCGGCACTCCCGAAACAAATTTACTGCTGTTTTTTGCCGCCAGTTGCGGCGGTGTTTTTATATATCGCGGCAGCATCCGGTTAAAATCGATTAACCGCTCCTTTTTGTCCGGCCAGACGGTGGCTTCAAAGTAGCCGACGATAAAGTCACGGCAGAATTTTACTTTCAGCAACTTTTTTAAGACTTTTCTTTTACCTTTAGATGAAATTTTTAGGGAATTGACAATCTTTTTGACCTGCTTTTCCGCTGCCTGATTATATTTTGACCAGCGCCATTTTTTATAGTCATATTGAAACTGGTATAGTTCGCTTTCAGTTTCACCGTGGGTCAGCTGCGAATGCAAACCGCGGATAATTTCTCCGAAAATCATTTTATCGTTTATAACGAAGGAAATTGACCACAGCAGGGTTTCGGAATGGGGGCAGATTTGCGCCACATAATCATCATAATTTATCTTTTGCGCCAAAAACCAGTCGTTATAGCATTTCTTAATCGGCAGGCCACGCATGCGAAATTTCGGCAAGCGGTCTTTTTTCGGTATCAACCGGATGGCGCAAAGGTCATTTTTGTTATAAATTTTTAAAAATTCCGGTGTTTTTAAAATCAGATCCCTGCTGGAAAAATTTATCGGCCGCTCGTAGAGTAAACCCAGCTTTTGGAATAAAATTTCCAGCCGCTGGTGTTTGCACACATCCTCTTTGCGGAATTTTTCCGATTCTTTGATTTTGCCTATAGAGGCAAACCATTCGGTAATCGATGGTTGGAATCTTGTTATTACTGCTTTGCTCATATTTTTTCCGCTAAAAAAACCAGCCACGATCTATGGCCATACGGTTTTTTTACCTTATAAAACTTCAATTCTTTAAATCCGGCATTATTAAGGTTTCTCCTCGTCTCTTTTTCACTAAAAAAAGAAAAAAATCTTTTTATTGGCTTACCATATTCTTTCCCGACAACACTTCTTTCTCCCCTTCCCTCTTTTACCAGTATCATTATTTTTCCCGATGGCTTTAAAACACGGTTTAAATTTTTCAGAACGTAGAGCTGTCTTTTTTTAGGCACGTGAAGCAACGAAGCTTTGGCAAATATACCGTCAAATGTTTTATCTTTAAATTTCAGATTGTAAATATCCATGATTTTAAATTTTACTTTTGGAACTAATCTTTTAGAGATTTTAATCATGCTTGTTGAAATATCAATGCCAATCACTCTAAAACCGGCTTTTGACATTTTTTTTGCGTCTATACCGGAGCCGCAACCTAAATCCAACACATATGATTTTCTCGATAGCGACTTTATAAACAATTTCAAGGAAGGATCGGCCCAAGTATCATTTTTAATTTCATGATAAAAATCAGTCGCGATTTGATTATATGTTTTCAATAAATTTTTATTATATCTATAAGCCATGTTATTAATTTTATCAGAACAAAAACAAAAAAACGAGCAAATTTTGCCTATCGCTTATGGCTAATTGCTTATGTAAAAAATAAAATTCTAAACCATACCGATGAAAATAACAATTTCAAATTCCTAATTTCAAAATTTGGCATTGATATTTTATTAGAAATTAGAAATTTAATAATTTGAAATTAAGGTGGGTTTGGAATTGCGTTTAGCTGCATTTGGAATATCCGCAGGACCGGCATTTCAGGCAGCCTTCGCCGATTTCCAAAATATTGCCGCATTCAGGGCATTCCGGCGCCATACCATAGTCGGCAATTTCAGCCCTTGAAGATTTTTTCTCTTCGCTGTTTTCGCTTTTAGCCGGCTGCGGCTGTTTGAAAGCCAGATCCAGCTTGGCCTGATCGCGGCTGATATGTTTTTCCAGCATTTGCGAAATGGCGTCCGGCAAGGACAAAATCATCCCGCCTTCTGACCATGACGGCAGCGGACCGCGGATGCCTTTAATCTGCTTTATTACTTCCTGGACCGGAATGCCGGAGCGTAAAGCCAAGGAAATCAGACGGCAGATGGCTTCGGCTTTGGCGGCAAAAAATCCGCCTGCCTTGCCTATCGTTGCGAAAACCTCAAAAGGTTTATTCTGCTCGTCATCATTTATAACCACATATAAATCACCGTAAGAAGTTTTTATTTTATAAGTTGTCCCCCTCATTGCCTGCGGCCTTTCCCTGGGCGTCAGGACGGGCAAATCTTCAGCTGAAATCTCATTTTTTGTTTTGCCTGTTGTCAAAACCTGCACTTCCCTGCTGCCGTCTCTATAAATCGTTATACCTTTGCAGCCGAGCTTGTAAGAAAGCATATAGGCCTTGGCCACGTCCTGTCTGGTTGCGGTATGGGGGAAATTGATAGTTTTGGATACGGCATTATTGATATATTTTTGAAAGGCTCCCTGCATCTTTACATGCCATTCGGGAGCGATGTCATGCGCCGTTGCAAAAACTTTTTTAACTTCTTCGGGTACTTCGGCCATTGTTTGAATGGAGCCTTCCTCGGCAATCTTTTTCATCAGCTCCTTGCTGTAAAAACCCAGCTCTTTTGCCGTTCTTTCAAAGTAAGGATTGACATTTACCATTTCGACCCAATCATCCCCTTCTTTGCCGATGTGCGATTTGCGGATATAGCATAAAGCGTAAACCGGCTCGATGCCGGAGGAGCAATCGCCCAAAATACTTAAAGTTCCGGTCGGAGCAATTGTTGTCCTGGTGGCATTCCTGATGCCTATGCTTTCAGGAGTATCATAGATACTGCCTTCAAAATTCGGAAAAACTCCTTTTTCACGCGCCAGATCCTGCGAAGTTTTATCTGCCTCGTCTGAAATTGTCTTCATTACTTTTTCCGCCAGCTCCAGCGCTTCCGGGGAATCATAAGGCACGTTAAGCTGAATCAATAAGTCTGCCCAACCCATCACTCCCAGACCGATTTTTCTGTTCCCGCGGGTGGTCTGCTTTATCTGGTCAAGCGGATATTTATTGACATCGATTACATCATCCAAAAATCTCACTGCAATTTGGGTAACTTCCTTTAACCGGGCGAAATTTATCATGCCGTCAATATAAAATTTGGCCAGATTTATGGAACCCAAATTGCACGATTCATACGGCAAAAGCGGCTGCTCACCGCAGGGGTTGGTGCTTTCTATGGCGCCGATATGCGGCGTGGGGTTGAATTTATTTATTACATCAATAAAGATTATACCCGGGTCACCGTTTTTCCAGGCATTGTCGATTATTTTTTTCCAAACTTCCCTTGCTTTGAGCGCTTTGACCTTTTTTTTGCTTGAGGGATCTATTAAATCATATTCCGAATCATCCTCCAGGGCTTTCATAAAAACATCGGTTACTGAAACTGAAAGATTAAAGTTATTCAGTTTGTCATTGTCAATTTTGGCGTCGATAAAATCCAAAATATCAGGATGATCCACCCTTAAAATCCCCATATTGGCCCCCCGCCTCGTTCCGCCTTGTTTTATGGTTTCCGTAGCCTGATTAAAGACAGACATAAATGAGAGCGGTCCGGACGCCAGCCCCTGAGTTGAACGGACGGGATCGCCTTTCGGCCGGAGCCGGGAAAAAGAAAAGCCAGTACCGCCGCCCGATTTATGAATTAAAGCCGTATGCTTTATTGAATCAAAAATTCCTTCCATAGAATCTTCCACGGGCAGAACAAAACAGGCGGAAAGCTGGCCCAGCTCCGTGCCCGCGCCCGTAAAAGTCGGGCTGTTGGGCAGAAACTCCAGATTGGTCATTATTTCCAAAAATTTCTTTTCCCATTCTTCAATCTGGCTGTCAGACAGCTTATATTTTTTTTCCGCTTCGGCAATGGCATGCGCCACCCTTCTGAACATTTCTATCGGTTTTTCTATTATTTTTCCGTTAGCGTCACGGATCAGGTAACGTTTTTCCAAAACCGTAACTGCGTTTTCCGAAAGTTTTAATTTTGGGATGCCAAATATCATAAAATATTGAATTTTTTTGATGAAAAAAATAAGGACTCAAATTTTCTTTTGGCCTTATTTTTAAAATTCCAACTTTTGTTTTGATATTAAATACTTTCTACGAAATATAATTTCTGGTTCCTGTTTTTGTTTTTATTTGAATGTTAATTTTTTTCGCAATGACTGCGGATTAACGCTTAATTTTTTTGCTCCGCTTATTTTTTTATTTTTTTTCTTATAAAAGCAGGGATTTCCAGTTCATCGTCTATCGGCTTCGGCTCCTGCTGGCTATTTTCTTCTTTTTTGCGCCGCACGGGTGTTTGCATAACCCTTCGTATTTCGGACGGTTTTTCCTGCGGCGTTTCTGTCAGCTCTTCTATGAATCTGCTCGGAGAATAAGAAGATTCCATCGTTTTATATTGCTCTTTGATTTCCCTTTTTTCGGAAAAACCGGTTGCCACTACTGTTATTTTTACCTCATCTTTAAGATCTTCGTCAATAACTGCGCCAAAAATTATTTTGGCCCCGGGATCCGCCTGCTGAGTAATTATTTTAGCCGCCTCGTTCACCTCATGCATTCCCAAATCCTTGCCGCCGACAACGGTAAACAAAATTCCCTTGGCGCCGGCTATGGAAAGTTCCAGCAAAGGACTGGTAATAGCGGCTTTGGCCGCTTCCACTGCCCGGTTTTCCCCCGAAGATCTTCCTATTCCCATCAGCGCCGATCCGGCATCAGCCATAATCGCCTTGACATCGGCATAATCAACATTGATTAAACCGGGTATGGTGATAAGTTCGGCAATACCCTGGACGCCCTGGCGCAAGACATCGTCGACTATGGAAAAAGAATCCAAAAGCGAGGTTTTTTTATCTATTACCTGCAGCAGCTTATCATTTGGAATTGTTATTATGGCATCAACTTTATCAGCCAGCTCGGCAAAGCCCTTGTCCGCAATCTGGCGCCTTTGCGCCCCTTCGAAGGCAAATGGCTTGGTGACAACCGCCACAGTCAAGGCTCCGGCTTCCTTGGCCACGCCGGCTACAATGGGCGACGCGCCTGTTCCGGTTCCTCCCCCCAGACCGCAGGTAATAAAAACCATATCCGCACCCTTGACAATATCCCTGATTTCTTCCTGCCCTTCTTCTGCCGCCTGTTTGCCCAGATTCGGATCCATGCCTGCGCCTAAACCGCGGGTTGTGGTCTTGCCGATATGCAACTTAACCGGCGCCGACGAGTGATGCAGGGCCTGAACATCAGTATTTATTGCCACGAATTCAACTCCCTTAATTTTCGACTGCATCATCCGATTTATCGCCGATCCGCCTGAACCGCCGACTCCCACCACCTTTATTTTGGCAAAAGTTTCAATTGCCGGCTTTACTTCAGCCATATATATAACTTTATCTTAAAGATTTAATTAAATTTTTGAATTTTTTGGTAATACCTCCCGTTATTCTGATTTTGCCAAAAAAATTTCTTAAAATTCCCGGTTCTTCCTGGTTTTCCAGGGCAGCGCCCCATAAAACAAGGCCCACTGCCGTGGCAAAAGCCGGATCATTTATCTTTTCCACAGCCGAACTTATTCCTAAAGGATAACCTAGACAGGCCGGCAGCCGTAATTTAGATTTTGCCAAATCTACCAATCCCGTCAATTTGGCTCCGGCGCCGGTCAAAACAATGCCTGCGGGAAGTTTACCATCACGGTCGATTTTTTTCAATTCCAAATCAATCTTTTCTAAAATTTCCTCGACTCTGGCTTCAATTATTTCGGCTATATACCTTCTTGAAATAAATACGCTTTCGGTATTGTTTAATTCGCCGATATCAACCTCGTCACGCTTGGAAATTTCCCTGGGTAAAGCCGAGCCGTATTCAAGTTTTATTTTTTCCGCCGCGTCTATCGAAATTCGCAAGCCAATGGCGATGTCAGAAGTTATATGTTCCGAACCGATAGGCAGATTAACCGTCTGCAATACATCACCTTCCTCAAAAACCGCCATACTGGTGGTCGAACCGCCGATGTTAATAACCGCTACGCCCAGCTCTTTCTGGCGGTTGGTTAATACGGCTTCTGAAGTCGCCAAAATGGATAGAACAATATCCTGAATTTCCAGCCCCGTCCTGTAAACGGCTTTGGTAAGATTTTTTGTCTGCGAACTTAAACCCTGGATAATCTGCGTATCAACTTCCAACCGTATGCCGGTCATACCGATGGGATCTTTTATTCCTTTCTGGCCGTCAACAATAAAACTTTTGGGGATAACGTGGAGAATTTCGTAATTCGGCGGTGTGGCCACGGTTCGTGCCGCTTCAATTGCGCGATGAACATCGTCTTCATTTATCTCGCTGTTGGCCTTGGCTACCGCCACCACGCCCTTGCTCTCCTGTGAAATTATATGGCTGCCTGAAATACCCACCCAAACCTGCTCGATCGCCCGTCCGGTCATTCTTTCGGCTTTTTCAATACAGGCAGAAATTGAAGAAATGGCGTCTTCCAGACTGACAATGACGCCTTTGGTTATTCCTTCGGCTTCGGCTTCGGCTGCTCCGATAATGTGGAGTTTATCGCTTTCCTGCAATATTCTCTGACCGACAACCAATCTGACATTATCAGAGCCGATATCCAGGCCGCAAATTAAATCTTTTAAAGACATATTTTTTAACAAGTAACTTTAAGTTTAACATAAAATGTCTTTTGCTGCCAAACTCCAGGCAGTTTACAATTTAAGAAGGTAAGGCAGAAAAATTAAAATACCGATAATAAACGATGCTACACTGGCAATAAAAACAGCGCCGGCAAAAACATCTTTGGCCGTTTTGACATAAATATGGATTCTGGGCGATAAAGCATCCAGGATTTTTTCAAAAGCGGTGTTTAAAAGTTCCAGCACCAAAACCCCGGCAATCAGAATTAAAACGATGGCAAAATCTAATATTCCGATTTTTAGAACTAAACCCAAAAGAATGGCGACAACAGCCAGAAAAAATTCTATTTTTAAATTCTGTTGTTCCAAAAAAGCGGTCTTTATCCCGTTGAGCGCATAGCTGACACTTCTTAAAAAAATTTTGAGCCCGGTCATTTAATTAACGTAATTTTTTTCTCCAAATTTGCCATTTTTTTCGCCTCTTTTTCTCTTTGATGATTAAACCCGATTAAATGGAGCAGACCGTGCGCAAACAAATGTGCCAGTTCTTCAGACAGTTTGATTTTTCTTTGCCTGGACTGTTTTTCCGCCTGACTGAGGCATATTACTATTTCGCCCAGGTAATCGGGTTCTACTAAAAAGCCGCGGGTTTCTTTTTCGGAAAAACTCAAGACGTCCGTGACGCTATTTTTTTTCCTATAAAGTCGGTTCAGCTTTTTCATCTCGGAGGCGCTGACTATAGCCAGGGACAAATAATAATTTTTTTTTATTTTTAAAATTCTTGCCGCTTTATCTGAATATTTCTGATAAAAAATTTTGTTTTTTGCTTTTCCGCTTTTATGATTTAATTGGACTTCAATCATATTCGCTATTTAAGGACGAAATTTTTTGCCATCAATTCAAAGGAAACCAGATAGTCAAGGCTGTTTCTTGATCCCGGCCGGTATTCAATAACGTAAACTGAATCAGGCACATCACTGGAAAATAAATAATAGACCAGTCCGTCTTCGTCTTTAATGACATCGAAGTTGTTGATTTTTGTCAGAGAAAATTTGTCTTTTTTGTCGGGGAAAAGGGCAGAAAAATATTCCGACGGACCGAGCTTAAGAGAATTGTTCCTGACCATAACCGCTATGCTGCTGCCCATACGGGTATCGAATATCACCAGCCGCTTCTGACTGGTTTCAGTCCAGATAAATTTAGCCGGGTACAAAATACCGTAATTAAATTCGCTGTTGGAATAATCAGCGACGACAGCCGATCCATTAAGCGTGCCATCCGGCAAAGTCGGGCTGTAACCGTTTAAAATTTCCTCTTTGTCGCCGTAGCCGTCGCCGTCCGTGTCTTTTCTGCTGTAACTGGTATCATATACTTCTTCTTCCATGTCGGTAAGCCCGTCGTTGTCAAAATCTTTGCCCGGCGGCAGTTGTCCGGCTAAAACCGGCGGCTTTATTTCTTTATTGCTGTTGGCATTATTGTTAAGATCGGCATTGGTGTTGATATTGGTATTTGCATTGGCGTTGAGATTGGCGTTAGAATCAGTATTGACATTGGTTCCGACGTTTATATTTTTATCAGTGTTAGTGTTTAAACCGATGTTTCCCGTATTGGAATTATTATTTTGCCTGAAAAATTTTTTGGACTCTAAAAGAAAAAAAATACCGGCTACAGCCGTGATTACAATAATTAAAACGACGACTGAAACCGATATTTTTTTTAAACTCACGCCGGATTTTTTGATATCATCAATATGGGGCATCACATGAATTTCTTCCCAGGATTTGGAATCGACTTTGTAATTTTTGTCAGTTTCTTTTTTAAACATAACTAAAATATCTTCTTAAGCCGGATATTATTTGCAGTCAGGTTAGTTTATTTCGAAAAGCCGCCCCGGTCCTTTGGGATCATAACCGCTTCTGACTTCACTGCCGTCGGCATATCCGTCCGCGTCAGTATCGGAATTATTGGGGTCGGTTTTAAATGTCATGACCTCATCGCGATCGGTTAGCCCGTCAGCGTCACTGTCGACTTTGGCGGGATTTGTGCCGTATAAATTTTCATCAGAATCGGATAGCCCGTCCCGGTCAGAATCAAGCGGCGGCTGAGTGTTGGTGTTGATGTTGGTGTTGGCATTGACATTGGTATTAGCGTTAACTGCCGTTTGATTGGTATTTACGTCAGTTTTGACGTCTTTTGCGGTATCATTTTCGGCCGAATCGGAAAAAAAGCTGGTGTAAACAAAATAGCCGGCAGCTGAAATCACACCCAAACCTAAAACCACAGCCAAAATAATTCCAACAATTTTTTTGCCTTTTCCTGAATTTTTGGCCGGCTCTTTGTCTGGTAAAGGCGGCTGACTTGGGCTGACTTCTTTTAAAACCGGTCTAGGCATTCCGCTATCTTGCGTTTTGTCGACATCACTGAAAATATCATCAGACACGATCGGCGAAGGGTTTTGGCTGACTTGATTTCCTGCCGGTTCAGAATTAGCCCCTCCCTGGTTTTGGCCGGAGGGCCTGTTAGCTTGGTTTTGATTCACTTCATCAAACATAAAAATTAAAGTTAAAAATTATCACTTTTAGTATAACATAATATTGATGATTTGTCTTTAATAACAACCAACCCAATGGTCGTTTCTGAATTCTATGGCAGCGACATCCCATCCTTGGTTTAGAGGCAGGGGGTTATCGTAGGTATTTATCCATAAAGCGCCATGGTAATAATCAGTAAATACCGCACCGGCATCATATAGGTCACCCAGCCAGTCACCGTAATAATCGCCGGATATTGACATGTGCTCTCGGGTAATGTCAATTCCGTCCAGCCTGATATAATATCTTTCACCGCCGCCAATTTCCTCAATTAAAACTTCATAGCAGTACCATCTTTCCGTCTCCATAGGTTGCGAATAGGTAAAGCGTCCTTTGCTGAATTCAATGGCAAATGGCGAACCAGCAAGCGATGGCAATTCACCAACTGCCGGTACATTAAAGGAAAAGGCGGCTGTATTACCCAGATCACCGGGAACATTAATTTCAAACCAATGTTTGTTAGGGCTTTCTAAAACATAATCATCGTGCACTCGGAAATAAAATCTTAAATAAAGATTTGAGGGGTCATGAAAAATATCCGCCAGATTTTCGGCATACCAGTTGAATTCCGGCGCTGATCCATATCCGCTGCTGACCGTAACCATATTAAGGTAATTATTGCCGCCGGGCCCGCCTGAAGAAACATAAGGGGTTTGTAATATTGAATCGGGTGCCAAAACCCACTTGCCACCGTCGCTAAGGGCTGCCTCAGACGTGCCCAGCATGGTATTCCAGCTGGAAAAAAACAGCAAACCAGCGGGGTCAGGCGGCGGAGGCGGCGGAGGCGGCGGGAAAGTTGCTTCCTTTATTTCAAAATAATGAACGGAATAAGGTTCCATATTTAAATCAAGATTAAAGCTGGTCTGATTTGAAACAGCATAATTATTCGCCACAGTCAGGTCTGCCCTGGGGTCAAGGTTAAAATTCTGGGCAGCGGCCAATTTTTCGGCATCAGTCGTTAATCCGGCAATTGCGGCATTTATGACATCTTTAAGCTGATAACTGTTGGAATGACTGGCATCAATAATGTATTCGTCAACCGAATAAATTTTTGAACTATCCAGCCCGGAAATACCCAGACTGACCGGCTGAGCAGTTATTCTGGCATCTTCTATTTCAAGATAATACTGCCGTCCTTGTTCAATAAGAACCAGCGTTGAAGGGCTGACCGAAGGCAACGGTGTAACTCCGTCAAAAATATATTTATTAATCCGCAAAATTTCCTCAGCGGTTAAACCTTCCGACAAAAGCACGTCTTCGGTCAGTCCGATTGATTCTAAATAATATCGGGTGGCCGGTTGTGGCTCGATCGGGATATGATTCCATGCCATAAGCATTATTGTGCCGTTATCGTTTACGGCCAGGCTATCAACAAAATAACTGTTATTAACCGTTGTGCTTATCTGACTGCCGTTTTTCATTTTTTCCAGCAGGTTCATAACGTGATATGACGGCTTTTTTACCCCGTATAATGTCATTAAGCCGAAATCACCATGAAATTCGGTTGCGGCAACATCAAAATCCTGCAAACTGAAAAAGGTATGGTCATCCATGCCGGCGCTTTCCATTGACCTTATATAAGCCGGGATAAAACTGGCTGTTATTTCATTGTCTCTTAAATAGGTGCGGCTTGAACCGTCTGTCCCCCAGGTATTCCACTCATCAAGAATAATCGGCGTGTCCGGGTTGAAACCAAGTTCTGAAAGCCATTTGCGCGTAAAATACTCCGCGTTAAGATGGTGTTCTAAAACATCCAAATTGTTTGCATAATGGTGGAAACTGATAAAATCAACGGACAAATCCCTTGAATCAGCATAAGAAATAAACCTGTAAAGCAGCCCATCTGCTTTTAGCAGATCTTCGTCGATATCTATGCCGCTGCCGTTAATGTCATGATCCCAATGAGAAACTACCGGACCGCCTATCTTGACGTCCAAACCGCGGTTCTGTTCAAACCTCCTGACAGCGTTAACAGAATATTCGTAAAGCATGAAATACTCCAGTTCTGTTCCCCACCAGTAGCCAAGGTCCGGCTCATTCCAAACTTCATAATAAACATTATCTATTCCTTCCGTATAACTGATTCTGTCAATGGTATTGTAAATCAGATTTTCCCAAATCCCCCAATCCTTGGGCGGATAGGCAGTCCAGGCATATTCCGCATCCCATTGAGTACAAAATGACGGATCTAAAACATGATCCTCATAACATCTGGTTAAACTGGCGGGCATGCCGTATAACTGGATTATGATTTTACCTCCGTCAGCGTCTATTCGCCTGAATAAATTTATATAATCAGCAATATTTTGCTGCCCTGATTCCAGTAAATGGAAGAATAACCGAAAGCGATAAGTGCTGGAAAATACAAAATCCTGGTCAAAATAATTCACAATGTCAATATCAGCGAATGGATTGGGATGTCCTCTGCCCTGCAAATCAAGTGACGGATAATAAAGGGGGTTCACACTGCCTAAACTGACCGAGGCATTGGCCGCAATTGATGCACCCGTACAGTTGCTGTCCGCCAGATCAATATAAGAATCGCAGTCATTGTCCGAGCGGTCGGAGCAGGAAAACTCTTGCGCTTCGGTCGGGACGCATCCCCTGAAAGTAAAACTGGTTTCGCAAGAACAAGAACAGTTATAACTGTCTTCATTATTGCCTGCATCGCATTCCACAACACCAATGGGTACAACACGGACATCCAGATCAATACCGCCAGAACAGCCGAGGTAACCGCCTAAAGTCGTCTGAAAGTCCGCTCCTACGCCAAGGCCAGAAATCACGGTTTCACCGTCAATAATTACTCCCTGATCCAAAAGTGTAATCACATACGATTCCCCTGCGGGAAATGCCGCTTCACCGACATTCCTTATACGAACATCAATTTCCATATAACCGTCGCCAAAATCTCTTATACTGATTATGCTTGCCGTTAAATCCGGCTGCTGGGTGTATTGCGGCGGCTGGGCATTAACCCGGTAGTTGTTATAAACATCCCAGTTATTCTGTTCTACCTGCGGAACCGTGCCGTCATCATTAATATTGGTTATATGGTATGAATGCTGATTCCATATAGATCGGGTGGAATTCCACTGTGTACCAATTCCTGCCTCCCAGACGCTGACGCCGTCGCCGGCATTGTCAGTTGGTATATTAACATCAAAATTATTAGCCGGCAGAATAATTTCGGCCTCAGTATCTGTATCTATGTTAACAACTAAAGGATATTCAAAAAGGGTGCCTGAACCGGATCTGACCTGAGTAATTTCTATGGCATCGTTATAGCCGTCACCGTTAGAATCTGCGCCAACATTGCCCTCAGAATCAAAAATATGCAAAGCTTGTTCGTCACGGTATAAAACTTCCATTTTGCCGTCATTATTAAAATCGAAAAGAGTCGAGCCAGTTGCTCTGGAGCTATCATCATCTATTAGCGCCCGCCATTTTACTGCGCCGTCTCTTTCAAATACCAAGTAATCATCATTGTGAGCATTAGCTATTTCTGCTTCGGGATCAGTGTCGAAATTGCCTATAGTTGGGGGCCCCCCGCGGTCACTAAAACTGCCGGTAAGACCCAATTGCGAACACAAATAATTGAACATATAGATTCTGCCGTTGTAAGCAATAGCTATTTCCGGTTGCGCCGTTGAATTTACGTTTGCCACTGCCGGAAAACCGTCAATCCCGAAAGTGCATAAAGTAGTTCCGTTTCTGTTAATTATTCTCTGGCCGGTCACTACTTCCTGATAACCATCCAGATTCACATCTGCCACAACGGAAATAGGCCCGGCAGCCAGTGTTTTGGCTTCGTCAACGCCGTTGCCTGCCGACCAGCGCAGCGTTCCGTCATAGTTTAAAACTCTGGCCCCGATTACGATTTCCGGCTCGTCATTTAAAGTACCGTCTAAGTTTGCCACAGCGGCCGCGCCGAATATAATTCCACCGCCGCCGACTGCGGCAGAGGTCCACCACAACTGATAGTAACCAGTGCCGGAATTACCGTAATGGTAAGCCAATAAATAATTGCCGCTTACGTCAGGCACTAATATTTCCAAACCATTGGCTGAATTATTGTCAAGGTCAGCGACTGCGATTTGGCATCCGGTACAGACATTAATCGGTGATGATCCGTCCGGCCGGAAAGGTAAAAAATTCGTTTCGTAACTTCCGGTTGCGCCGTCAAGTACGACCAGCCGGCCGGTATTTCCCATGGTATAATTGCCGCCGTAAAAAACAGTAAAAATAATTTCCTCTCTTCCGTCAGAATTCAGGTCAGCTACAACCGGTGACATCATAACGTTATCCCAGCCGCCTGTTGTATTATCGCCCCAGTGCCATTTTTGCACCAAATTAATGTTACTGGAAAATGTCTGCACACACTCACCCGGTCCGGCCAGTATTTCGTCAGGGATGCCGTCGTCAAACAAGCTGGTGCAGGAATCGCAGTCGCATTCATCGCCCCGCCCATCGCTATCTACGTCACCTTGCCCGGGATTATAGGTTTCCGGACAATTGTCGCAGACATCAGCAACAGTATCATTGTCAAAATCAAGGCCGTAAGTACAGGTATCGCAAAGATCGCCTATGCCGTCTGAATTTTCATCTTCCTGGCCGGGATTGCTTACGTCTTTGCAGTTATCATCGCAAAATTGGGTTTCACCTCCCCGGCAGGGATTATCGGCCGAAGGATCTCCGTCCGTGCAGATGCCGTCCGAGTCAGGGTCAGTGCAGGCGTCGCAGGAATCTGCCTGAACATAACTTAAAGCATCATCGCAGATCTGTCGGGCCTGGCATTGGCTGTTATTCTGGCAGTACTGCCATAAATCAGAACTGGAGTATAAACTTGAAACATCGGCGGGGGTTAAGGCTTTGGAATAAAGCCGAATGTCGTCAAGTTCGCCGGTAAAATAACGGGTAAGCACTGTTGAACCGCCAATGATTATGTCATCAGGATTGGCAGTTATTGAACCTATTATGGCGGTAGAACTGACCATAATGTCATCCAGGTAAAGCAGGCATTGATTGGTATTTCTGTCTCTTACGGCCACCAGATGATGCCATTGTCCGTCAGCATAAGAAGCGCCGGATTGCGGCTGACAGCCGGCTAGAAACTGAATTTGTCCTGACGGGGTCATATTGACCCGCCATGAGTTTTTGGTTATTAAAGGCGCGGCGTCTGTTATCGGCGGCGTTTCGGTTTTAAACCACAGGGAAACGGAAAAACTGATGGTGTCAAAGTCAATGCTGGCGCTGTTGTTGACTCTAAGATGATTTTGTCTGGCGGAATTAAAAACCAAAGCATGGGAACCGACTCTGCCTTCGGTCCAACGGAAAGATTCGGGATAGGCGTAAATTATTTTAGATGAAATTAAAAAAGACAGCCCTAAAACTACCATTAATAGCTGCTTTTTAATGACAATTCTGTTGTCTTTATTTTTATACATCTTTATTTCCCTCCTAATATTTAGGATACCTTAACGCCCGGGTTAAATCCATCCTTGTCATTTTTTAGGGTCATAACCATTCTTAACCTCGTCTCCGTCTTTAAAACCGTCATCGTCGGTATCCGGTTTCAAAGGATCTGTCAGCCAGACAATTACTTCCTGCCAGTCAGTAAGGCCGTCGTTATCCGAATCCCTTATTTTTTTATCCGTATGATTTTTTTCTTCGTCTTCATCAGGCAAACCGTCAAAATCAACATCAGGTTTTACATTAAGCCGTTCTTTACGTTCCTTGGGGGTCGGAATCAATTCTGTATAGACACCATATTTAGAAGACGATTTTTCTTCTTTCTCCGGAACAAAAAACAGCATTTTGTTTTTAATTCCAAAGTTAAAAATTAACAAAACTAAAATTGCCAAAACAGCTAAAACCGAAATAATAATGATGATTTTTTTTGTCATTTTAGTTTTCGCAGGCATCGCCTGTTCCGTCACCATCCGCATCTTCCTGATACCTGTTGGCAGTTGCCGGGCAATTGTCACAAGTGTCTCCGATACTGTCGTTGTCTGAATCTTCCTGTAAAGGATTGTCATTAAGCGGGCAGTTGTCATTAATATTTAAAATTGTATCGCCGTCAATATCGTCATCCCGGCAATCAATAATTGAGTCCGTATCAGTATCGCTTGCACAATCAATATTGCAGTCGGGATCGCTTAAATCGCAGTCGTCGCCCAGGCACTGCCCGATGCCGTAGCCGTCTTTGTCCGTATCAATACAAGGATCGCAAAGATCTCCGAAACCGTCTTCATCTGTATCAGTCTGCGTATCGTTCCAGACATCAGAGCAATTATCCAATACATCTCCGCCTGAAATGCAGTTCATCGGACGCGGTCCGGCGACAATGTCATTGCTGCCATAACCGTCAGAATCAATGTCAGTGCAAAAATCCCGGCAGTCCGGACTACCGTCTGAATCGCCGTCTGAACTGCAATTAATATTACAGTTATCCAGCGTATCATCGCAATCCGCATCAATTGTGCTTAAAGGGCATCCGGAAATATCTGTTCCTGTACCATAGCCATCGCGATCAATATCCTGGCAGGTATCGCAGCTGTCGCCAATGCCGTCATCATCAGTATCAGTCTGGAAGGGGTTAGAAAAATCAGGGCAGTTGTCCGCAATATCAAAAGCGCAGTATGACAGATTTGTTCCGGGATTACCGTAACCGTCATTGTCATCGTCCTGGCATTGCACGGTCGGATCATAATAGCAGAAGTTAAGTTTGCCGACATAAGGCGAAAGTTCTCTGATAGTTGACCTTAGCTTTATTTCTGCTTCCAAAAATCTGCCGGTAAAAGCCGGGCTGGGATCCTGGGGATCATTTAAGTAAATACAGCCGGAACCGCAATAGCTTAATGACTCAGAACTAAGACAAGTCTGGTTTTCACCCGAAAAATCGGGAATGCCTGAAACATCGACTGTATCAGTTAATCTTAAACAAAGGTCAAATTCCATGTTCAGCGGATCCTGAATTTCACTTTCCCACCGCAGAGTATGCCAGACCTTGCCATTGACGCCGGAGTCGTAGATACCCGTCCAGAAACCCGTCCTGAAAATCATGCCTCTGTTAACACCGGTCATATCGCTGTAAGTATATGGCTGCAGCCCGGTACCGAAAGCGCCTTTTTTCTGTGTAGGATCATTGTTTTTTAATCCGATGAAACTGTTGCTATAACGTCCGACATGCCAGACATAACCATAAGAATCAGCGGCAACGCCATGGGGATTGGTTATTAAATCCGAGCTAAGCGAAGTCACGGTCTGCATATAAGGAGTGATATGAGTGTTCAGTCTGATTGATTTATGATCATAATAACAGCTGCCCCAGACATTATTGTCCAGATCAACGGCAATTCCTGTTATTCCCTGGGTCGGACAATTAGGGGTGGGGTGCGACGTCACGCTGTAAGTAACCGGATCGATTTCAAAAATGTTTGCGGTGGTAAATCCTCCCACCCAGACCTTATCGTTTAAATCCACGGCAATTCCGTATCCGCCAGACAAATAAATTTTCCTTTCCAAAGCGACTGTCGGTGTTGTTTGCACTTTTTTTATGTAACTGCCCGGTTCAGGTGACGAGTCATTTAACCAAATATTCCCTTCCGAATCAATGGCCATGCCGTAGATGGCGTATGCTTGATTGTATGGATCGCCGGCAACGTAAGTGGAAAAGGTTTCTAAAATATTGCAATTATCAGGATTTATTTTTTTAAGCCAGCCATCGCATTGTCCCACCCAGACCATCCCTTCCTGATCTATTACCACGCCCCGGGCACAATTGTTACTGGACTGAGTGTCACAATGCCTGACCACAGGGTTAAAAATATCATCATAATCAATAACGGTTAATTCATATAAAGCCGCGCTTCTTGTAACCACGTACGCTCGTTTATTTTCTAAATCAACGGCAGTTCTTGAAGGATTTATGTCTGTTGCAATGACATTCCTGTAAGGAGGGCTGCTGTAACCTGGCATACCGGAATCAGCGCCTGCCAGACATAAACTCCCTGTCCCGCAAATAGATGGGTATTCGGTGCAGTTCTGCCCGTCATTTGAACCACCGACGCAAAAACTTTCAATTGAAATTCCCCAGACCTGATTCCAGGAACTTGCCGCCAGCCAAATATAAGGTGTCGGCAAAACCCGCGACAATAATATTCCTCCTGTATCGTCAGCGCAATTGTAAAAATCGGTACAGGTTCCGGGCTGGCCGTAATTTACAAACTTGCAGTATTCGTGAGCCGGGCAATGTTCCGTGTAATAACAGGGGCTGCCCGAATCCACAAAATCGCTTCTGCAGCCCACGATATTTTCTGTTTTATCCAGATTAACTCGCAAATTTTCAATTCCCACGCCTGACCATTCGGACAATGCGTCAACTGTAATGCAACTTGAACAGCCGTCGCCAAAACCGTCATTGTTAAAATCTGCCTGGTCAATATTAAAAACGTCGGGACAGTTGTCGCATTGATCGCCGATTGTATCGTCGTCTGTGTCTGTACCCGAATCAAATGCCAACTGCGGACAGACATCGCAGATATCGCCTCTGCCGTCATTATCAGAATCTGTCTGAACCGGATTATAAACAGTCGGGCAATTGTCATGATCGCCGCAAATTTTATCGCCGTCCGGATCGCCCGTGCTGTCACCGGGACAAAAATCACAGGCATCGCCGACTCCGTCTGAATTGCTGTCTTCCTGACCGGGATTATAAATTTCCGGACAATTATCATCGCAAAACTCTGTCTGCCCGCTGGAGCAGGGGTTATCGGCTGAAACATCAGCGTCAGTACAGATGCCGTCTGCATCAGCGTCAGTGCAGGCGTCGCATAAATCGGATTGAGCGTAAATTCCGGAACCGTCGCAATATTTACCCGATCCGCAGTAGTCACCGCTCTGGCAGTATTGCCATAAACTGGAATTAATATAAATAAATGAAATGTCAGCAGCTGTTAAAGATTTGGAATAAAGACGGATGTCATCCAAAGCGCCGTTAAAATACGTGTCCGGGACCGTGGAGCCGCCGACAGTGATATTATTTTGGTTGGAACTTATCTGCGTTGTAAAAGCAGCATCATCAACAAACCCGCCGTCAATATAAAGCAGACAACGGCTGGTGGCGTGGTTTCTGACAACAGCCAGCTGGTGCCAAAGACCGTCAGCGTATCCGGCCGTTGATCCGGGATTGCAGTCGGTTCCGGCCAGAAACTGTATCTGGCCGGAAGAATTCATATTCACGCGCCAGGAGTTTTTAGTAATTAACGGTGCGGTTCCTGACAACGGCGGCGTTGACGTTTTAAACCATAAAGAAACGGAAAAATCAGCAACGCTAAAATCCAGACTTGCCGTATTTTCTATTTGCAGATAATTTTCCCGTGACGAGTCAAAAACCAAGGCGTGAGAACCGACTCTGCCATCGGTCCAGGAAAAAGAAGACAGACTGGGAATTACCTGAGCTGAAGCAGCGTCAAAACTGAAAAATTTGGTCAATTTTTGAAAAATATTCTTATGCAGAAGGGGTAATAAAAAAATCAAAAAAGACAAGGGTAATACAAAAACTATAATTTTACTCCGGTAAAAATTTTTCACAAAAATATTTCTTATAAACAGCCAGTATCGTCGCAGAAAATGCCATCGCGATTGTTTCCTGACGAATCCTTGGCAGTTGTAAATAGAAAAGACGGGTCATCAAGCCGCAGCCAGAAAATAAGGTCGGAATTGGCTTCCGAGTACTGCATCGGAAAACTGACGCAGACACCCGGCTGAAAGTTTTCTTCCCTTGCAGCGTCCGAATTTTCGCCAAGGGAACTGCAGGCATCGCCCAGGCCGTCGCCGTCGCAGTCGGTCTGAGCCGGATTGTAATTTACCGGGCAGTTGTCCTGGTCTGATACGCCGGCAGCCGGGCAGGCGCTGTTGTGTCCGGGGTAACTTCGCTCGTCGCCGTAACCGTCCCCGTCGACATCGACGCAGAAATCGCAAATGTAGCCCGCCAGGTCATTGTCATAATCCTCCTGATAAGGATTGCAGCAGGGGTGGTTTGTCGGACACAGTCTGTCAGCCGGGTCGTTGGGATCGGGACCGGTGCAGATTATGCCCGCGGTCTGAGGGGAACAATTGTCCTTCTGGCAGGTGTTAACCGGCGACTGGACATCCCAGCGCGAATCAGCGTCGGAGTCGGTGCAGGGGTCGCAAGAATCGCCAAACGGCTGACCATTGGGCCAGACATGGCTGAAATATAAATCCGAAGCGGCATCCGAATTAAGCTGGTTTAAATTGCGGACCGTGGGACAATTGTCGTTTTCATCGCAGACAGTGTCGCCGTCGCTGTCAGAGTGGCAGTCAAAATCGCAAGCATCACCCAAGAGGTCGCTGTCTGAATCGTTCTGGACGGGATTGTAAACGGTCGGGCAATTATCAGTGTCTTCGCAAATGCCGTCGGCATCAAGGTCATTACCGTCAACGCATGAATCGCAAATATCGCCGATGCCGTCTTGGTCCAGATCCGCTCCCTGGTCAGGGTTATAACACTGGGACGGCACCAGGCACATTGAAGGCGGACAATTGTCATCCGAATCAATTATGCCATCGCCGTCAAGGTCGTTTACGCTTGTTCCTGAAACATTAAAACATATGTCTTTTAATATGATATCCGAAGTTCCGGAAGTTATGCCTGACCAGTCGTATTCAAGATATTCCAGTGAAGCCGAAATATAATATTTATTGAGATCAGAATAATAAGCATATATATAAGAATCAATCGGACAAGCAAAAAGCTTGTTTTTTTCATCCCAGCAGGTCTGGGAATCAAACGGTTCGGAACAACCGGATACTTTGTTTAAAGGATCTTTGGGCATTCCTGAACCAATTAAAGAATACGGCTTAAGCGCGGAAAACTGCGGTTTTAGCACCTCATCCCATGACGGCCAGACACTGACGGTATTTTTTCTGACATAGGTTCCGCCATTAAGATCGGGAAACAGGTTGAATAACTTTTCATACTGCTTTGAATAAAGATCGATTTCCGACATATCACCGACACGCTTGGCGTCACGGGCGATTTTATCCTTTTTGGCCAGACAGACTCCTCCTCCGGCGGCAAAATACATATTCTGCAGCTCTTCGTCTGAAAGCATCCTGTCAAAAATCATTACTTCGTCAATAGAACCGGAAAAGCCGGTGCCGATATTAAGATTCGACACGTTTGGATTGGGGGAAGCAAATATGGCCGCTGCATCAGAAATGTTTTCATTTAGCATGATCTTTAACTGCGTTCCGTCCCAGGCGCAGGCAACGAAATTGTAGCCGGAATTAATCGGCATACCAGCCGTCTGAACAGTACTGCCGTTAAGGCCGCAGGAAACCTGCCCCAGCGGATTTAATTCTATATAATAGGAATTGCCTTTACTGATAAGATTTGACGAATTTGTAACTTCGGGGTCAAACCACAAGCTGACAGCGCCGCTTGGCAGATCCAGAAGTTCCGAATCGGCAACAGCCACATAATCGACCAAATCAAAATCAAGTCCGTAGCCGATTCTGCCTACTGTCCAGGCGGCTCCGTTAAGATCGCTGTTTAAATTGTTGCCGGAAAAATCAGCGGTTCGCAAGCCGGAATTTTCCGAAAACGGAAGGTAAGCGGTTAAACTTTCATCCTGACTTAAAGGATTTTCTTCCAGCCGGCAGTCCAGATCGGAACTGCAGGGCTTGCCTATGCTTGAACACTCATTGGCGCTGACGATATTATTGTTAAAATTCCAGTTTTCAACCAGCCGGTTATAAACTTCCACTGTTTTTTCATCAGCGCCCTGGTTATATGAAATCAAATAGATATTGCCGAAAATCTGCCCGTCTACGTTTGTCGCGCCGACATAGGTTGTCCGGCCGTCCTGCACAGCCTGGTAATTGTCGACACTGGTTCTGGCAGTGCCGCGGTTAGGAACATTGAATTGGCAGGGACAGGCCCCGTATAAAGCGGCGACTTCCTGGGCGGTCAAGGCACGGCTGTAAATTTTTATTTCATCAAGACGCCCTTCAAAACCGGCGCCAAAAAGCAAATCGCTCACAGAATAGCTGATTGTCGTAATATCGGTATAATCTTTTGCCTTTTCCTGGCCGTTGTAATAAATTTTTACTTCACCGCGTTTAAAGGTGGCGGCAAAATGACCCCATTGGGTCAGTACCGCGTCATTGCCTGTCTGAACCGCGGCTGAAGCACCTGCCAGCTGTAAAGTCAGATCTTTGCCGTCAAGCGCCAGCTGGTAAGCTCCGGGTTTTTGAATCAACAAATCATCCGAATCAAGATCATCTAACGGATTTAGCCAGCCGGTTAAAGTCATTTCTTCTGCCGGATTTAAGTCGTTGGCATGGATGACAGCGACGTTTTGTGAACCGCCAAAATTAACCGCTGACTTGATGTAGCCGTCTTCTGTCCTTAAGGATTCGTCAGACAAAGTGCCGTTACGGCTGTTACCGGAAGAATCCAGGGCTGTAACCTGATCCTGCGCATCAGACAGATCGAAATGTTCGTCAAATTTCCAAAATCCTTCCAGTCCCTGGTTTGACACCAGAGGATAATCGCTTTCATCAAAACAAATATCATTGTTCGGACAAGTGCCTGAAATATACCAGGTATAAGGGTTCAGATTATGGGGATTTTGCATTACCCTGATACCGACAGCGTCATCAGATGTATATTGGCCAAAGCTGATTTTAATTTCCGCCACCGTGAAATTGGAATCATACTGCGGCGGCTGAAGCCAGTCATTGGTCCAGTCAAGCGAAATGGTCTGCGCGCCGGCTGTAACGACTTCAAAAACCAAAGACGAAGTCGTGGTGCCGGACGCGGCCGGTGAAATCTGGCCTATCCAGTTTGTATTAAGGTAGATGTTGACGTTATGGCTGATATTAAAAGCCGATAGATCCTGAACCGTGTCATTATTGTGGTTCAGGGAAGTTAAATCCAGCTGGTAATTGCCCGGGTAAGGAAAATCGAAACTAAATTCAAATTCTCGCGCATCATCATCGTCAGTACAGACGACTTTGCCGTCAGTTAAGGCAAAAGCTGTGCTGCACAAGGCATCGGCCTCAAGTCCTGATTTGCTGTCAACCACTAAGTCGGCCTGCTGTTCCTGATTGAAAAACAGGAATTCCTTAAGCTTTTCTCCCTGCCGGCCGACAACTGTCGGGTCCAAAGATATGGCGGGCAAATCGTCGGAAAATCCGGTTCTGCCGGAATCACGGCAGTAAAAAAGATCAAAATGAAAATCATTGCAGGCAGTGCCGTCGATATCGCAGTATCCCGGTTCACCCACGCTGTCGGAATCACTGAAAGGAAAGGAATCAAAGGAAGGCCAGGGGTTGCTGCAGATAAAATTGGTAATAGTTACTTTTCTGCGGGCAGTTGATGTTTCTGAACCAACGATGTAATTGGCAATCGCCTCAAGCTGAGACGTGCCGTTTTTGGCAAAAGGAAAGACTTCCGTGGTATTACCCCCGTCAATGGTAATATCGAAGATATTATCATTATCAATTTCATTCCAGGTGTACAAGGCGGCAACTTCTGTCGGTTCCTCGTCGACGGCCGAAACGTCATAGCACTGGGCCTGATAAATATGCTGGTTGCCTTCAAATACCGGGTCAGCATCGTCTTCACAGCCGACGCCCGTGCAGGTAAAAAAGTCGCTTTGGGAAACCTGCGGCTCATCGCCGTTTCTGGTAATTTCAACTTCCAGATAATTGCAGTCGCAAAAGTCATCGGTGGTTGAAAAAGTCCAGCTGTAGCCATCCTGCGTTTCACAGGTAAAGCCGTCGCAATCATCGTCAGTTGAACAGAAATTTCCGTCATTAACTCCGCCGTTGCAGGTGCTGGCTCCTATCGGAGCATTATGCTCGTTTTTGATGCCGAAAGGTCCGCCGGCCAAAAACATTCTGTAAGTTGTTCCTGGTTTTAAATAAGTCGTAAATCCCGCATTATCGCAGGAACCGGTCTGGCAGTCCGCATTGGTCAGACAAAGTTGTCCTGACACAGGGCTGTCCTGGCTGCAGGTGCCGTAATTGAAATTTTTAATTCTTAGTTTGCTTGTCTGGCCCAGGGAATAATATTCAATTCCGGTTCTGCAGGAACCGCCCGGGCAGTCGTTGTTTTCATCGCAGGGAAGACTATCATTTACGCCTCCGACGCAGATCTGGTCGCCGATAATATTGTTTAAATAATCGGCTGCAGCGGGACAAGCGCCCTGGCATTCATTTAAAACCACATTGGTGTATTTATGCTTGTTGGCCTCGTCTTCTCGCGACATAACTGTTCCGTCGTCCAGGTGTTGGTTAAAGACAGCTGATATCTGGCCGTTTCTGCACATCATTTCGCCGTCATTCGGCGCGGTCTCCGTGACCAAAGGATAATAACAGGGGTAATCGGTGGTGGTAAAACTCCATTCACAATATCCTGCCGGCCAGATGTCGTTTGAGCAATCCAAATTCAGGCCGTCAGCTGATACGACATACTGCGGCGGCTGATTTAAAGTCACGGTGTAAGTCGTATTAGGACGCCACCAGTTGTAAATGATGTTTTCGCAATTTAAAGATGTGCAGTCGGAATTGCCGTAGCAGATTTCGCCGTTATCGCTGCAAAAGCCGTGCAGCGGAGGAGTAAATCTCACTGTTTTTTTGTCACCGATATAGGAAAAGTTGCTGTTGATTTCCGAAAGTCCCGCCGTAGAAAGATTTCTGCCCACATCAGCTGAATGGTTACTGACTATATTTACGTTTTCCGGAAAACTGTCGTAAATATTGGACAGATCAGGCACGTTAGAACCCGGTCTGGTTTCCCTGATTTTCTGGCTGGTTGAAATTTCCAGCGGCTGGTCTAAACATACCGTGGCTGCGCCGTCTTCCGGTTGATATGTAATTACCTGAAAACCGGGGGTGGTCTTAATTACGGTCAATTTTCCCTCGCCGGTTTTTGATGAAAACCCGTAAAAATCCCCGGCGGTCGCTTCGATTTCGGTGTATCTTTTTTCTTCCGTAATCCCCCAGTCAAGCCCGTCATCTGTTAAAACCAGCTGGTATTGGCCGGCATCCGAAGGGTCCCTGTATTCATAATAAGAACCTTCATTTAAGCAGCCCCGATTTAAACAGATATTTGTGGCTGTATCATAAAGGCAGAAAGGATTATCAACGCAGCTGCCGGGTAAAAGAAGCGAACAGCTGTGAGTGTCCGGGTCGTCATCTGTTCCGCTGCAGCCGTCGCCTGAAGCCGCATTGCCGTCATCGCAATCTTCTCCGAATTCTCTGATGCCGTTGCCGCAAACCGGCTGGTCGTAACTCATATTGCCAAAAGCGGTTAAAGTGGCGTCAAGACACGGGCGTTTATAGCATTCATCGGCTATATCATCCCAAAAACAACTCTGGCCGTAATACGGCGTTCCGTCATCGGCAAACGGGCTCAGACATTCAACTTCCACCTGGTCCCGGCAGAGGTCCGGCGCATCAGTGCTTGGTGCCGAGCAACCAGGGTCAGTAAAGCCAAAGCTGTCGCATTCTTCGCCCAGGCCGACAATGCCGTCGCCGCAAAGGGATTTTCCCGGGACACTGCCTGAAAAAGTGCACCAATCAGTGCAGCCGTCGCTTTCATCTGCGTTGGGTTCAGCGCCAAAATCGCATTCTTCGCCCAATTCCTTAAAGCCGTTGCCGCAGCTTGACTGGCCGGGGAAAAAATTCCTGCTGCCTTCGTTTAAACAGATATTGGAACAATAATCGCCGGCTGATGAATTGCCGTCATCGCAATCCTCGCCGTTTTCCAAAATTTTATTGCCGCAGCAATTCAGGGTTATCTGACCGAAAAAAACATTGTCAACATACATTACATCTCCGGGCGAAGCGTCGGCTAATACCGCCTCATAGCTGATAAAATCATCAAAAGTCGAAAATTTGATCTGGTGTTTTACCCACTGATTTACCGTGTAAACCGGTTCTGACTGGGATATTAAAACACAAGGCATGGTTTCCGTCGGCGCGCTGCATACCGTAATATAAGAATAAGCTCCCCAGGTGCTGTAAGGAATATAAGTCCACATTTCCAATACATAATCAGCGGCCTTTACCGATACGCCGAGCAAAAAAGAAACGCAAACAATTGTCAGAATTAAATATTTTTTCATTATCAATAATTTATTGGGTTACTTCTTCTGCCTTAATTTTTCTAACGCCTCGTCATAATCGGAAATTCCGTCACTGTCCGAATCAGGATTAAAAGGGTCGGTTTCGTAAATTATAATTTCATAATAATCGGTCAGTTTATCGTTGTCCGGATCGGCATTTTTCGGGTCAGTGTTGTAAATCCTGACTTCATTGGCATCGCCTAAGCCATCGCCGTCAGTATCAGCGGAATTTTTGTTCGTGCCCAGGCTGTTTTCTTCAAGGTCTGACAATGCGTCATCGTCAGAATCCATGTCCGCGGAGGCTTTTTGCTCTTCTGGGCGTTGGTTTAAAATTCTCATCTTAAAAACTTCCGTATAAAAAACAGCGAACATCAAAGAAAGGGCGGCCAAAACAATTACAACGGTGGTAATAAATATTAATCTTTTTTTAAACATATAACAATTCAGTTTAATCTTTTAATAGGATTGATATAACATTCTAATTTCCTGGGCTGTTAATCCCCGGTTAAATAATCTTATTTCGTCATATCTGCCGTTATACCATTGTGCAAGCAAATTACTAAAACCTGACTGACCAAAAACAAATTGCCTGGTGTTAGCGTGAGATGGATTATATTCAATTAAATCAGGATAACCGTCTTCGAAAGTATGATCTATTACTTCTGTGCCGTTTAAATAAAACCTGTAATAAGTGCCATCATCAACAATTGTATACATAGTCCAGGAACTTGAACTAGACTCTGTCAATCCTGGTTGTAATCTTTGATAATTACTACCGTTTGCAAAATTTAAGCCCGAATCATAACTACTGAATGGATTAGCATAATTCCATTGTGATGAATCTTTAAAGCCAAAAGTCGGCCTGTCTAAAGCTATACTGGGCCTGACCCATAAATTTAAGGTAAATTGGGGCGCTAATAAATCTGTTACATATTGTAAAGGCAAAGCCATATCATCACCTAAACCATCTAAACTTAAGGCGTAAGCGGAATTCCTGCCTCCGGTTACTATGCTGGCGTCGCCTTCAAGAATACCGTTGTCATAGGTTGGGCCCCAGCTGTCATTGGCATTGCCTGAATTAAATCCCCAGTATGATTTCAGTGAAAGCAAAGTCCAGTTAATAGCCGTGCAATCGGCACTACAGGATGAAACAGGATAATCGCACACTTCATTGACACCTGAAGAATTTGGCCTCTGAACTGTACCGTCGCCGCAATAAGTACAGCTCGGGTCATTCATGTCAAATATATCGTCACAGTTATTATCTATACCGTCAAAACAATCTTCCGTCGCTCCCGGATAAACTGCGTCATCTGTATCATCACAATCAGTATTTGAAGAAGAATAACCCGGACCAGGCAAACTACAGCTTATTTGAGACGCGCCAGCTCCATAACCGTCCAGATCTGCATCTCTATAAATAGTATATTGCGTCATTCCCTCATCGATCTGACC
>QZIU01000019.1 GCA_003599625.1 Candidatus Parcubacteria bacterium
AATTCGCCGAAATTATGGCAGAAGAAAAGAAAAAATTATTCGCCGTCATCAAAAAATGCTAAGATCATTTCAGGCTCATCTTACGATGGGAGAATACTTGGGACTTCGCCGTGGGCATTGAATCCGGCCGTTTCCGAACCGTCTCGGCGAATTTCGTCAAAAGCCATTTTCCGTTGAACAAAAAAGACCGGCGTGCTAACCTCTTTTTGGAGGAATTTTAAAAAATAAAATAAGAAAGGAGGTAAAAAACAAGTATTTTATTTCATAAACCGGTATTATGGAGAGAAGACATGAATGAAGGGGAAGTTGTACATGCGCTCAATAAGGTCGGCGCGATCATTTTCGACAGCCACGTCGTCTACACGTCCGGCAAACACGGTTCGACTTATATCAACAAAGATGCGGTCTATCCGCATACCGCGGAGACATCCCGTCTTTGCCACGCCCTCGCCGAACGGTTCGCTGGCGACAATATACAAGTCGTTATCGCTCCGGCTATCGGTGGCGTGATTCTTTCACAGTGGTTGGCCTACCATCTCACCGAGATGAACGGCCGCGAGGTGTTAGGGGTCTACGCTGAGAAAGAAGGGACGGAACTGGTTTCATCCAGCTACGGGCCTTTGCCGCCTAAGTATGAAAACGCGTTCGTCATCAAACGCGGCTACGACAAGCTTATTGCGGGGAAGAACGTTCTCGTGGTGGAAGATATTCTCAACACAGGTGGCTCGGCCAGAAAAGTGATAGATGCCGCATCATCTGTCGGGGGCAATATCGTCGGTCTTGGCGTTCTTTGCAATCGCGGCGGAATCACAGCGCGCGATTTAAGCGTTCTGAAGTTAGTTTCGCTCATAGACGCCAGGTCACCTGATGTGTGGGACGAGGGATCTTGTCCGTTGTGCGAACGCGATGTCCCAATCAATACAGATGTTGGAAAGGGACGGGAGTTTCTCGCTCGTCAACGCAAACGGTGCAAATCTGCCGATCCGTACTAATATTGGTTCTCCTTGTTTTCAACAGTCTGACAAAAAATGCAAAACCAAATTGTCAGACTGCTTTATTTTCGATCCAGTATTTTGTTTTAAAAATGAGGGTTATTGACAATAACGCGGACTTTTTCCTATAATAAGCGGTACTTAATTATTAATTATAAGCTTAATTATTTAAACTCTATGAAGGACATAAAGCCATTGCACAACAATGTTTTGATAGAGCCGCTTTCTGACGACGAGAGGGGTTCTAAAACCAAATCCGGGATATTTATCCCCGAGACGGTCGACAAAGAGAAACCCGATCAAGGGAAAATAATCGAAGTGGGACCCGGTAAAAAAGACAAAGACGGAAAGATTATCCCGATGTCCGTCAAAAAAGGGCAAAAGGTGGTTTTCTCAAAGTACAGTCCGGACGAGATCAAGGTCGGCGACAAAAAGTACTTTATTATAAACGAAGATAATATACTTGCGGTAATAGATTAGCTTTTTAGGAATTAGCTTTTTAGCTTCTTAGGAAATAAAAAGTTCTAAGAACCTACAAGCTACAACCTACAAGCTACAACCTAAATTTATGGCAAAACAAATCGTATTCAGGGAAAAAGCGAAAGAATCGCTTAAGGCGGGAATTGACGCGGTGGCCGACGCGGTCAAGATCACGCTCGGTCCGAAGGGACGTAATGTCGTTTTGGACAAGGGTTATGGAGCGCCCACCATCACAAACGACGGAGTAAGCATCGCCAAAGAGATCGAAATGGAAGATAAGGTCGAGAACATGGGCGCCGAGATCGTAAAGGAAGTGGCCAATAAAACCAACGACGGAGCCGGAGACGGAACAACGACAGCCGTAGTGCTGACGCAAGCCATCGTCAAGGAGGGGATGAGAGTTACGACTCTTGGCGTGAATCCGCTAGGCATAAGACGCGGCATCGAAGCCGCTACCGGATCGGTTGTGGAGGCTCTCAAGAAGATCGCAAAACCGATAAAGAACAATGAAGAGGTGGAACAAGTCGCCACTGTTTCCGCCGAATCGTCCGAGTTCGGCAAAATGATCGCTCGCGCCATAGATAAAGTCGGCAAGGACGGAGTGGTTACGGTGGAAGAGTCGCAATCCTTCAATGTGGAAAGCGAGTTCGTGGAAGGCATGCAGTTCGACAAGGGTTATGTTTCTCCTTATATGATAACGAATGCCGAAAGAATGGAAGCGGTGTATGAAGACGCGCAAATTCTTATAACAGATAAAAAGATCTCATCAATCCAGGAGATTCTTCCTTTGCTGGAAAAAATTGCCCAGACCGGCAAAAAAGAGCTGGTCATAGTGGCTGATGATGTCGAAGGGGAAGCCCTAACGACTCTTGTCGTAAACAAACTTAGGGGGACTTTCAACACCCTGGCGATCAAGGCTCCGGGATACGGAGACAGAAAGAAAGAGATGCTTAACGACCTCGCCATTTTGACCGGCGGGAAGGTGATTTCCGAAGAAGTTGGTCTGAAGCTGGCCAGCGCCGACATTGATTCTCTGGGCAAAGCCAGAAAAGTCATAGCCACCAAAGACAACACCACCATCGTGGGAGGCAAGGGTAAAAAGAAAGACATAGACGAAAGGATCTCGCAGATCAAGAAGGAAATAGCGGCCAGCGATTCCGATTTTGACAAGGAAAAGTTGCAGGAAAGGTTGGCCAAACTCGTCGGAGGGGTGGCTGTCATAAAAGTCGGCGCGGCCACGGAGACGGAAATGAAGTATGTGAAAATGAAGATCGAGGATGCCGTGGAGGCGACCAAAGCAGCCGTGGAAGAGGGAATCGTGGCCGGAGGAGGAACCGCTTTGATCAAGGCGAACGCCATTGTGGCGAAAGATCTGGCCGATGGCAAGATAAAGATTCCCAAAGAGTTTTCCAAAGAGTATGAAGTTGGATTCGAGATATTGCTCAGGGCGATAGAAGAACCTCTCAGGCAGATAGTAATGAACGCCGGCAAGCATGAAGGGGCCGTCATCGCCAACGACATAAAGAAAGAGATAACCAAGAACGGTTCCTCGAACATCGGATATGATGCCAACGCCGATGTCATAATTCCGGATATGTTGAAAGCGGGAATAATCGATCCGGTCAAGGTCACCAGAACCGCCCTTCAAAACGCCGCTTCCGCCGCCGCCGTTTTGCTTACGACGGAAGCCGCCGTGGCCGAATTGCCCAAAGAGAAACCCTCAGCTCCGCAGATGCCCGGAGGAATGGGAGGAATGGATTACTAAAAGTTGTAATTGACAACCTATTGATTGACAGATTATAATATTCATGGTTGCGTGTTGAGCGATCGCCCCCGACCTTGCGTCGGGGGAGGAAAGTCCGAACACCCTCCTCCGCTTTCAGCGGGGGAAAAACGGTAGTGGGTAATTCCCATCGTCCCGCTTTAGCGGGATAGAGGTGCGAACAGAGACGTCCCGCCGCGAAAGCGTCGGGATATCCCGCTTTGCGGGATAAGTCCCGATGGCGACATCGGGAGTGAAACGGCAAAATCCTTACTTGGGCGCAAGGCCGAGCTCGTCCCGCTCTTGAGCGGGACGGAGAGTGCCGCTATATCTCCGACTTTACGTCGGAGTGTGATTCCGCGGGCAATCGCGGAACAAGATAAATGATCGTACCCCTCGACGTAATATCGGGGGACACAGAATTCGGCTTATGACACGCGCAACCGAAAAAAATTACTCCGCCTTTGAGGCGGAGTAATTTTTTTCGGAATGTTTGTAATATTGTTCGAATCTCATTATAATTATAGTAATTAAAAGTTCTTAGCCAAATAAAACCATGGACATCATCAAAGGGCAAAAAGACATAACAATTAATATTAAAAGAGAGGAAGTTAAAGTCGAAGAGGAAAAAGAAAAACCGGACACATTGCCGGAGGAGACCGTCTCCCGCAAAAAAGAAAAGAAAAAGATGGAGTTCGACAAAGTGTCCCTTTATGTCTTCTATGCTTTGATCTTCTTGTTGCCAGTTTTCGTTTTGCCTTTGGCTGTTTCTCCTGTTATTTCAAGCAAGGTGTTTTTATTTTATGGCGGCGTTATTCTTTCGGTCTTCTTTTTATTATTGTTTCTTCTGCAAAAAGGAAGCGTCAAGATAGCCAGGAGTCCTTTGTTTTTCGCGTTCGGCGGCCTGGTGATCGCGGCTTTCCTTTCCTCGCTGTTCTCGGGCAATTCCGCGGTTTCATTGGTGGGAAAACTTTCAGAAATAAATACCTTTTCGATGACCGCTTTCGCTTTTCTGGCGATGGTCATGACCTCGCTCCTTTTCCAGTCCGAAAAGAGAGCATTCAATTTGTATATGGCGCTTTTTATATCCGCCATCGGCGCTTTTGCCTTTCAGCTATTCTATGTTTTGTTGGACGCGAAGATCATACCTTTGAATATTTTTCAAAACAAAACGGCTAATTTGATCGGCGGCTGGAACGACTTCTCGATCTTCTTCGGTTTAACGGGACTTATCTCACTCGTTTTTCTGGAAATAGCCGGAAAGTCAACCGGAATAATAAAGGCGTTCTTTTACTCAATGCTTGCCATGTCGGTATTGGCGTTGGCCGCCGGAAATTTTTTCCACGCCTGGACGATCTTCGGCTCCTTCGCCCTTCTTCTGTTTCTGTTCGGAATTTTTCGGCAATCGTCCGGCGGTGGCAAAAAAATTGCCTGGACTTCGTTGGTTGTCGTCTTTCTGGCTTTGTTCTTTATTTTTGGCAGAGGCGTTGCCGGCAAGATCGGGACATCGATCGGACTGAATTTTGCCGAGGTGAGGCCTTCTTGGACGGCAACTTGGAATGTTTCCAAAGAAGCGCTTAAGTCAGAGCCACTTTTGGGAACCGGCCCCAACACTTTTGCTTACAATTGGATGAAGTATAAGCCGGCCGTGGTAAACAACACCATCTTTTGGAATTCAAGATTTAATTCGGGAGTCGGTTATGTGCCTTCGCTCGCGGGAACTCTCGGGATTGTCGGATTCATCGGCATAGCCGGATTTCTGGTCATCCTTTTATCCCAGTGGAAGAAATCTCTTCCTTCCGCCAGGGAGATGGACATGGCTGATTTTCTGACATTTGTTTCTTTCTTGTCCTCGGTTTACCTTTGGATATTCATGATCATATATACGCCCGGGCCGGTTATTATTTCTCTGGCCTTCGTTATGACGGGCCTCTTTTTGGGTCTTCTTGTCAAGAGCGGGAAAATCCGATCATTCGATGTTTCTTTCGCGGGCGGCAAAGCTTATGTTTCCGGACTTATCGCGGTTATGTTGCTCGGCTCGATCACACTGGCTTATCTTTATACCCAGAAACTGCTGGCGGTGATAAATTACGGAAGAGCCTTGGAGGTCTTTGCCTCCAGCGGTGACGCGATAAAGACAAATAACGAGCTTCTTAAAGCCATAAAGAAGGACAAGCAAGACGAATACTACAGGACCCTTTCGGAATTAAGCCTTATATATTTGAATCAATTGGCCGCGAACAAAGATATGCCTCGCGAGGAATTGGGACCATTGTTTCAGAATGCCCTGAGTTCCGCGATAACATCCGCCAAAGAAGCCGTCAATCTTAATCCGGAAGATACTGCCAACTGGATGCAATTGGGAAGGGTTTATGAGATGGTTGTTCCTCTCAAGATCGAGAAGGCCGACGAGTACGCTTTAGATTCTTACGCCAAAGCCGGCGTTAAGTCGCCGCTTGATCCCTCTCCTTACGTCGCCTCGGCCAGAGTTGTCGCCCAAACGGGCAAATTGAAAGAAGTAAGAGGCTATTTGAACGGAGCTTTGAGGATAAAGCCCGATTATGTCTCGGCCTTATATATGTTGGCCCAGCTTGAATCGGAGGAAGGCAATCTTAAAGAAGCGATAAGCAGAGTAGGACAGGTGGCCGCGATCTCGCAGGATGCCGGATCTTACTTTCAGCTCGGCTTGATGAATTATCAAAACAAGGATTTGGATCAGGCGAGAATGGCTCTCGAAAGAGCGGTCGGACTAAATTCCGAATACGCCAACGCGAGATATTTCCTCGGTCTTATCTATGACAGGCAGGGTTTGAGGGATAAAGCAATGGAGCAGTTTAAGAACATAGAAAAAAATAATCCGGATAATGAGGAAGTAAAGAAGATCTTGGCGAATTTAGCCAGCGGCAAAACGGCTTTGGCGGAAATTTCTCCCGCGCCGGAAAAACGAGACGAGCCGCCCGTCAAAGAAAAGGAAACCGGTTCTCTCAAGAAAAGATAAACAAGTTCGGAAAATGAATTTGTAATCAATCGGGATGGTCAAAAAAGTTTGGAACTTATTCTACAGGGAGATCGGCGGCCTGCAAAAGGCCGCCTTGATTTTGGCGCTTTCTTCGGTCGCCTCGGCGCTATTCGGAATCCTGAGAGACCGTTTATTGGCGGGAAATTTCGGGGCGGGAAAGTCATTGGATATTTACTATGCCGCTTTTAAGGTTCCCGATTTTGTTTATATTCTTTCTCTGTCGGTCGTTTCGGTGAACGCGCTGATCCCGTTTTTCCTTGAAAAAGCGGGAGTATCCCAAGAGCAGGCAAAACGCTTCTTCCGGGAAACACTGACCTTTTACCTCATAGCGATAATCCTCCTGATCTCTCTGGCCTACCTTCTTATCCCGCATTTGTCCGGATTTGTTGCTCCCGGCTTTTCCCCAGAAGAAGAGGCCCAGCTGAATCTGTTATCCAGGGTTTTACTTTTATCGCCCTTGTTTCTCGGGCTGTCGAATCTGATCTCCTCGGTCATACAATCTTATAACCGGTTCATTATCTACGCGTTAAGTCCGATCTTTTATAATCTTGGCATCATTTTCGGCATCGTTTTTCTGATGCCTCGATTCGGAATGTCGGGCATTATCTTGGGCGTCGTATTCGGCGCCGCCCTGCACGCTCTCGTTCAAGTGCCCGCTCTTTTGAAACTGAAAGTCTTTCCGCTGCCTTCCTTAAAAATAAATTTCGGGGAATCCTGGAAGATCGCCAAGCTTTCTTTTCCCCGGACTCTCGGCCTCGGCATCAGCCAGTTGATACAAATATTCATAACGGCGACCGCGTCTCTGCTGACGGCGGGAAGCATAGCCGTTTTTAATTTGTCTTTTAATCTCCAGTCCGTCCCATTGGCGGTGATAGGAATGAGTTATAGCGTGGCGGCTTTTCCGACCTTGGCCCGTCTTTTCGTGAATAATCAAAAGAAAGAATTTTTAGAGCAAACGATCATAGCCGTCAGGCAAATAATTTTCTGGTCTATCCCCGTTTCCGCCGCCGTTATAGTTTTAAGGGCGCAGATCGTCCGAATAATTTTCGGGTCCGGCCAATTCGGCTGGCAGGACACAAGGTTGACTGCCGCGGCGATGGCGGTTTTCGCCTTTTCCATCGCCGGCCAGTCGCTTATCGTTTTGTTTGTCAGGGCATTTTACGCTTCCGGCAAAACCTGGAAGCCGATATGGATCAATCTGGCTTCGGCTGTTTTTATAATCGCCTCCGTTCCGTTCTTCATCAAACTCTTTAAGAGTTACGATTTCATTTCTTCATTTTTTGAGATCGTTTTGCGAGTCGGGGATGTGGCGGGAACAGACGTTTTGGCTTTGCCTCTCGCCTTTTCTTTAGGAACGATCATGAACACGGTTTTGCTGTTCCTTTCCTTTCAAAAGGAGTTCGGAGACGTGTGGCCGTCGGTCAAAAAAAGCTTTTTTGAGGTTTTGAGAGCTTCTTTGGGAATGGGCGTCGTCTGTTATTTTTCTTTGGGGATTTTGGATGATATCTTCGATATAAACACCTTTTTGGGGATCCTTTCCCAAGGCTTGATATCCTCCGTCTTGGGAGTGACCGCCTGGCTGATCATTTTGCTTCTCCTTAGAAACAAAGATCTGTTTGAGATCATAACGGCAGTAAAACAAAAATTCTGGCGTACCCCGGTCATTGCCCCGGAACCGGAAAATTTGGATAGATAGAATGCCTTACTGGCGAGGTTTAACTTTGCCGCGGGGGTAAACCTCGCGGCAGCTTTCTTTTAATTTCTTTTGTTTTTTGCTAAGCTGGGCTAATGAACGCAAGCAATATAAGGAATTTTTCCATTATCGCCCATATCGACCACGGCAAAAGCACGCTGGCGGACAGGATGCTGGAAATGACCAATACAGTCGAAAAAAGGAAGATGAAGGAACAGATCTTGGACAGCATGGAGCTGGAACGAGAAAGGGGGATCACGATTAAAATGCAGCCCGTTCGGATGCTTTGGCATCCTCAAAATCAAAAATCAAAAATCAAAAATCAAAATGGTAACGTCAGGGATTTAGATTTAAAAAATAATCCGCCCGAGGCGGATACTAAAATTTTTAATTTTGATTTTTACACTTTAAATTTAATTGACACTCCCGGTCATATCGACTTCAACTACGAAGTTTCCCGGGCTCTTAAGGCTGTCGAGGGGGCGGTTTTGCTCGTGGATGCCACGCAAGGGGTGCAAGCTCAGACCATAACCAATGTCGAGATGGCCAAGGCGCTCGGTCTTAAGATCATTCCGGTCGTCAATAAAGTTGATCTGCCCACGGCCAGAGTGGAAGATACAAAAAAGGAAATAGTGGAATTCATCGGTTGCGAGGAGGGAGAGATATTGGAGGTGTCGGGCAAGACGGGATTAGGCGTGGAGAATCTTCTGGCTGAAGTGGTGAAGAGGGTTCCCGCTCCGACCTATCAGCATGCCGGCAAGCCGCGAGCTTTGGTCTTTGACTTCGAATATTCGGAGCACCAGGGGATCATCGTTTACGTAAGGGTTATGGATGGAGAGATCAAGAAGGGTGACGAGCTGCTTTTGTCGGTGGCCGGAGAAAGATTTGTCGTTTCAGAAATGGGCTTTTTTTCTCCCCAAAAGATACAGAAGTCTTCTTTGTCAGCCGGAGAGATCGGTTATCTAGTAACGAACATTAAAAAAGCGACCGTGGGAACGGTGGGCGATTCTGTCGTTTCGGTCAAGGATCCCTTGCCGGCTCTTGGCGGATACATGCAGCCCAAACCGGTGGTGTGGGCCAGCATATATCCGGAGTCGCAGGATGAGCTGGATAATTTCAGGCAGGCGCTGCAGCGCCTTAAGCTGACGGATAGTTCCATATCCTTTGAGGAGGAATCGAGCGGAGCGCTCGGACGCGGTTTTCGTTGCGGATTCCTGGGCATGCTTCACATGGAGATCATCGTAGAGAGATTGAAGAGAGAATACGACCTTAAACTTATTGTAGCCATTCCGACTATCACCTACAAAGTCGAGACCATGGACGGAAAGGAAAAGGAAATTTATTCGCCCATTCATTTTCCGGAGGATGGCCAGATAAAAAGAGTCTTCGAACCCTGGGTGGATATGCAGGTCATAATTCCGCCGGACAAGATAGGTCCGACGGTGCAGCTGCTTTATGAACACGAGGCGGAAGTCGGCGATATGGAGCAGTTCGGCGAGAGAAGAACGATCATAAATGTTCAGATGGCTCTTAGGGAGTTGATGAGGAATTTCTTTGACGCGCTGAAAAGCGCCACCGCGGGATACGGCTCTCTGAGTTACAAAATTTCCGGTTTGAGAGAGGCGCCGAAAGGGAGCATTGTCAGGCTTGATATCTGGATCGCGGAGGAAATCGTTCCGGCTTTCTCGCGGATCATCAGCAAGCAAAGGGTGCAGAAAGATGCCGAGGAAGCGGTCGAAAAATTAAAGGATTTGATACCTCGGGCTTTGTTTACGATCAAAATTCAGGCGAAGTCGCTGGGGAGGATCTTGGCGGCGCGCTCGATCGCCCCCCTCAAGAAAGATGTTACCGGCTATTTGTATGGCGGAGACAGAACCAGGAAAATGAAGTTGTGGCAGAAACAAAAAAGAGGAAAGGAAAAGTTGAAGAAATTGGGCAAGGGGACGGTGGATATTCCCCAGGAAGTGTTTATAAAAATGATGCAGGGCTAGGCAAATAACGGCAAGGCCAGCGAAACGATCATGCCCAGAGCGGCCAAGATGCTGATGACCATCCAAATGATTTTGTGTTTTCTTTGATTATTGGGGTTGAACATTGTGATTTGATTGTGCATTATTTATGAGAGAATTTCAAGAAAAGAAGAAATTCAAAAGGATCTTGTATTCAAAGTGGGTTTTTATCGGCCTCGCTGTCGTTCTTGGCCTGCTCCTTTTTTCGACTTTCAAAGTTTATCGAACCAGCAAAAGAAGCCTTGCGAAAAATGAAGATATCAAGCGTCAGCTGGCCGAAATGGAGATAAGAAAGAATGAAATGGAAGAACGGATTTCCGTTTTGGAAAGCGATTCCGGACGCGAAGAAGAAATTCGCAGAAGGTTCAATGTTGCCAAGCCGGGCGAAAAAATGCTGGTCATCCTGGATAAAACCGGCCAAGATGTTAAAATCAGCGAGGAGGAGAAAGCGGGATTCTTTTCCCGCGCGTGGTCGGGATTTAAAAATTTATTCAGATAAAAAGCGGATATCGTTTAGTGGCAGGATAACTGCTTCCCAAGCAGTGGACGCGAGTTCGATTCTCGCTATCCGCATTTTCAATTCATTGACTTTTATGGCAAAGCGTTATATTATTCTCAAATAAGAGCACTTTTATTTTATTCTCTAAATTATTTGGAGGGTCAGACAGTGAAGAATTGTAAGTTTTGTCAAAATGTTTTAGAGGCTTTTAAAAATCTTATTTCGGATAAAAAAGCCTCAGACAGGGAAATCCTTGATTTTACAAGGAGCCTTGTCCCTGAAAGCGAGCAAGAGATCTCGATTATCGAGGATCTTCTTGATCGCAGGCCTGTTATTAAGGAACAGGCAATGGCTTTTTTAATAAGCAAATACAGGAAGCAGAAGAAGGCTTCCTGCCTGGTATGACACAGCCTCGGAATTAAGTTTCCGAGGCTTTTTTATTTTAAAATTTTTGTGCTAGAATTATAGAAACGATGCTGCAAATTTTGGAAAACGAAAATCTATCAAAGCACAACACTTTTGCCATTGGCGGCCCTGCCAGGTATTTTGCGGTTGCCAGATCAAAAGAAGATATATTGGAGGCCAGCTATTTCGCCAGAGAAAAAAGTCTGCCCTTCTTTGTTTTGGGCGGAGGCAGCAACATTTTGATCAGCGACGAGGGTTATAACGGAGTAATGGTCCGGGTCCAGATCGGCGGAATAAATTTCGACGGAAGCAAATTGACAGCCGGGGCTGGCGTTCTTCTGAGTCAGCTTGTGAACGAGTCGGTGAACAGAAATCTTTCCGGACTCGAGTGGGCGGTGGGAATCCCGGGGACGATCGGCGGGGCGGTGAACGGCAATTGCGGAGCGTATGGCAAATCAGTCAGTGAATCCGTCGAAAGCGTCATGATCCTCAAGGAGGAAAACGGCGAATGGCAACTGAAAAAATATTCCAATGAAGAATGCTTTTTCAGATACAGAGGCAGTCGATTCAAGCATCCGGATAACAAAGAAGTCATACTTGAGGCAACTCTCGATCTTGGCCCGGGAGATTCGCTGAAAAGCAGGGAAGAGATGAAGAATACTCTTATTCAGCGCAGGGGGAAGATCCCAACAGAGCCTTCCGCCGGATGCGTTTTTAAAAATGTTAAAAACGGTTCAGAGCTCGTGGCGGCGGCGGGAAAGCTGATAGAACAATGCGGCCTCAAGGAGACGCGGGTCGGCAACGCTTTTATCCCGGCGATCCACGGCAACTATATCGTGAACGGGGGAAACGCAAAAGCCGCCGATGTTCGCGAGCTCATGGCGATTTGTAAAGAAAGAGTGAAAGAAAAATTCGGCATAACCCTGGAAGAAGAAATTATTTTGATATAAAATAGAATAAATTTTCAAATGAAAACAAGAAATTATTGGATCGTGGGAACACTGGGCCTTCTAGTAGTTTTGTTTAATTATCTAGGGTTCACCGCCCCGGTCAAAAGCGCCTTTATGATCGCTTTCGGGCTGGTGATCTCTTTTTTGGCTTTCAGGGAAGTGGCCCGGGAGAAATTGGACGCAAGGGAAACGCAAGACGCGGATGAGGACGAGGCGGGCGCCTTCAAAGGAAGCGGCGAAGCTTCGATCCCCGAAGAGAAACAAGTCAAAGTAAGATTCGAGGAGATCTAACGGAAAATGAGTTCAAGGAAAAAGGGAAAGGGAAAATTAAAAAGGAAACATTTTTTTGTGGCCGTTCCGATCATCGGCCTTTTTCTTTTTTTGGGGACGAATATGCGAAGCGGCCAGCATATAGTCTTTGAATATTTGGCCGAAAAATCCTCCAAACCGGTTGTCCAAAAAGAGGTCCTTCACGTCAAAACGCCTGAAACTGTCAAAGCCGTATACATGACCAGTTGGGTGGGCTCCACCAAAAATTTGCGGGACAAGCTGGTAAAAGTCGCCGAAGAAACAGAAATAAACTCGATAGTTTTGGATATTAAAGATTATACCGGCAAGATCGCTTTCGAAATGAATAATTCTGTCGTGAGGGGTTATGGATCATCCGAAAACAGGATAAAAGACATCAAGGAATTCATCAAGGAGCTGCATGGGAAGAATATTTATGTAATCGGCCGGATCGCCGTTTTTCAGGATCCTTATCTGGCGGCAAAAAAGCCGGAATGGGCGGCAAAAACAAAAAGCGGGGCTGTTTGGAAAGATTATAAAGGCATGGCTTGGCTGGACACCTGTTCAAAGGAGGTTTGGGATTACACCATAGCGATCGCCAGAGAGGCGGAAGCGATCGGTTTTGACGAACTTAATTTCGACTATGTAAGGTTCCCTTCCGACGGAAACATGAAGGACTTGTCGAACCACCATTGCAATAAAGAACTGACGAAAGCGGATCTGCTTGAGGGTTTTTTCTATCATTTAAGAAAGGGATTGATAGATCTTAAGATTCCGATATCGGCAGATTTGTTCGGCATGGTTGCCAACAACGCTGATGATCTCAATATCGGCCAGGTTTTGGAAAGAGCGGATTCTTATTTCGACTACCTCGCCCCAATGGTCTATCCTTCCCACTACCCCGCGGGTCATCTCGGTTTTGCCAATCCGGCGGCCAGACCTTACGAGGTGATAAAGAATGCCATGGATAACGGAGTTAAGAGATTGCGGGCCGTCTCTTCCGATCCGAACAAGCTTAGACCTTGGTTGCAGGATTTTAGCATAGGCGCGACATATGACGCGGAAATGGTGAGGAAGCAAAAGCAAGCCGTCTATGATGCCGGCCTCGGTTCCTGGATGCTCTGGAGTCCGTCAAACCGATACACTGAAGGCGCCCTTGACAAAGAATAAATATTTCAGGAAGATCATGTTTTGTTTTTAACCTGAAAAGTATTATGATATGAGTACAAGAACTATGGCGGAAGAAAACAACAATAACATCACTTATTTCGGCGAGACGAATTTCAGAAATGAAAGGAAGAGGTTCGGTATCAAGCGGCGGGACAGGGCCAGGCATATGTATGTCATCGGCAAAACCGGGGTGGGGAAAACCACGCTTCTTGAGAATATGGCCATTCAGGACATCCTCAATGGAGAGGGTGTGGGTATTGTGGATCCGCACGGGGAGTTTGCGGAAAAAATGCTGAAGTTCGTGCCGGAGAACCGGATCGAAGATGTTCTCTATTTCGCTCCGCACGATATCAACTGGCCGATCGCCTTTAATGTGATGGAGAACGTCGACCCGACGCAGAGGCATTTGGTGGCCAACGGCCTGCTCGGAGTGTTCAAAAAAATCTGGCCGGATGTCTGGTCGCCGAGAATGGAATACATTCTCAATAATTGCATCCTGGCTCTTTTGGAATACCCGGACTCGACCCTTCTTGGCATAAACCGAATGTTGTCCGACAAGAATTATAGAAACGAAGTCGTCTCCAATATTTCCGATCCGGTCGTCAAGGCCTTTTGGACGGACGAGTTCGCCAAATACACGGACCGGTTTATGACGGAAGCGGGGGCCGCTATTCAAAACAAAGTCGGCCAGTTCATCTCCAATCCGCTTATCAGAAACATCATCGGCCAGCCCAAATCTTCTTTCGATATCAGGGATCTGATGGATCAAAAAAAGATCTTTTTAATGGATCTGTCCAAGGGAAGGATCGGAGAGGAGAACTCCAGACTGATCGGCGCCATGCTTATCACAAAAATCTATCTTGCCGCCATGAGCCGCGTCGATGTTCCGGAGAATGAAAGAAGGGACTTTTATCTTTATGTCGATGAATTCCAAAACTTCGCCAATGAATCATTCAAGGACATTTTGTCCGAAGCCAGAAAATACAGGCTGAATCTTGTTCTGGCCCACCAGTATGTCGCTCAAATGGATGAGAGCGTCAAGGAAGCGGTCATAGGCAACGTCGGAACGCTCATAACTTTCAGGGTCGGGGCCTTTGACGCCGAACTTTTGGAAAAAGAATTCTCTCCCGAATTTACCGCCGAAGATATTGTCAGTCTCGGTTTCGGCAACATATATCTGAAGCTTATGATAGACGGGATGGCTTCCCGCGCTTTTTCCGCCGAAACTCTGCCCCCCATCAAGATCAAAGCTGAAAGCTGCGAGGAAAGGATTATCGAATTTTCTCGCGACAGTTTCGCGACATCAAGAAAGGAAGTGGAGGATAGGATCGCCGAGTGGCACGCCCAGATAGCGACCGAGATCAAGGCGGAAAAGGAATTTGGCCGGACAGCCATAAGAAAGTCTATTCCCCATCCCAGCGCGAGAGACTCCGCTGATCAGCCGCAAGTCTTTGAATCGGCCTGTTCAATTTGCGGAAAAAAAACATATGTGCCGTTCCAGCCGGACGGAAAGAGGGCGGTCTATTGCAAGGTTCATCGCGCCGCCGGACAGGCCCAGCAAGCGCAAAGTCAGAATCAATCTTATCAACCGCCGCAAAAGCTGCCCGTTTCAAGCGGTGTCAGAACTCTCAAATCGTCATTTCAAAAAAGTAATGCCGGGACGCAAGGGAACGAGGCTGGTCAAACCATTTCTCTGAGCGAACTTGATAGGAGGAAAAAAATGGAGCCGAAGTTGGACGAGTTGAGAAAAGTTTTGGGGGAGGTTTTGGAAGATGAGGAGGGGGAGGAAGAGGAAACAGACGAATCGGATAGGCATACTGGAAATGAAAGAGGGGCTGAATATGATAAAAAGGATACCTTCAGGGAGCAAATCACTCGCGCGCCGGAAGCGCCGGAAAAGAAAGAAAAAAGAGAAGAAAAAATAATTCGCAAGGAGGAGGCGATAGAAGATCTGGATGATTTTAAAAGACAAAACGAGCCGGTAATTTTGAAAAGCAAGCCTGTTTTAAAAAAAGAAAACCAAAAACAAGAAGAGAAAAAGGTGCTAAAACCCGGAGATAAAGTTTTTATAAAATAAAATCCTCTTTCGGAGGATTTTATTTTATTTTTATATTTATTTTAACCGTTTTTGTTATCATTGGCTTGAATGAAGAACAAAATAATTTCTTGTTGTTTCCCGGCTTTATTTTTAGCCATCTTCCCGGCGGTTACGATGGCTGCTGTTTTTATCAATGAAGCGGCATGGATGGGAGGTGAAACTTCGGCAAATGACGAGTGGATCGAATTAAGGAATGATGGCCAGGAAAGCGTCGATCTGGCTGGTTGGACATTGGCGGCTGAAGACGGGACGCCGGATATGAATTTTTCCGGAGCTCTCAATAAGATAATTCCGGCCGACGGGTATTATCTTTTGGAAAGGACTGATGACGGGACTGTTCCAGAAGTCGCCGCTGATCTCATTTTTACGGGCGCTTTGGGGAACAACGGAGAGGTGTTGATTTTGAAAGATAAGAACGGAGTCGAGATTGACAGGTTGAACGCAAGCAGCGGATGGCCGGCGGGAGACAACGCTTCCAAGCAGACAATGCAAAGAACGTCATCCGGCGCTTGGGTAACGGCAGAAGGAACGCCGAAAGCAAGTAACTACTCGTCAAACCAAGCCTCTTTGTCTTCTCAGGGGTCCGGCGCTTCGTCGGAGGGAGAGCAAGGTCAGTTGAAAGGTTCTATTTCGGGAGATTCTTCCGTGAAATGGCCGGAAGAAGAGCGAATATACGCCAGCGCGGGGGAAGACAGGGCAGCCATTGTCGGCGCGGATGTAACTTTTTCTGGCAAATCGTTAGGATTAAAGAAAGAACCCTTGGAAAACGCCAGGTACCTTTGGAATTTCGGAGACGGTTCTTTTGCGGAGGGAAAAAGTGTCCGGCATTTTTATAAATATCCCGGGAATTATATTGTCGCTCTGGACGTATCGTCCGGCCAGTATTCAGTTTCGGACAGGTTGACGGTGAAGGTTGCTCCGAATGAGCTGGGAATTATCGAGGCCAATGAACAGTTTGTAAAATTGGAAAACAAATCATCCCTGACAATAGATATCTCCGGCTGGTTTTTAAAGTCCGGAAATAAAGTCTTCAAATTTCCCAATTCTTCTTTCGCGGCTCCGAAGTCGGAGTTGATGATTTCTTCCGGTGTATCGCACTTAAAAGTTGCCGAGGAGGCGGCCGTAGAATTTTTGTATCCGAACGGATCGGCGGCTTTTGTTTTCAGCAATGTCAAGCCTGCAAGGGAGACCTTGATCATAAATAGATCTTCCTCGATTGCTCCGGTTAAAAAAGTTGCCGAACCTTCCCGAAAGACAGATGCAACTATTCCATCGCCGGGCATTTCTGTCTCCCCGGTTTCTAAAGATTTGGGAAAAATCGTGACGGAAAAGATGAATCAATTTTCTTCTCTATCGGAGTCAATTGCGGCAACCGGCACGGAAGATTTGGCCAGCGTCATAACGATAGGAGATGATAGTCAACCGAAGGGTGGCTATCTGAAATGGCTAATTTTGGCGTTAGTGATAGGTTTTTTTGCCGCAAGCGGGCTCATTCTAACCAGGCGGCCTGCCTGTGTCCAACGGCAAGATCGCTGAGGAGGGCAATCACCGCGAATTGTTGGAAAGAGGAGGGCTTTACGCGGATCTTTGGAATCACCAAGCAAATGGTTTTTTGGAAGATTAATTATTCTCTGCTTCCGACTGAGTCGAAGAATTGTCGTCCTCCGCGTGCTTTTCTTCGTTTTGAACTTCTTCTTCGTTTATATCTTCCTCTTCTGCTAGCGTTTCAAAACAAGGTTCGCGCTGCAAACTGTCATCCGGGCAGATCGAGTATTTGCCGGAGTGACTGTCCGCGAGGTAATAAACATTTTTCCTCCAGAAGCTTCTGGTTAGGAACAATAAAACATCTTCGCCTTTCTCGAATTGGGGCCTTTTGTCCGCTAAAGAGGGATCACCGCTTTCAGCCTCCTCGTCGGCTTCCTTTTCTTGAATCTCGACAATTATAGTTTTGCCACCGGCTTTACCCTTCAACTCTTCCGAAACGGCAATCGTGGTTCTTGTGAAAGTCATGTCTCCATTGAAGCTCCTTTTGTTTCGGATCTGTTTCACTTTGCCTTTGATTATGAACTTTGCCTTGCGGTAAAGACTATTGTCGGGAGTGTCTCCTTTCGGTGATCTTAATGGCGCGGCATGCGTCTGAGCCGCAAGAAAAAGTGATAAAAATAGCGATAATATAGCGATATTAAATAGTTTTTTATTCATTGCTTCATTATACACTTTTTGACAAATTTTTAAAGGGGTGTATACTGTTTGGCAATTGAATAGTCGCAGAAATCAGGCATCCCCTTTTTTAGGAAATAAGTCCTGATGAGACGAAAATAGCCCCGACGCAAGGTCGGAGTCCCGGTGTTTTTCTGGACTTGTGGGTTATATAATTCTGCGGCTTTTAAGAAGGCCGTTTTTTATTTTAATCAGGAGTTAAGAAGTAGGAATTAGCTTCCTGCAACCTACAACCTAATTCCTAAAAGTTTAAATTATGATTACCAAACAACAAAAAAACGAGATCATAAAAGATCTCAAAGATGGTTTGAAGAACGTGAGCATCGCGATGTTCGTTAACTTTCACGGGCTGAATGTCAAAATGGTCAGCGACCTGAGAAGATTGCTGAGGCAGACTGGTTCGAAGTATTTTGTCACTAGAAAGACTTTAATGAAAAAAGCTCTCGAGGGATCGAATTTTGCGGGAGAGATGCCGAATCTTGAAGGCGAGACGGCGATCGTATACTCCGAAGGAGATCCGCTTTCCTCGGCAAGCGTTTTGAATAATTTCATTAAAAAGAATAAAGTCTTAAAGATATTGGGGGGTATATTCGAAAACCAGTTCATCGGAACAGATAAGGTTGTGGCGCTTGCTAGCATTCCTTCGCGGGAAGTCTTGTTGGCTCAGATGCTTTATGTTATAAATTCGCCGAAGAGGGGATTGGTCGTAGCCTTATCGGAAATAGCGAAAAAGAAGCAAGCGTAATTTTAAATTATAAATTATAAATTTTAAAATAATTTCTCAATATTTAATTTTTAAAAATTGAAGATTGGAAATTAAAAATTATTATGGAAATACCAGAAAAATTCAAAGATTTTATTGAAAAAATCGAAGCCATGAGCGTCATAGAGTTGTCGGAACTTGTAAAAGTTCTGGAAGAGAAGTTCGGAGTGTCGGCCCAGGCTGTCGCCGTCGCGGCCCCAACCGGAGGCGCGGCCGCAGCCGCGGAAGAGAAAACTTCCTTTACCGTCGAACTCAAAGAAGCGGGAGGTCAAAAGATCCAGGTGATCAAAGTCCTTAGGGAAGCCCTCGGTTTGGGCTTGAAAGAGGCCAAAGATATGACTGATAAGACACCGGCTCTTGTAAAAGAAGGAGTGGACAAGAAAACTGCCGATGACCTTAAGGCCAAACTTGAGGCCGCGGGCGGCGTTGTTAATCTTAAATAAGAGTGATAAAATTTACTCGCGATGAACAACGGCGTTTTGGAAAAACTTCTCGGGTCCGGAGCAAGGGTGAAGATAATCAGGATGTTCCTGCTTAATCCCGAGAATATATTCACGCACGAGCAAATCTCTCGTCGGTCAAAGGTCCCTGCGCCTTTGACCAGGCGGGAGATTTCCCTTTTGAAGTCGATAACATTCATAAAGCCCGTTGAACATTTTGAAGAGGAAACGATCAAGCTCAAGAGTGGCGAGACTAAAATAAGAAGGAAGAAGGTTGAAGGTCTGGTTTTGAATAATTTATTTCCCTTTTTGCACGCTCTCAGGAATCTCTTCCTCAATGTGGCGCCCGTGGACAAGGAAAAAGTGATAAAGGAACTCTGTTCGGTGGGGAGGGTGAAGCTGCTCGTCTTTGCCGGAATTTTCACGCACGCGGATAATTCTCGCGTCGATCTTTTGCTTGTGGGCGATTCAGTGAAGGAAACAAAACTGGAAAAAGTCCTCAGGAATTTAGAAGCGGAGATGGGAAGAGAGCTCGTTTACGCCGTCTTCAACACGGAAGATTTTACATATAGAATGGGAATGTACGACCGGTTCTTGCGCGACATTCTCGATTATCCTCACGAAAAAGTCGTAAATAAAATAAATTTGCTGTAAACGGACTGCGCGATTAGCTCAGTGGTAGAGCGTTCCCTTCACACGGGAAAGGCCGTAGGTTCAATCCCTACATCGCGCACCACGTTGGATATATTTTGTAGAAGCAGAAAAGAAAAATTTTCATAAGATTCTCCAAGAAGCGGCACTTGTCGCTTTTTGACTTTATGGTCTGGTTTGCTAAGATTTGGTGAAATCCAAGCACTGTGTTTGGATGAATTCAAACAGTACCTTGAAAGGAGGATAGAAGCATGAAAAACCTGTGGCGAGAGGAGACCGGCGTGTACGATGTGATGGCTGGCTCGAGCATTGGCTCGATCATCGTCGAGGCCATCTCGCTTTCGGCGAAGAAGGAGCGCGCGGTCAAGTTCGAGTTTAATGGCGTGACTGTCACGGTGCGTGGAGATTCCAACTCCGAGCTCATCTACCGCGACTGGTCGCGAGCGCTCAGCGGCTACATCGACAAGAACGTTGGCCCCCACCCGAATCCCGTTCTCACGGACGAGGAGAAGGCGAGCGACGCTTGCATCAAGGCCGAGAACGAGCGCAAGCGGAAGAAGCGGCAGACGGAGTACGAGAAGAAGGCCCGCGCCTACCGGGAGAAGGTCGAGGCCAAGTTGGCCAACGCCCCCGCCATCGAGCTCGCCGACGAGGCCAGCTGGCAGAAGTTCAAGGATGCGAATATGGATGGTTACGGTGGCGCGGTGGTCACCTACTCGGAACGGTGGGCACGGCTCATGCAGGTCGAGATGGCCAATAGGAAAAACCTCGAAGATGTGGCGGACGCCACTTCGCACGAGGCAGATCTCGATGGTATCACCGGCTTCATGTACGGGTGCGCCGTCTCGACGCTGGCGCAGTGCTGGAAGCACGGCGAACGCCTTCGGCGTTGGCACAACATCAAGACCCAGATTGGAAACGAGGGCGAGAAGGCCAACGAGAGCGGTGGCGTGCTCAATCCGGCGCTTCTGTCCTTCCACTAACGGCGAACGAAGTTTCGCTGACATCGGGCTCCCCACGAGCAATCGTGCGTGGAGTCCTTTCTTTTTTGATTTTTTCATAATTTTTTCATAAACATTTGGTATTTGCTCCGAAAATTCATTTTTATTGCCGCCAAAGAAAAACTTGAAATTATCATTCGTGCGGCTCCGCCGCGTCCAAACAATATCGTCCAACCTCTTTGCTCTCTTGTCTCTTTGGTGTAAAATATAATCAAGCTATGGGGCAAGGGTAAACTTTCTAGATTAAGCTAATTTTTTCGGGAGCTTGAAGTTTCGTTAGGCTGATGGATCTTAATAAGAACCGATGGCTAACGATCTGGCGCCCACCTAGCCATGAGCTGGGAAAGTTTCCCCTCCCTGTAGCCATTAGTTCGAATCAAGAATCAAGAATCATGAATCATGGAGTTCTTACCTTCCTGATTTAATTCTTAATTCTTAAATCATGATTCTAATTTTGAAAGATCGTTTTCTAAAGCTTCTTTTCTTCCTCTTTTTTTTGTTCATTTCTTTCCATGTTTTTTCCTTATACGCTTCGCTGTACTGGAAGCTGCTCTGGCTGGATGCTTTGATGCATCTTTTGGGAGGGACTTTAGTGGGAGCTTTTTTTATTTGGTGGGGTTACTTTTCCGGCAAGCTTGACCTGCCCAAGAATTCGACTTTGTTTTTAGTGGTTTTCACCTTGGGAGGAGTGGCTTTGGTGGGCGTTCTTTGGGAGTTTTACGAGTTCGTAATCGATAAGCTTGTCACAAAGGATAATCATATAAGTATTTTTCAACCGGGATTGGTAGACACTCTCCAAGATTTATTCCTGGATTTGGTCGGGGGATTATTGGTCGGTTTGAAGTTTTTGTTTAAAAAATAAAAATATGACGGAAGAAAACAATAAAATAAAAATTCACTTTTATGGCGGCGTCGAGGAGGTGACAGGTTCCAATTATTTGGTGGAAGTTCCAGGCGAAAGAGGATCTTTTAAATTACTGGTTGATTGCGGCCTCTTTCAGGGCACGAAAGTTTCCGAAGAAAAAAACAACGAAGACTTTCCTTATGAACCCGCCTCGATCGACGCGCTTCTGGTAACGCACGCTCACCTCGATCATATCGGCCGCATTCCAAAATTGATAAGGGAAGGCTTCAATGGGAAAATTTATTCAACTCCGCCGACAAAAGATTTTGCCAAACTGATGCTCATAGACAGTATCGGCGTTTTAAGCAAAGAGGCCAAAAGAAACGGCAAGGCCGGGCCGATTTATGACGAGAGCGACGTGGAAAAGGCCATGACTCTTTGGGAGACAAGGAATTATCGGCAGCCTTTTGCGTTGGGCGACATCGAGATCGTTTTTAGGGATGCCGGGCATATCCTTGGTTCGGCGATGATCGAGATGAAGCTCATGTCTTCCCAATCCTCCGGGTTTGAAGCTGACCAGTTTGCCTCGCTGACAGCGGGGGCAGGTTCGAAAGGCCATAAAAAAATTCTTTTTTCCGGCGATCTCGGCAACTCTCCTGAGCCGCTTCTGAATCCCACGGAAGAGATCTCCGACGCGGATCTTATGGTGATCGAAAGCACCTATGGAGAAAGGCTCCACGAAGATGTTTCCGAGGCGGACAATAAATTGGAAAGAATGATCGAAGATGTGGCGCGGACAAAGGGAGTTCTTATGATCCCGGCTTTCTCTCTGGAGAGAACGCAAAGGATCCTTTATCAGATCAATAACCTGGTTGAAAACGGCAGGATTCCCAGACTCCCCATCTATCTGGACAGTCCGCTTTCCATTAAAGCCACGGCGGTCTATAAAAATTATTTGAATCTCTATAACGATGAAGCAAGAAATTCCGTTTTAGCCGGGGATGATCTGTTTAACTTCCCCGGGCTCGTTCAAACACTGCAAACGGAAGATTCCAAAAAAATTTCCGATTCGGTCTCGCCCAAAGTGATCATAGCGGGAGCGGGAATGTGTAACGGGGGCAGAATTTTGCATCATTTGAAGCATTATCTGCCCAAGGAAAACAGCGTTCTTCTATTGGTAAGCTACCAAGCGGCTGGCTCTTTGGGAAGGCAGTTGCAAGACGGGGCCAAGCTAGTCACCATCATGGGAGAAAAGGTCGCGGTCGGAGCCAAGGTGGAAAAGATATGGGGTTATTCTTCACATGCCGACCTGAACGGTCTTTTGCAATTCGCCAGCAAGTCTGCCGATACGCTGAAGAAAGTTTTCGTCACTCATGGGGAGCTGAAGTCAAGTTCGTTCTTTTCTCAGCGATTGAGGGATTATATGGGCATAAATGCCGTGATTCCGAAAATTGGAGAAAGTTTTGAGATTCCTTTATAATTAGGTAACGAGTAACGGAAATATTTTTATTTTTTAATTTAATTTATCTTTTATGAACGCCATTCGTCATCCTCACTTAAAGATTAAGATCTGCGTTTCCGGAGCGGCTGAGACCGGCCACTGCGGGATTGACGCTCTGGAGAAGGGGAAGGAATTAGGAAAAGAGATCGCGCGCCAAGGGGCTATCCTTGTCACGGGGGCCACTACGGGATTTCCGCTTTGGGCGGCAATGGGCATCAAAGAAGAAGGAGGGATTTCTCTCGGTATCTCTCCCGCGCAAACGGAAAAAGAACATGTTGAGGCGTACAAGTTGCCCTTGGAATACATGGATCTGATAATGTACACCGGTTCGGGATATTCCGGCAGGAATTTGCAATTGACCAGAACTTCCGACGCGGTCCTGGTCGGGTGCGGCAGGATCGGAACATTGAACGAATTCACCATAGCCTTTGAAGACAACAAACCGATAGGCATTCTGGAAGGGGACTGGCCGACTGACGAACTGATCAAAAAGATTCTTGCCGAATCGTTCAGGGAAAACAATCGAATAGTTTTTGACAAAGATCCGAAAAAATTGGTGGAAAAGGTCATTGAACTGGTCAAGAAAGACAAAGTGGAAGCGATCAAATGCCCTGGTTGTATATAAAAGGAATCGGAATGATCGCCGGGCTTATAATAGGAGCCGGAGTTTTCGCGTTGCCTTATTCCTTTGCTAAGGCGGGACTTTTCTGGGGGGTATCGCATCTGTTTATCGCGTTCTTTATAGTTTTTTTCCTGCATCAATGGTATGGGGAAGTATCTTATTATACCAAAGGGACTCATCGCTTTGTCGGCTATGTCGATATCTATCTGGGCAAAAAAGCCAAATTTTTCGCGCTGCTTACGACTCTTGGCGCTTATTACGGTTCTTTGCTTGTCTATGGAATAATGGGTGGCGTGTTTTTGTCCAACTTTACCGCCTTATTCAACGGGCATACTATTGAAGTCCTGACTCTCGGCTTCTTTGCTCTCGGCGGCGCTTTGTCTCTCTTCGGCCTATCCAAAGTCGCTGAAATAAATTTTTTTCTGACCATCCCCATAGTCGGTTTCATAATATATCTATTCTTTTTTTCAGTGCCTTTCATGAAAGCGGATAATTTCCTTTCCCCGGGATTTTCTTTGTTGAATAAGAATTGGCTTTTACCCTACGGCATCTGGCTTTTTTCTCTGACCGGATTTTCGGCCATACCGCCGACAAGGGATCTTTTTATAAGATCGTCGCTCGTCAAATTCAAGAAAGCTATAAACATAAGTCTCTTGCTTGCGACAATCACATATATAATCTTTATTGTTTCAGTTTTGGGGGTTTCCGGAACGGCCAGCACCGAAGACGCCTTTTCCGGCCTGGGCGCGATCGTGGGGGTAAAAGTCATGGCCATCGGTTCGGTAATCGGCTTCCTTGCCGTTTTTACCTCTTTCATCGCTCTGGCAATGGATATGAAAAGCATGTTCAGGTATGACTACAAGATCCCAGGGTTTTTTGCCTGGCTCTTAGTTGTCATTCCCCCCGTCTTTCTTTATCTCAATGATGTTGACGGTCTGGCTTCGACCCTTTCCATAATCGGCTCTTTGGGCATGGGCGCTCTTGGCATATTCGTAGTCCTTATGCGGCGCAAGATCGTAAAAGTCTTGAAAGATGGAGATAAAGAAGATATCGTGGCCGAGATAGATTCGAGCAAGATCAAGATCATCCGCAAATTGGAGATAATCATTCTCTCCGGTATTATCATCGGGGTTATCTATGACCTTTGGGGGATAATAAGTTCGTAAGGTGCAAAGTTCACGTTACCGAAAAGGGTTTGCGGGCCCATAAAAGTTATTCACAGGAGGGCTTTGCCCTCTTTTTTAAATCTGTTGTATAATGGAGACAGCTTTAAAAGCGGAGCGGCAAGGTGGTCGAAAGTCTTGCCGTCTCTAAGATTTTTACAAGATAATTTTTTGTCAGGCGTGATATGTTGCCGCGTCTGATGATCGATTTAAAAAATATGCCAGCGCAAGTCTGGGGCGATGTTTTAGTTCAGTCCTTCGAAGATCTTTGGAACGGAATAATAATCTTTGCCCCCAAATTGATAGTAGCCATAATAATTTTCATTATAGGTCTCCTTGTGGCTTCCATAATAGGGAAGTTTGTCGCCAAGGTGATAAATTCATTGAAGGTCGACAAGGCTTTCCAGGCCGTAGGAGTCGAGGAGTTGTTGCACAAAGGAGGATTCTCCCTTGATTCTGGAGCCTTTATTGGAGGTCTTGTAAGGTGGTTCTTGATTATAGTTTTCCTTGTCGCTTCAATCGACATCCTTGGACTTAGCGATGTCAATGATTTCTTGAAGAATGTCGTTTTGAACTATCTGCCTAATGTCATCATTGCCGCTTTGATTTTGGTTGTCGCCGCTTTCATAGCGCATGCCATGCAGAAGATAGTCGTAGGATCCGCCAAAGCGGCGGGAGCTCCTTCGACTCAGTTCTTGGGCGGATTGACCAAGTGGTCTATCTGGGCGTTCGCCATTCTGGCCGCCTTGTTCCAACTTGGCATTGCCGGAGCTTTCGCTCAGACCCTTTTCACGGGTTTTATAGCCATGGTGGCTATTGCCGGCGGTTTGGCTTTCGGCTTGGGCGGACGCGACGCAGCCGCCAAATATATTGAGAAGTTACGCAAAGATATCGGGGAAAATCATTAAAAAAGCGAGGATTTTTTTAAAAAACGCCCAGCTTAGGCAACGAGCTGGCGTTTTTTATTTTTGGTTGGATTTCCATCACCGGCCAGTCTCGCGAAGATACTTGACTCGAATGGCGAAATGAATATAATAGAATCCTGATGAGTAGGATAATAATAAAGCATTCAAAAAAGGGGTGGAAATGAGACTTGCCTGATTTGAGTTGTACGAGTCCCGCCCCAGCGGGATGTTTTATTTTCAGGGAGAATGCAGCTTGAAAAGTGAATAAGAGAAAGAATCAATAATCCTTCCGAATAAAAGGAAGGATTGCAGGTAAAAACGAATTCCGAAGTAAAGGTTACTTAATGTCGGAATTCAAAAAATGCGAAATGGCGCAGGGGCAGGGGTCTGCCGGTTGCGGCCAGATTGCAAAAAGTTTATAAAATTCCTAATAGGAATTAAGGGCGTATGGTGGATGCCTTGACTCAAAGAGGCGATGAAGGACGCGGCATGGCTGCGATAAGCTTCGGGGAGACGCCGAGCAGTCTTTGATCCGAAGATTTCCGAATGGGGACAAACCCGTTCCGCTAAAAGCGGAATATCTCCCGACTAACGTCGGGAGAAGCGAACCCTGGGAAGTGAAACATCTCAGTACCAGGTGGAAAAGAGAACAACGCCGATGTTACAGTCGGCGTCCCGACCTTGCGTCGGGATGTTATTCCCTTAGTAGCGGCGAGCGAAAAGGGAAAAGCCCAAACCTAGCGCATCTCACTAAGGTGAGATGCTAAGAATTAAAAATTAAAAAATCAAAATGTAAAATTATTGTATTCGCTTTGCTCATGATTTAAATTGTCGCGAAGCGACACATAAATTTTTCATTTTTCATTTTTATTTTTGATTTTAAGCGCCGAGCTTTAGTGAGGTGCGTTGGGGGTTGTAAGAGACAGCGATGGTTTACCAAGAAAGTAAAATGATTTTGTTAGCTGAACCGGCTGGAAAGCCGGACCAAAGAGGGTAATGGTCCCGTAAGCGAAAACAAAATCATGCTTTCAGCTGTCATCTTGAGTAATTCGGGACACGAATGGCCCGGGTGAATCATCCGGAACTAACCGGAAAGGCTAAATACTCTTTGAGATCGATAGTGAACAAGTACCGCGAGGGAAAGGTGAAAAGCAGCCCGGTGAGGGCGATGAAATAGAACCTGAAACCATATGTCTACAAGGAATCGGAGCGTTCGTTTCGCTTTGCGAATCGAACTTAATCTCAAAACTCAAATGTCAAATCTCAAAACTATGGAATCCGCCACGGCGGATGATTTATAAAAATCACGAGCGAGGCGAGTACTAAAGTTTTGACTTTTGCGTTTTGAATTTTGAGTTTAAGCGCGAAGCGAAGCGAGCGCGACGGTGTGCCTATTGAAGAATGAGCCAACGAGTTAATTTGCGCTGCTTGCTTAAGTCGTAAATCGATGGAGGCGCAGCGAAAGCGAGTCTTAAAAGGCGTCGTAGCGCAAATTAGACCCGAAACCAAGTGATCTTACCATGGACAGGATGAATCTCGCGGAAACGCGGGAGGAGGTCCGCACCGGTTAGCCGTGCAAAACTATCGGACGATCTGTGGTATGGAGTGAAAAGCTCATCGAACTTGGTAATAGCTGGTTCTCTCCGAAATAGCTTTAGGGCTAGCGTCCGTTTTACCTTCTGGGGGTAGAGCACTGGATGGTCTGCATAGGGAGAAATCTCGGCAGACCAATCAAACTCCGAATACCGGAAGGCATCAGACGGGCAGTCAGACCGTGGGGGCTAAGCTTCACTGGTCAAAAGGGGAACAGCCCGAATCTCAATCTAAGGTCCCTAAATCTCTGCTAAGTGTACTTAAGGAAGTGGAATTTCGATGACAGCGAGGAGGTTGGCTTAGAAGCAGCCATCCTTCAAAGAGTGCGTAACAGCTCACTCGCTAAGAGATTCCGCGCCGCAAATAATCGGGACTAAAGCAGAGTACCGAAGGTGAGGGCTTGTGCGTAGCACAAGCAAGTTCATAAAGTATAAAGTTCATAAAGTTCATAAAGTTTATAAGGAAACGTAATTTCTTTTAAAACTTTATAAACTTTAAACTTTATAACTTTATTGACTTGCTCGCGCTGCGCGTGAGCGGTAGGAGAGTATTCATATCTGCTGTGAAGTTCACGGGGTGACCCGGAATGGAGCGTTATGAAGTAAGAATGTTGGCACAAGTAACCACAATTCCGATGAAATATCGGAACGCCGCAAACCTCAGGTTTCCTTGGCAATGTTAATCAACCAAGGGTTAGTCGGGCCTAAGCCGATGGCGAAAGCCGCAGGCGATGGACAAACGGTTAATATTCCGTTACCTCCTTATTTTTTCGATGGAGTGACGGAGGTTAGTATGTTGAGCGCATTATTGGATTTGCGTTATTGGCGCAAGGAATTTCGGCAGGTAAATCCGCCGAGTTTCCGCAAGGAAGATTCCAAGCGCAGATAAAACGCTTCGCTTTCGGGCGGAGTAATTCAACAAAGCAGCCTCCCAAGAAAAGCTTCTAGAGTTAAAGATAAGGAGTCCGTACCGAAAACCGACACAGGTAGGTGAGTCGAGTAGACTAAGGCGAACGGGTGAGTGTTTCCCAAGGAACTAGGCAAAAAAGCGACCGTAACTTCGGGATAAGGTCTCCCTAGCGCATCTCACTAAGGTGAGATGCTAAGAATTAAAAATTAAAAAATCAAAATGTAAAATTATTGTATTCGCTTTGCTCATGATTTAAATTGTCGTGAAGCGACACATAAATTTTTCATTTTTCATTTTTCATTTTTATTTTTTATTTTAAGCACCGAACTTTTGTGAGGTGCGTTGGGGCGCAGCGAAAGTTCCTCTGGCGACTGTTTACCAAAAACACAGCTCCCTGCTAACTCGTAAGAGGATGTATAGGGGGTGACGCTTGACCAATGCGAGAAGGTCAAAATGCGCTGGTCTCATCAGTAATGGTGAGGCTGCCGTGCATTAAGCCCTCGTGAATGTCGGCCGTAACTATAACGGTCCTAAGGTAGCGAAATTCCTTGTCAGGTAAGTTCTGACGCGCACGAATAGCGTAACGACTGGAGGACTGTCTCGGGAAACAGCCCGGTGAAAATACAATACCGGTGAAGATGCCGGTTACCTGCAGCTAGACGAAAAGACCCCGGAAGCTTTACTACAACTTGGTATTGGCTTTAGGTTTTTAATGCGTAGCATAGGCGGGAGGCTTTGAAGTGTTCCTTTTGGGGGACATGGAGCCGCCAGTGAAATACCGCTCTTTAAAAATCTAAAATCTAACCTCAGCGGCAAAAACGCTGGGAGACAGTGCCTGGCGGGTAGTTTGATTGGGGCGATTCCCTCCTAAAAAGTAACGGAGGGGTCTACAAAGGTCGGCTAGGCGCGGATGGAAACCGTGCCGATAGTGTAATGGCAAAAGCCGGCTTAACTGCAAGACGGACAGGTCGAGCAGATGCGAAAGCAGAGCATAGTGAACCGACCATGCGCATTAGACGCGGTGGAGGATTAACGGATAAAAGCTACTCCGGGGATAACAGGCTGGTAGTGCCCAAGAGTTCATATCGACGGCACTGTTCGGCACCTTAACATATCGGGGTGCGGCGCGAGAAATCGCGCAGCCGGGTCAAAGCATATTAGGAGAATGTGTTTTGATTGAAATATTGGCTTATAACGGTGAACTCCATGCTATTATATATACATGGACAATACCGTGGGAAGTCTAATTCAATATCAGAAATCTATTGTTGTGTTGATAAAATGTATAATTGAATTATGACCCTGTAGAGACTTGTCATTATTAATATGACGGAGTTTTCATTTTTTAAAGTGGAAGCTAAGACGCCAACCCCTGTCTTTGGATTTTGACAGGGTGAAGATATAGTCCGATCCTGCCGGTAACGGCAGAAAAACAAACAGCGATGTCGGCTCAACCTATCCTGGGGCTGGAGAAGGTCCCAAGGGTTTGGCTGTTCGCCAATTAAAAGGTTACGTGAGCTGGGTTCAAACCGTCAATTTGGCGGCTCCCGATAGTAATATCGGGATGCAAAATCGACTCATATCGGTGGATTCCTAATAATACAATTGTGTTTCAACCTGTCGTATGTTAGGATAATACCGAGGGAAGTTGTGTATGCAAAACAAAATTTCGTCAACAACAATGGCGTATCTTGCTGGATTTTTGGATGGCGATGGAAGTATCTACGTGAGGCTTAAACCGAATTCTACTTATAAGTATGGATTTCAGGTTGCTCCTTATGTAGTTTTCTTTCAATCATCAAAAAGCAAAGAAAATTTTGAGAAAGCGTGTTCTTTAATGAACTTTGGTTATACCAGGGAGCGAAAAGATGGAATTATGGAATTCATAATTGGTAAAAACGAAGATATAAAGAAATTTCTCAAAATTGTTAAGCCCTATTCCATAATGAAAAAACAGCAAATACTTCTTATGATTGAAATACTTGATTTTAAAGAAAAAATTAAAAGCAAGGAAGAATTTGAAGTGTTGATAAAATTAATAAATCGTTTTCAGGAATTAAATTATTCTAAAAAACGAAAATTGCGTGCATTAACCCCGTAGAGACTTGTCAGTTTAACTGGCAGAGTCGTTGCAGTGAAAGTCTGCGACGGCTAACACGTCGATTATCCCTTTTTAAGGGATAGTGGTATAGTCCATACATTTAGTAATAAATGAAGATAATATGCGTGAGACAGGTTGGTCTCCTATCTGCTGCAGGCGTTTGATTCTTGAGGAGCTCTGCTCTTTGTACGAGAGGATCAGAGTGGACCGACCTCTGGTGTGCCGGCTGTCCTGCCAAGGGCAACGCCGGGTAGCTATGTCGGGAAGGGATAATCGCTGAAAGCATCTAAGCGAGAAACCCGCTCCAAGATTAGGAATCTTAGACAGGTTGTAGATGACGACCTCGATAGGCTCTAGGTGTACGCGCGGTAACGCGCTTAGCCGAGGAGTACTAATTGTCTTTTCCTGTTAGGAATTTTGTAAACTTTTTAAATTTTGAAACAAACCTGGATTTGAGTTCTTTAATTCGGTGGCTTGGCGCCATGGAACCACCTGTTCCCATTCCGAACACAGAAGTGAAACGTGGTAGCGGCGATGATACTCTTCGGGGGAAAGTAGCTAGCCGCCGGTTTAAAGAACTTAAGTCCGAAAAGAGTCAACCCATACGTCGAAATGACGGGTGGGTTTTTTCTTTTAAAAATTATTTTAAAAAAATTATTTTAGTTGACAACTCAATGGGGGGGGTGCTAGGCTGAAGACTAGAAAAGATTCTTTAACAACAAAATACAAACAAAATCCTGTTTTCTGAATGATAATTCCAGCGCGTAACGCTTAAATGAAAATCAGTGTTGATTTTCAGCTTGAATGATTGTAAGGGGAAAAGGTGAGGAGGGAGGAATAAAAAACCATGGAAAGAGAGCAGAAAGACTTACTTGTTATGACCGTTGATGATTTGAAAATTGGTGAAGACTTCCAGTTTTTAACGGATGAACAGCTAGAGTTTTTGGCTGTTTGCGGAATCTGTAGCAATTGTTGTTATTCAGATTGCATTGGTGGGAATTAAGTAAGCCACTGTGCGAATAATTTATGCAGGGGTAAAATTTAAATTTTACCCCTGCAATTTAAAAGGAGGTTAAAATGATAAAATTGTGTCAATGGGACATTACTGGAGAATGTAATCTAAACTGCTCTTACTGCAGAGAAAAAAGAACAGAAAAGTTAACCACTCTCAATTTAGGGCAAATTTTTTCAATTATTGATCAGTTTGTAGACATGGAAGTTAAGATGGTAAATATTGCGGGAGGAGAACCATTAATTTTTAAGGAATTGCCAAAAGTATTGTCTTATCTAAGGCCTAAAGTAGAAACACTTGGTCTCACAACAAACGCTACTCTCGTTTCTAATAAAAACGTAAGCATTATCAAAGATTTTTTTGATGGTGTGCAAGTAAGTCTAGATGGCGGCAACGCCAAGACACATGATTCAGTAAGAGGCATTGGAACATTCAAAAAAACCGTCTGTGCTATTGAGTTAATGGTGAAAAAAGGTATTAATGTTATGACAAGGTTGACCATAACTCATCAGAATAAACACGATATTGCTAATTACATAAAACTCGCTTCTAGTTTAGGGTTAAAATCTGCCTATCTAAGAAGAGTTATCCCTAGTGGCAATAGCTATAAAACAGAACCACTTTCTTCTGACGAACTATTTCATGTTTTTAAAATTGCACATGCAACAGGAAAAAAATTCAATATACACATTGGTTCTGCTGATTATTTTTCTCAAATTTATTTTGATCAAAACGAGAAGTTAAAGGTAGAGAAAAATATGCAAGACCACCCTGGTAAGGTTTTAAGCGGTTGTTCAATAGGGATTGATGCGTTCTATGTAGCGCAAGATGGACAAGTTTTGTTCTGTCCTTATTTGCCTGTGTTTTGTGGTGACATGACTAAGGAACATTTATCAAGCATATGGGAAAAATCTAGAATGTTTAAGATCAATCGCAATCTAAGAATGAACATTGAAGGAAAGTGTTCGAAATGCAAATATCTAATGTGTTGTGGCGGTTGTCCCGCTTATGCTTTTCTTACCGAAGGCAAAATTACAGCATCTGATGCTGGCTGCTGGGTGAATGAACAGTCTTCCGTGTCAAATGATTTAACTATGACACCGAAACAGGTTCGGTTGAATGATTTATCATGACACCGAAATTTCTCTTAATTTTATCCGGCGGCTTGATTCGACCGACAAGCCGCTTTTTGCTGTCATGGGTTTTCTGCAAGAGGTTAAGTTTCTTCCTGATGCTCCGTCTCAATTCGGCGGGATTCAAAGATTCGTAAAGAGTCTTCAATTCTTTCTTTTTTTCCGCCGAAACTTTGTCCGATTCCATAAGTCTTCCGTAAGGAGTCTTAGCTTTGTCGTATTTCTTCTTTATCTTGCCTTTTATCCTGGTTTTGGGCACAAGCTTGATGACCGGCTGGAAGAAATTCTTGAACAATCTCAGTTCGTTTCGGTAAAGATCGGAAAGAATTTGTCTTTCGGTTTCCGTGTCGTACCTAAGATAGCCGACCTCTTTTCTGACATGGGTGGAATTCTTTTGCTCTACGAAACAATTGTCATTCTTCTTGTGCGGTCTTGATCTGGACAAATCTATGTTATTGTCCAGGCTGTATCTGTAGATGTGATAGTTCATTATGTTTCCGCCGTTGTCCGGATGCATTTCTTTCCAAACGAAGGGAGAGCGGTTTCTGGCTTGATCTATGGACTGAAGGGCTCTTTCTTGACCTTTGCCCATTACCGCGTCTCCTTCCCACCAGCCGGAGAATATGCCAGTGACGGAAAGGGAATTTACTAATTCTCCCGAAGCCGAGGCTCCGCAATGTTCGACAAAATCGATCTGCTCGGTTCCCGGATTTTCCCTGTCCAGTTCGGCGCTTGTTTTGGCGGGAACTTCGCTCTTCAAAGGAAAGTTATGGCTTTTCTTGCATTTTCTTCTTTCCCGCATGACTTCCTTTTCATGCTCCAGTTTCTTGTCTATGGTGGACGAGGTCATTTGCTTCAATTTATCGGCTGTTTCGTCGGAACAAATCAATTCTTTCAGCTTCTCACTCTGTCGGTCTCTTCCTTTAAGATCGTTTCCATTCTTTGGCCGCAAGGATAGTCAAAAATCTTCCACATGACGGCCAGAGCCGTTCTGACCGGTCCGTCGTAATATTCTTTCCTCTTTTTTTCGTTTCCTTCAACTTGACCTTGTAATTAAACTTCTTGATGGCATATTTTCTTTCTTGTTCGAGATTTCTGCAATATTCATCAAGGATTAGACCTTTTTCCTTCTTACCCGCTTTGAGATACCTTTCTCTTAAGGTGTCCATATATTGTTTGGTGCTTTCCTTGTTCATTGCTTTGACTATTAAACCGATAATTGTCAAAGCAATTTAGCATAAATATTATTTCGGTATCTTTTTATCTCATTTATCCGATGGGGCTATAGTGTCATTTTAGGTGATAGAATGCGTCTTCTTGATTTTGTTGTAAAAAACTGGTATATTACATAAATATACCAGTTTTCTTTTTAACTAACATGAATAACATGCGTAACAAAAGAGAATTATCCTTAAAGAAATTTGTATTATCTAACTATATAAAGATAAAGTTGAGCAGTGCCATCGAATTGGGTTGTGGTAGTGGCAAGGATGCTTTGTGGCTTTCTAAAAAAATTGGTAAAAAAATTTTGGCAATAGATAAGGAAATTAAAAAAAATAACGATAATAAAAAAATCATCAATGTTGAAGCCGACTATTTTGATGTAAAAAAGATTGCTAAGTACATAAAAGCCGATAATCGTTACGATTTAATTTACTCCTCTTACTCATTGTGTTTTAACGACAAGGAACAAATAATTAATGTTCTGCCTTTTTATTTTAAAAAGATAAAAAATGGAGGTACTTTTTATTTATTGGATTTTACATCAGATGAGGAGATTGTATCAAAGAGAACAAATTTGTGGGAGATTTGGTTTTTTGATTTAATAAAAAAATATTTTGACCATTTTGAAATAAGAACAAAAAAAGTTTTTGAAAAAGAACATGGTCACACACACCGCATTTTTGAATTAGTTTGTTTTAATCCATCTTAAAGTTTATAGAAAATTTTTTCCATCGGTTTGGAAAGCAGACTGGTGGAAAGATACGGGCATATCTACGAGGAAGTGTGGGGTTGCCGATTTCCGCAGAGAAAAAAATAGACAATAATCTCAACTTCTGTAATCTGTTTTTTCTTTGTGATTGTAACCGAACCTTTAATTTTATATACTATAACCAATGTCGATCTCCTGGTCAGCCAAAAGACAACTTACTTATTTGATGTTCGTTATCGTCATCTTCCTGGCGGCGACTTTTTTCTTTTGGTCAAGATTCACGGCCCCCACTTGCTCCGATGGCAAACAAAATCAGCAAGAAAAAGGGACTGATTGCGGCGGCCCTTGTTCCAAGGAATGCTTGGGGGATGTCAGAGATCCTGTTGTGATTTGGAGCAAGCCGCTAAAAGTCCGCGGAAACAAATATGATGCCGTTGCTTTGGTTGAGAACAGGAATCTTTTCTTATCCGCAAAGTCGGCCAGCTACCAGTTTAAGTTTTACGATGAAAGAAATATCCTGATCGCTTCAAGGGAAGGAAAGACTTTCATCAATCCGGGACAGAAATTCGCCGTCTTCGAGGCGGGCATAGACGCGGGTACAAGGATCCCCGCCAAGGCCTTTTTGGAATTTGAAAAGGGAGTAAAGTGGGAGATCTATAAAGGAGAAAAACAAAGTTTGGTTGTTACCCGGAAAGAATATCAAGATGAACCAAGCCCTTCGTTGACCGGGCTGGCGGAAAACAAAGCTCTCGTAACGGCCAACGGAGTTAACGCGGTGGCGATAATTTACGATGCGGAAGGAAACGCCATAGCTGCCAGCGCCACTAAAGCTGGGGATATAAAAGGCGGCCAGGCAGCCGAAATATTTTTTACCTGGCCGGAGGAATTTGAGGAAGAATACGGTTCCGATGAAGTATTTCTGATGTCCGAGTCGGTTTCAGAATTCTAGATATGATTCAAAAGTACATGCGAATGGACTGGATATTGTTTTTAGCCACAATACCTCTTTTGGCGGCAGGGCTTATAAGCATGCGATCGTTCGGAGCCGACACGGATTATTATTTCAACAGACAAATTTTTTGGATCGGATTCAGCGTCGCGGTTTTCTTCGGTTTCAGCTTTATTGATTGGAGATTTTTGAGAAAGTCCGAGATCTTGGTATCGTTTTTTTTTGTCATCAACTTTTTGCTTGTTATTCTGTTGGCGATGGGGAAGGCGGTTAAAGGGGCGGCAAGCTGGTTTGATCTGGGCCTTTTTTCCGTCGAGCCTGTGGATCCGTTGAAGATTTTGATAATACTGATCCTGGCCAAATATTTCTCCCGGCGGCATATCGAAATCGCCAATGTCAGGCATATAATTTTACCAAGCCTTTATGTTTTTATTCCGACTTTTCTCGTTTTTCTCCAGCCTGATTTCGGCTCGGCCATAATAATCTTCCTGATCTTGCTCGGAATGATGCTGGTTTCCGGCATCAATAAAAAACATTTGATCGCTATTTGCTTGATCCTGGCGGTGGCTTTGGCATCGGCTTGGTTGTTTGTTTTTAAGCCGTATCAGAAGGCAAGAATCATGACCTTTTTGGACCCAATGCGGGACGCAAAAGGAGCGGGTTATAATGCTTTGCAGTCGATGATCGCTGTGGGGTCGGGCCAATTTTTCGGCAAAGGAATCGGTTTTGGCACACAGAGTCGTTTGGAATTTTTGCCCGAGCATCAGACCGATTTTATCTTTGCCGCGTTCGCGGAAGAGTGGGGATTTGTCGGAGCTTTGTTTATTTTTCTCTTTTATGCCATAGTAATCTGGCGGGTTTTGAGAAACGCGGCGCTCGGACAGAGCAACTTCGAATCTTTTTACGGGATCGGGGTGGCCATATTCTTGACAGCTCATTTCTTCGTAAATATCGGAATGAATATCGGCCTTTTACCTATAACCGGAACTACTTTGCCTTTTTTGAGCTATGGAGGCACTCATATGCTCACCGTTTATACCTCCTTGGGAATTCTCATGGGGATGCGTCGGTATTCCAGGCATACTCATAGGGATGACGCCGAGACGGAATTTTTGGGACCGAAGTAAAAATTTTAAATTTCGAATTTTAAATTTTTAAATAATATCGAATAACTAAATATTTAAAATTAAAAAATTATTTTAAAATTTTAAATTTAAAATTCTGATTTATGATAATTGACGGCAATCAAATAGCCAACGAAATAAAAAATGAACTGAGGGTCCGCGTCAGCGGGCGCAATTTAAAGCTGGCGATTATTAAAGTCGGCCAAAATAAAGCCACGGATATTTTTGTTGAACGCAAGCTCAGATTCGGGAAAGATATCGGCGTTGAGACGGAAGTTTTCGCGCTTGGGGAGGATGTAGGAGAAAATGACCTTTGTCAGAAAATAAGCGAAATAAACAAGGGGAACGTCAATGGAATCATCCTGCAGTTGCCGCTGCCAAAAGGCGTGAATATTCAACCGGCTCTTGATCGTATTTCGCCGGAAAAAGATATTGACGCGCTTTCCTCAACCTTGTCGGGAAGATTTATAGCAGGGGAAACAACCGTTTTGCCGCCGGTGGTTGGGGCGGTAAAAATTATTTTGGAAAAGGGGGGCATTAATATTAATGATTTAAAAGAAAAGACGGTGGCAATAATCGGGTGTGGTTCTTTGGTTGGGAGGCCTGCGGCCTTATGGTTTATGAATAATGGCTCAACCGTCTCTGTCTTAAATAGTCACACAAGGGATTTAAAGAGACTTACAACCGAGGCGGATATAATCGTCTCTGGCGCCGGAAAACCCGGACTTATAAAACCGGATATGATAAAAGAAGGAGCGATTATTATAGATGCCGCTACTGCCGAATGCGATGGCCGGCTTGTCGGGGATGCCGACCCCGAAGTGGCAAAAAAAGCTGCCGTATTTACTCCAGTTCCCGGAGGCGTTGGTCCGATCACGGTGGCAATGGTGTTTAAAAATTTAGTTGATCTGAATAGTTGGGAAAATGAACATGGTTAAAGGATTGTTATAGCTATTGACAATTAGTAGGAAAGTAATAAAGTAAGAAATATGGAAACACAAACAAAAATACAAAAAATAACAAGCAAAGGGCAGATTACCCTGCCTGTTTCATGGCGGAAAAAGTTTAACGCCAGACAGATTATGATAAAGCCAAAAGGCGATAGTCTGGAAATCAAACCAATTAACCTTGAAATGTATAACACGGAGGTAACCGTTTTTGACGCGTTAAGAGACAATAAAGGGAGAGGATTAAAAGCGAAAGATCTAATTAAAATCCTTAAAAAGATAGATTCTAAAAATGAATGACCCGGAGAAGTTATTTAGAAAAATCTCTGGCAAGGAAAGAATCTTGTTGGTCTCGTTGGTTGATGATATCTTAACAAAAAAGAAAGGTCTCAACATTAAAAAGCTTGAAAATAGCGATTTTTATAGATGTCGGAAGGGACGATTCAGGATTATTTTTCATCACGAGAAAAATAATATAATCATAGATTCAATAAAATTAAGAAGAGAAAATACCTATAAAGATTTAAAGTGGACATCATTAAACTGGAAAAATATTTGAGCGAGAAGGGAGAAAAAAGTTACCGCCTTAAGCAGATCAAGAAGGCGGTTTTTTGCGATTTGATAAGCGATTGGGAGGGAGCCACCGCTCTTCCAAAAGAGCTGCGTGGAATTTTGGAAAAAGAATTTCCGCTTTTTGGTATGTTCGCGGAGAAAGTCCTGGAATCAAAAAATGGCGATTCAGTAAAGGCGGTTTTCAGGCTGGGGGACGGCAATTTTATCGAAACTGTTTTAATGAAGCATCTGCAGGGGAGGAACACCGTCTGCCTTTCTTCTCAGGCGGGCTGCGCGATGAAATGCGGTTTTTGCGCGACGGGCAAGCAGGGATTAAAAAGAAATCTGACGGCGGAAGAAATCGTCGATCAGGTTTTGTTTTTTGCCCGCTATCTATCGACATCGGATGTCGATAATATTGTTTTCATGGGAATGGGGGAGCCGTTTTTGAATTACGATAATGTTCTTTCTTCAATCAGGATTTTAAACGACAAAGACGGTTTCAACCTGGGAATCCGCCATATTTCCATCTCCACTTGCGGGATAATTCCGGGAATAGAAAAATTCGCGGGAGAAAATTTGCAATGCAACCTGGCCATTTCTTTGCACTCGGCCGACGATGAGACGCGGTCAAAGCTTATGCCGATAAACAAAACTTATCCGCTGGCCGATCTGATGAAAGCGGTGGATGAGTATATAAAAAAGACGAACCGTAAAGTGATGTTCGAATACCTTCTGATCGACGGAGTGAATGATTCGAAGGAAGATGCTTTAAAGTTGGCCAAGCTTATGAAGAACAGTTTGTATCATGTGAATTTGATAAAATATCATGATACTGGCCTCGCCCGCAACGCCAGTAATCTGGCTTGCGAGGCGGGCAGGGCGGATTTTAAACCTTCGCCACAAACGAAGCGGACTCAATTTTTTGATATGCTCAAAAAGCTTGGAGTCTCCGTCACCTTCCGTGTCAGCTTTGGCGAGGATATTTCCGCCGCTTGCGGACAGTTGGCGGGGAAAGTGGTAAGATAGATGCATGGTGAAAGGGACAACCAAGATAAAAATCGCCAATCAGTGGATCCCCGGAAATCCCGGAGGAAGAGAAAAAGCGGATAGTGAAAGAGAGCTTTCAAGGCTTGCTTCTAATATTACTATTTCCAGGATCAAGAGCTACGAAGATCTGAACGCTCCAACAGAGAAAGAAGGGGACGAAAAATTTTTAGAGAAAAGCAAAGAGGTTTGGAAAGATTTTGTCGTCCATAATATGATGGGCAGAAACGGCGAGAATGGGAAAAACAGCATTCTCAACTTCAGCGATCTGGATGGCGAGACCAGCCTGGGCCTGCTGAAGCTGGCAGGAATGGATGTGGCGAATGTGGAATATGTCAGTCAGGGGGACTCCAGAAAAGGAAAGATCAACATTGACACGGGGAACCGATGGGGGCTCGCGATTGAGGATAATGGCGAGACTGTTTTCGCCGATCATCACGGACCCGATGCTAAAAGAGGCACTTCAGCCGCCGAATTGACATACAAAATTTTGACTTCTTTGGGATTGCTCAAGAGAGAAAAACACCTCGATCGTCTTGTAAGCTTTGTTACCAATCTGGATAACGCCGAATATGTCTCTTCATTAGATAAAAATCTTTTGAAAGAGAATTTTCATAAAACCTTGCCCGGGTTAAGAAATTATCTTTCTTTTGACGGTCTTTTGGAATATTTCAAACCAGAGAAAGATAAAAACGGCAAAGAAATATATAAAGATCCGTGGAAGACATCTTTGTCTGAGGAAGAATTAAAAAAGTTGGGCAAAGACAGAGAAGGCAAGAAAGCTATTGCCGATTGGAGCCTGCATCAGAAGAAAGTCATAGCAAGATCTCTGAAGGTCATCGAGTCTTTGGAAAAAGCCGGACTCTTTTTTGACTCAAAGAGATACGGAAAGATCCTCGTTGATATTGGGGCGAAAGTTGCATCCGGTTTCGACGCCGCCAAAGCCTGCGGTTATGATACCTATATTAAATGGGCGCCGGAAAAGGGGTTTTTCTTTATCTCCTCGACGAAAGAAATAACGGACAAATTCAGTCAGGGAATTTCCGTAAGAAGGACAATGTGGATAAAACCTTCCCTGGACAACGACCCGGTGACCGTGACCATTAAGGAAGTCATTGAAAAAATGACGGATGGCAATTTTGACGCATCCAGATTGCAAGAGCTGGAAAACGGGGGTAAAATGGGGAGTAATATGAGCGGGGTGGATAATCAGGAGGATAATTTAAACACAAATCCGAACTCGGAGAAGGTCGGGGAAAGCCGGATTGAGGCTAAGAACTTAACGGAGGTTATTACGCCCGGAAAGAGATTGTCAGAGAAGGAGAGGAAGGAATACCTGGAGAGGACCAGAGAAGAAATGAAGATAGGAGATCCTGCAAAAGAAACGATATCAAGGTTTGCCAAGGATTTTAATGAAGAGGCGTATACCAAACTGGCCAAAAAGTATTTCGAAGAAAAAGAGGACGATCTAATCAAGCAAGGCATAGAGGTGAATATATCTGATGCCAGAAAGTTGGCTTATTTTTATGAAAAGGGTCTGAATCAGGAATTGGAAGAAGGAAGACCGGCATGGTGCGAAAAGGAAGATTACGACGAATTCAAGAGGATCGAAGAACTTAACGAGATTAGGGCTGAGTTGGATAAAGGCAAGATGCGGGCAGAAAGTCCTTACCTGGTGCTGAATTTTCTGAACGGCAAGATCGAAGAAATGTCCGCCGCGCTGGACAAGCAGGATTCGCAAGGGCGATTTTTGCTAAAAGATCCGGAAAGAAGCGTCAAGGCGGCATATTTGAATTCGCTTCGCGACGCGCAGGCGGAGTTGTTCGTCAAAGCGACCGGCAGGAATCTGATTAAGGAAGGGCAGGAAGAGTTTGAGAAAACGGGCCCGAGCAAAGAGAATTTTATAAAAGGGAGGCTTAATCAAAAATATCGGGAGTTGTCCCAGCACGATGCCATTAAAAACGAACTCTGGGGAGATGAATGGAAAAACATTCCGGACGCGGAGAAGCTTTCAAAGTTCCAAAATAACCCAAATGTTTTCTTCAAAGAAAAATTAAAAGAAAATCTTGGTCCGGTCAATGCAAAGTTCAATCCTTCCGAAGAACAAGCGCTCATTTTGCTTCAAAGAGGACACAATATAAAAAGTTTTACGCTTGGGGGGTGGTTTAGAAGTAAGATAAAAGTGGGTGAAGCCAACTTGAGCGAAAGAGAGTTTAATGATTTTCTTCTGGGAGAAAAAAAGAAATTTTACGAAAGTCGCAAAGAGTTGGCTCAAACCACTTTAGGTGAAGAATGGGAAAAAGAAAAAATTTCTTTTATTGAGAACAAGGCTCAAGGCGAGATCGTCAAAACTTCAAAATCCATAGAAAACGCGGAAGGCGGTATAATGGAACTTATAGGTAAAATAAGGCGGGAAAGGATTAAAGAAGCCACTATCAAAGCGGCTAAATCGGAGGAAAAAACAAAAGAACAATTGGAAAAAATTTCCAAAGAGTTTGCCGGAGGAGAGGGTGACATGAATAAGGTTTTGGAGGCTTTGGCGGGAAGAAGCGGAAAGGGTCTGGATGGTCTAACCGACGGAAGCTTGGATGAGAATATGCCGTGCCTGACGGAATTCATGAGCAGCTTCGATATTCCTACCGGTTATTTTGACAGCCCGGACTGGGTAAGGCAAAAAGATAAGTTTGGCAAGGAATACAAAAAAAACGCTAAAAACCGAAAAGGCTTCGTGATGTTTATGATTGATTTGATGAGTTCCGTTTTTGGCAGCGGACAAGTTGGCCAGCCTAATCAAGAGAAGAAGTCTTAGACAAAAATATGCAAAGCAATATTTTAAAAGACAATAGTTTGCAGAATTTGGTAAGAACTCTAAAGATAGACGAAGAGAGTCGTTCTCTTTTGATAGAAAAAATTCCTCAGATGAATCTTGAAGAAAGAATCGGGCTGTGGAAGGACCTGGCCGATATTTATCTGTTGGACTTGGAAGAGGAGGAAGCTTTAAAGAATCTCAGAAAATTTTGGAAAAAGGACTAAAGCGGCGGTTTTGCTTTATTGGTTGTTATCATTATTATAATTAACACTTACCTATGATTTTACTATACATTTTATTGGGCGTTCTGGCCGTGGCGGCAATCTGGTTTATCGGCATTTATAACGGTTTTATAAGGCTCGTCACTCGAGCCAAGGAGGCCTGGGCGGACATTGATGTCCAACTCAAACGAAGATACGACCTTATTCCCAACCTGGTGGAAACAGTCAAAGGTTACGCCACTCACGAAAGGGAGGCTTTTGAAAAAGTGACCGAAGCTAGAGCAAGGGCGCTGGGCGCGCGTTCTGTTAAAGAGAAAGAAGCAGCCGACAATCAGGTCAAAGAAGCGCTCAAGTCGATCTTTGCGGTGGCCGAAGCATATCCTCAATTGCGGGCGGTGGAAAGTTTCGTCAATCTCCAGAATGAGTTGGCCGATACGGAAAACAAAATCCAGGCGGCCAGAAGATTTTACAACGGCAATGTGCGGGATCTCAACATCAGGATCGACACCTTCCCGAGCAACATCGTGGCCGGGATGTTCAGCTTCCAAAAAATGGAATTCTTCGAACTCGAAGAAGGCGAAGCCCGCGAACCAGTGAAGGTGAGCTTCTAATCGCTACCAATGTTTCAACTTGTAAAACCGGAGGTTGAAAGCATTCCCCGGGAAACTTGGAATACTGTTAAAGTTAAATGGTACTTTTGGCTACTGATCGTCGTCTCTGTTATTTCCGTTACCTCCTTGTTTTTCCTTAGGGTAGTAAAGAATGATCTGATCAATTACGCGGGAATGATACCCGTTTTCGGCGCAGTCGCGTATGTTGCATCCGTTAATAAGAAAGTCAGAACCGCCTTTTGGAAAAACTTGGCGGAACTTAATGGCTGGAATTATAAGTCAGCCGACGATCCCAAAAGGGAAATCGGGATCATGTTCCGGCAAGGCCATGATCAAAAAATATATCATGTCATAGAAGGAGAAATAGAAGGTAGACAATTTAAAGTTTTTAACTATCATTTTACAATAGGGTCAGGCAAGCACCGGCAAACTTTTTTCTACACCGTTTTTGTCTTCAAATTTAACGGAACGTTCCCGCATATTTATTTGAATAATAAGGCAAATCATTACGATATTTGGGTGAATGAAAAGTTGCCTGTCCCGTCGGAATTCGGCAAAATCTTCAGCTTGTCCGCCAAAAGAGGATATGAGATCGAAGCGCTTGAGATATTTACTCCCGAGGTCTTATCCAAGATACTGGACGGGAAGCATACCTCGGATATCGAGTTTGTGGACCAGAGAATGATAATTTTCACCGACAAGAAGATTGATAATATAAGAGATTTGGAAACAAGAATAAAGCAGGCTTTGGAACTGGAAGATTTGCTTGATGACAAACTTGATAAGTTCAAATTCCATGAGATTGGCGACAGGCCTTATAACTTCTAAAAATGAGCACCCTTTACACCCAACAAGATAAAAACGTCCGCAAAACTTGGTTGCTGATGACCCTCTTTTTGGTTTTGGTCATTGGCATTGGTTGGGTTTTTTCTCAGGTTTACGGCGACCCTTCCTTTGTGATGATTGCCGTTATCTTCAGTCTGTTCATGAATATTTTCAGTTACTGGTATTCGGATAAGATTGTTTTAGCCATGTCTGGAGCGAGAGGGCCGATTACCAAGGAAGATAATATGGAACTTTACAGATTAGTGGAAAATCTTTCCATCGCTTCCGGCATTAAAATGCCCCGGGTGTACATAATAGACGACCAGTCGCCGAACGCTTTTGCCACGGGCAGGAATCAGGAGCGCGCGGCTATCGCGGTCACAACGGGACTGATGAGAATTTTAAATAAGAACGAGCTTGAGGGCGTGATCGCTCATGAGCTTTCTCATATAGGGAATCGGGATATTTTAGTCTCCACCATCGTGGTTGTGTTGGTCGGCTTTGTAGCCTTGCTTTCAGATTTCTTTTTGCGGGCGCAGTTCTTCCGCGGAAGACGGGAAAGGGAAGAAGGGGGGCAGGTTCAGCTTATTTTAACGCTTGTCGGCATCGCTCTTGCAATCCTGGCTCCTGTCACCGCGACTTTGATACAGTTGGCCATTTCCAGGAAACGAGAATTTTTAGCCGACGCAACCGGGGCTTTGATGACACGATATCCCGACGGACTGGCCTCGGCCTTGGAAAAAATTTCATCTTATCCTGTTTCTTTAAGAAGAGCCAACAAAGCTACCGCTCATCTTTATATTGTTTCTCCCCTAAAGGGTAAAGAGGGAACAAGTTGGCTGGCAAAATTGTTTATGACGCACCCGCCCATTGAGGAAAGAATCAGGGCTTTGCGGGGATTGGATGCGGGATAGGATTCAAAGCTTTGTCAAAAAACTCGCTTTTTCTGGTCCTCCCTCTCCTTTCCCAGGAGAGGGAGATAGGGGGTGAGGTTTTTTATGCCGCAAAATGCAAGCCCAAATAATACGGCCACAAGATGATCGCGTAAAGTATTCGCGGCCAGGAAAGATCCAAAAAGCCAATCGTAAAAAGCCAGGCCGCCAGCCAAAATCCCGCCGAAAAAGAATTATTTATAACTTTTACTTTTGCCATAAATATCTAAAACTAAGATGGTCATTTATTATAATCATCCAAGAACCCCGCTAGACACTGCTTTATTTTTCAGCAACCAAATACCAACTTAGAATTTTGTCGGTATCCCCTCTTCCAAAAATTGCGAAGACGGAGGCGATGAGATTCGAACTCATGAAGGCTTTGACACCTTACTCGCTTTCCAAGCGAGCGCACTAGACCACTATGCGACGCCTCCAAATACTTCTCG
>QZIU01000022.1 GCA_003599625.1 Candidatus Parcubacteria bacterium
CATGCGATATCCGCAGCCTTAGGGAAGAGATCGACCTTGAGGCTCATTTCCCTGAGACGGGGGAGTCATTTGGGGCTCATTATGTATGGGAGGAGACTGTCCCTTGCTTTTTTCCAGCTTTGATATATAATATGGCAAATGTCTCTTAGCTCGATAATTTCCATATTTCAGATTGTCGTCAGCGGGATTCTTATAGTTTCCGTTCTGCTCCAGCAAAGAGGCAGCTCTCTTGGCTCTTCTTTCGGCGGTGTCGGCGCTTCGTATCACACCAGGAGAGGTTTCGAGAAATTGCTATTCGCTTCAACGATCATTTTTGGCATTTTGTTCGTCATATCTACTATCGCTTCCCTGCTCATAAAATAACCGGCCCGGGCCATAGCGACCGCCAACTAACTCTTGTGGAAAAAGTCATCAAGATTCTAAAAAAAAGAATTGCGCTTCCGAGTCTGGAAGAAGTCGTTTTCGTCCTCCGGAAGATGCTGCTTTGGGAGAAACTCCTTTTTCTTTTTTTGGCGGTGTCTTTTGCCGCGGCTTCCTTGTCCATAATCTGGAAGCTCAACAATAATCTTATGGTCGATGTCCCGGCCCGCAGCGGAAGTTTGACGGAGGGGATCATCGGCACGCCGCGCTTCATCAATCCGGTTCTGGCCATATCGGACGCGGACAGAGACCTTATCGCGCTGACATACTCAGGCCTGCTAAGGCCGGACAATGACGGAGAACTGATCAAGGATATGGCGGAAAATTACGAGATCTCCGCGGACGGCTTGACTTACACATTCACATTGAAAGAAAAACTATACTGGCCGGACGGCGAACCCATTACCGCCGACGATGTTGTTTTCACTATTCAGAGATTGAAAGACCCCGCCATGAAGAGTCCGAAAAGAGGAAGCTGGGAAGGCGTTGAGGTGGAGAAAACGAGCGACAAGACAATCCGTTTCTCCCTAAAGAAACCATACGCCCCGTTTCTGGAAAACGCGACCATCGGCATAATCCCCAATCATGTTTGGAAAGACATCTCCGTCGAGCAAATGGCCTCCAGCGAGATGAACATCAAACCTATGGGCTCCGGTCCGTATAAGATTGCCAAGATCAAAAGAAATTCTCTTGGCATAATAGTTTCTTACGAACTGTCGGCGAACAATAATTTCGCTCTCGGGAAACCAAATTTAAAGAAAATTGTTTTAAAATTTTACCCATCGGAAAAAGAACTGCTGTCAGCCTATCAAAAAGGAGAAGTAGAAAGCATGAATGCCATAACCCCTCAAGTTTTGGAAAAAATAAAAACGGAAAACAGCGAAATCAAGTCCTTGAACCTGCCGAGAGTTTTCGGCGTTTTCTTCAACCAAAACAGCGCTCAAGTATTGGCCAGGAAGGAGGTTCGCCAAGCTCTGAACATGGCGGTTGATCGCGAGAAAATAATAGATCGAGTCTTTAAGGGTTACGGAAGCGGACTTGCTTACGCCCTTCCCCAAGGCACTTTTGGAGCAATCGCCCCCGACCTTGCGACCGGGGAGGAAAAAGCCCAGGTGGAAAAAGCCAAACACTTACTTGAAGAAAATGGCTGGAAAATGAATAATGAAGGAAAAGTTCTGGAGAAAAAAGCCGGGAAAGAGCTTTATAAACTGTCATTCTCCATTTCTACTTCCGATAGTCCGGAACTCAAGGAAACGGCTTACCTTCTTAAGGAAATGTGGGAGGAGATCGGCGCCAAGGTGGAAGTAAAGATATTCGAGATCGGCGACCTCAATCAGAGCGTAATCAGACCGAGAAAGTACGAAACGCTGCTCTTCGGGCAAATAGTCGGAAGAGATCCGGATCTTTTCGCCTTTTGGCATTCCTCCCAAAGAAACGACCCCGGACTCAATGTCGCCCTTTACGCGAATATCAAAGCCGACCGGCTGTTGGAAGAAGCGCGCGCCACGCAGGATCCGGCGGAGCGGAGCAAACAGTATGAAGACTTCCAAAAAGAAGTGGCCGGCGACATTCCCGCGATCTTCCTGTTTTCCCCAAAATTCATTTACATTTTGCCCAAATCGTTAAAAGGAGACGATGACATGGAAAACGCGACGGTTCCCTCGGAAAGATTCGCTTCCATTTATAAATGGCACAAGGAAACCGACAAAGTTTGGAAGATATTTGCGAAAGAGACAAATTAATTTTAAAGTCAAAGCTCAAAACTTAAGACTCCTGCGCTGGAGTGGTGGAATTGGCAGACACGCACGGTTCAGGGCCGTGTGCCGCAAGGCATGAGGGTTCAAGTCCCTCCTCCAGCATTAGTTTTTAAACTCTCAGGTCGTAAAAACTTGGTTTAAAACTACATTATTAGATTATTAATTAACATATGGAAAAAACACATGCAGAAAAAATCCGCAGAGACAGGAAGTCTTTGCCGGTAAAGATCATTCCGCTCGGAGGAGTGGAGGAAATAGGTCGGAACATGACTGTCGTCGAATATGGCAACGACATAGTCATCATAGACGCGGGAATCCAATTCCCGGAAGAAGAAACGCCCGGAATAGACTACATCATTCCCAATACCGCCTATTTGGAAAAAAATAAAGATAAGATCAGAGGCATTGTCATCAGTCACGGACACATAGATCATATCGGGGCAATCCCCTATTTCATCGAAAAGCTTGGGATGCCTACCATCTATGCCACGAAGTTCGCCAAAGCGATGATCCTCAAGAGGCAGGATGAATTTCCGCATAAACCGAAGATAAAAATCGAAGAAGTTTCTTCCGAAAACTCGGTAAAATTGGGCCAATTAAAAGCTCGGTTCTTCGATATCACGCACACCATCCCCGATTCCATCGGCATAATCATAGAAACGCCGTACGGGAACATCATTTACCCGGGCGACTTCAGGATCGATCTGGACTTAAAAGGCAAACCCGTCAACACAGAGCCTTACGAGAAGCTTGGGAAGGAGAACAATCTCGCGCTTCTTCTTGAAAGCACGAATGCGGAAACGCCCGGTTTCTCCATTCCTGAAGCCGTGGTGCACAGGAACATAGAGAAAATAATTACCGAAGCCAAGGGTCGGGTCGTAAGCGGAATGTTCTCGTCTCTCCTTGAAAGAGCGGTCGAGATCATCAATATTTCCGAGAAACTCGGGAAAAAAGTGGTTATTGACGGCTACAGCATGAAGGCCGGAATCGAGATCATCAAAGAACTCGGTTTCTATAAGCCAAAGAGGGATGTCATTATTCCGGCCGAGCGGATAAACGATTACCCGCCGGCGAAAGTCGTCGTGATCTGCACCGGTTCCCAGGGCGAGGAAAACGCGGCCCTGATGAGGATCGCCAGCAAGAGGCATAAGCACATCAAATTGCAACCCGGAGATACCGTCATTCTTTCATCTTCCGTTATTCCCGGAAACGAAAAAAGCATCCAGAACTTGAAAGACAACCTGGCCAGGCAAGGAGCCAAAATCATCCACTATAGAGTGGCGGATGTTCACGCCAGCGGACACGCGTGCCAGGAAGACCTTAAACTTATGGTAAAGATGATCAAGCCGAAATATCTGATCCCGGTACACGGCCACTACTTCATGCTTAAGACGAATGCCGATGTGGCGGAATCCATGGGCATGCCGAAAGAAAACATCGTCGTGCCTTTCAACAACGGCATCATTATCGAGGCTGATGGCGAAAGAATCCAGATGCTCAAAGAAAGTGTTCCGGCCAATTATGTGATGGTGGACGGCTTGGGTGTCGGAGACGTGAAAGAAGTCGTCTTAAGAGACAGGCAAATGCTTTCTCAGGACGGCATCTTCGTCATGATCACGGTCATAGATTCTCAGACGGGCAAAGTCAGGAACTCTCCCGATATCATTTCAAGAGGGTTTATCTACCTGAGAGAATCCCAGGAACTCCTGAGAGCGACCAGACACCTGATCAGAAAAACAGTGGAGGAAGCCACCGGCAAAATGCACCCGATAAACATGGACTATGTGAAGGAAAATCTCAAAGAAAAGATCGGCAAATTCCTCTTCCAGAAAACAAGACGAAGACCGATGGTACTCCCCGTGATAATCGAAGTATAACCTATTGGCTTAATTTAATAGACCCGCCTTGCGATGCGTCTATATTGCCGTCGTCGTTGTAGTAAGTACTCACGCCTGAGGAACAAGTTTCCACGCCGTCCGTCGGATAAGTTTTGCCTCCCGACCAATCGGTCTTGTGACAAACCTTGTTCCTCCAACGGAAAACGTATTCCGTTGCCGTAACATCGGCTATATCGGAAGAACTCACGGTGACGGAAATTTTTTGCGTGGAAGGATCATCGTTGGAGGAATTATAGGTTGACTCTATGTCTTTGTTCGAATCGCGACTGGCGTTATCTATCGAGAAATACCTTGTATAAGTTATGCCCCCTACGCTCACAATCTCATCTCCGGATTGCAAAATCCATTTCCCGTCGCTTTGACTCGGATAGTAATGATTGGACGAACCTTTGCTTGTGACGGGATCACCCGAGCCGTCCGGCGGCTTGTACAAATTGAGCCAGTTTTCCGCGGCCACCGTTCTGACCGCCTCAAAAGTCTCTTCGGCTAATTTTAACGCTGAATCTCTCTCTCCCGCCGTTTTATTGCTTCGCAAACTGACGAAAATCGTTTGAGAACCGATTGTTATAACCACAGCCAAAACAGCAATGACTATGATTATCTCCAGCAAGAGCATTCCTTTATTAAGTTTTGAATTTTGGGTTGCAGTTTTGAATTTTGACATTTGAGTTTTGAGTTTTGAGTTTTTAATATACCGTTCCCGCCGGCGTAACAGTTACCGTTTTGGAAATTCCGTCGGAGTTTGAAATGGACACGGTGGTTGTGGCCGCCGTCGCGCCGGTTATTTTACCAAAAATTATATCGACCGTGTCGGCGGGAGCGGTGAAATAAATTCCGCCCGGTAAATATACGTTGTTTGTGATCGTTTTTTCCGCGTCATTGTAATCGCTAGGCGTGGAAAAGAATTCATAGTAATCATCCTGCCCATTCACGAAATGCAAGCCCCATTTCCTTCGACAGTCCAGTCATCGCGTTTGTCCTGGCTTCTTTAAGTGGCGCTTATGCTTCCGTCGGTATCCATAAATCCTTTGAGTCCGATGTGTTCATACACATCATTTACATCCGTCATCTCCAAATTTCTTAAAAGAATAAAATGAGCGGTGTTATCTGAATCGGCTAAGGAGTTTCTTGCCAACTCTTCTATGGTAAAAGTTGATCCGACCGGTTTTTTATATAAATTTCCAAACTTCACATCCTTGTCCGTGGACATAAGGACAAGCTCATTCGTCCATTTCCATTCGCCTTTTTCTATTTTTTTGCCTACCGCCATGGATATAGGGACTTTGAGCAAGGATGCTGGATAGAATTCTGCGTCTTTGCTTATAGCAATGTTCGATCCCGTGGGTAAATATTCGAAATAAACCGAAACATTCGGATCGGCTTCGTATTTGTCGTTCAGATAATCCCTAAGAGGCTGGAAGTTGACGATCAAATCTTCCTGACGAACAAACTTCCTTGCCGGATTCAGGAATTTGAATTCATCCTCTGTGGTTTTAGAGGGCGTTGATTTTAAAAAATAAGTAAAAAAGTTGCTTAGAAGCAAAAACAGAATGAGTAGATACAAAAAATAAATTGCTTTATCGCGTTTTGTTTTCACCTCCTGCCCATTCTTTCTTTTCATATCATTCCTATTATACAACAGTCAAAAAATTTTGCCTGTGGAAAACTGAAATATCGATCTGTCGAGCGCAATCCAATCAGAAACCGAAGAGTTGTTTTAATTTGTTATTGACTTTTTCCATATGCTGATCCTCCAAGGAACCAAGCTCCCCGATCACGATCTTTTTTTGCAAGGTCGCAATTTTGTTTACTTTGATAGTGGAAAATATTTTGAGTCCGTTTTGACTGGACGGTTTAACTGGCACGTCAAAATCCATAATCTTTTTTTGTTTTATGGAAGAAAGAAAAATCACGACGCAATCTTCCCCCTTTTTTTCATTATGAAGCACCAAAGCCGGCCTGACTTTTTGGCCCGACAAGTCCGTGAAAGGGAAAGGTATCAGCACAATGTCTCCCCTAGACATATTTTTTCTTTATATCTTTGATCGTATAAAGATCAGGTTCAGATTTGAAAAAATCAAAACTTTCAGAATACGCGTTTATATTGGTTATATCGCTTAAATCCTTGTTATACGCGCGCGGAAACCGGATCAGCAAAGCTTCCGCCGAATTGCGTCTGCCTATGGCAAAAACCTCTCCGTGATATTTAACGCGATCTACCATTTCACTTATTCGCTTTCGCACTTTTGTAGTTGTAATTATTTTCATTTGATTTAATTGTACAAGTTGTACAAAATAAAGCAACCATCCGTCATTTTCAACAACCAACTTCAGATCAAAGGACACTATTGCAATCTAATTAAACTCGGCGGCTCTCTTGACTGTTACAAATACCTTGATAATATAATTATATTACGACGAAGGGGGGGGCGAAAGGAGAAATACCTAAGCCGACCCCTTCTTTTTTTGTCTGCCTATCTTTGCCTGTATTGCTGGTTTGGAAAGATCGTCATAGTACATTCTGTCTATGGAGTAATATAATGATGATGCCCTACTTTTATCCGGAAATAGCAATTTAACAAGTTTTTTCTCCTCGATTAAAAACCTGACCAGCCTGTGATAATCTCCGTCTCCGGAAACCAGAATTATTCCGTTAAAACTTTCATTTCGATATAGGCGCAACATAACTTCAAAAATTATTTCCGTATCTACATTTCCCTTCTTCTTGCTTATCATACTGGGATGATGTTCGCGAAATTTCAAAATAAAACCCGCCTTCTGTATCTTTTCATACAAATCATTGTACATAGCGTCCGGGTAACCAAGACAATAATGCGCTTCGCCAACATTGTATTTTTCGCGCAGATAAACGCGCAGGCGCGCTAAGTCAACCTCCCATGGCAAATCAGGGTGTTTGGTTGTGGCTAAATACAAATTCTGTCCGTCAATGTACGCTATATTATTTTCTTTTTTGTTTGAAAATTGGTTCATTGATTCGAATTATATATCTTTATTTAATGCCTGAAAAGAAAATAATAATTTTGAAACAGCCTAAATAAATGCTAGGATGAGAACATGAAAAAAGAGGACAAAATAAAAGAAGCGGAGTCAAAAAACATAATCCTGACGGGTATGCGTCCGACCGGCGTGCTTCATCTGGGCCACTATTTCGGCGTCGTTCCGGAGATATTAAGAATGCAAAAAATAGCCGACACCCTGCTTGTAATGATCGCGGATGTGCATGCTCTTACAACTTTGGAAGACAGCGCCAATCTGAAAAAAAACTCGCTCATTCTCGCAAACACTTATTTGGCCTCCGGCATTGATCCCGAAAAATCTATAATTTTTACCCAATCGCAAGTTCCCGAGCACGCGGAATTGTCTATTCTCCTCTCGATGGTCTCTCCCGTCCCCATGTTGGAATTAAACCCGACTTACAAAGAAATGAGAGAAGATCATCCGAAAAACAACAATTTAGGGCTGCTGGCTTATCCTGTCATGCAGGCGGCGGACATCTTGCTTTATAAGGCGACTGGCGTGCCAATCGGCAAGGATCAGCTTCCCCATTTGGAATTAGCCAGGGAGATCGCCAGGAGATTCAACGCCAGAGTTGGAAAAATTTTCCCCGTGCCCAAACCATTGATTCAGGAGGAAACAAAAAAAATCCTCTCTCTGCAAAATCCCGAGAAAAAAATGTCCAAGTCGCATGAAGAAAAGAGCAGAATTTCGCTTCTTGACTCTCCCGACATGATTCGAAGCAAATTCAAAGTAGCGGTCACTGATTCGGAAACGGAGATAGGGTTTGACGAAGAAAACAAGCCCGCAATCTCCAACTTGCTGACTATTTACAGTTTATTTTCCGGAAGATCGATCGCCGAATTGGAAAAAGAATACGAAGGAAAAAATTATGCCGTCTTCAAAAAAGATCTGGCCGAAGTTGCTGTTGAGTCTCTATCCCCCTTTCATGAAAAATACAAAGAACTCGAAGCTGACCCTGAACGAGTAAAAAGCATCCTAAGAAACGGGGCCCAAAAAGCGCGAGAGATAGCCGCAAAGACAATGGCGGAGGTTCAGGAGAAAGTAGGATTTTTAGATTGCTAGCTCCGACTGGTCTAAAGGTATGAGTTTATAAGCAGCATATACTCATCAAAATCTTTCCGGTTTCTTTGAAACGAGTCCACAAAAAGATTCCTGTCAACTTTCTCATGTCCATGCACGAGAATGTTTCTTATCTTTGTCTTTATAAGTTCTTTATTTGTCGGACAGATAAGCAATATCATAATCGCTCTCCTCGTGAACCTTCCCTTTAACTCGAGAACCGAAAAGCAACACTAATTTGAGGCCGTATTTTTCGGCCATGTTTTTAATTTTTTCCCGCTTTTCCCTCGTAATTTCTATTACGAAACAATGATAGCACAAAAAGTCAATATTTAGAATTCCCACTCTTTCTCGTCGAATTTGATCTCCGTTACTTGCCCAAACCTTTCAAGCATCGAGCTTTGGATGCCTTCGCCCAAAGCTTCATCGGCCATGGGATAAAGAATATTGTCTTCTTTGAAAATGTGTTCCTGGAGCAACTCGCAATAGCCCCGCGCGTTTTTACACAGATCGCCGATATCATTGCGAGCAAACGCGTCTTCCGCGTCTTTTACGAAGGACCTGCCGATGTCATGCTCGTAGAGCATTTGCTTGACAGGGTTGCAATGCTGAAGCACGCCATCCTTGCTCAACTCGAAAAACAAAATATCCTCTTCCTTGGCATGATGGAACCTGTCGGCGTATTCTTTTATAAACCTTATGGCCTTTTCGAAAAACTGCTTGTCCAAATTCTTCCTTGTCTCAAGTAATCCAACCTCTTTCGAAAGAATATCTATTACCTTGAGAATATTGACATGCTCATCCGATAAAATTGTTGTGGGTTTGTTCATAAGCCGATTATAGCTCAATTTTATCTCAAAGGAAAACTCATCCTTACCCTGCCAACTTCATACGGCTCGCGGGAATGCGAAATACTGATTCCCGCTTTCTTGTATGTTTCTCTTATCTTCTTGGCCAGTCTGACCGCCAATTGATTCTCGGTGGTGGCAACCCTGAAGCGATTCTTTCTTCTGGTAAGAGAGATTATTCTGTCCTGCGGATCCCTGAGCTCCGCTTCCCTGCCAAAGCTTCTTACAAGATTCACAATTTCCTGATGATATTCTTTCGGCACATCGTCTAAAATTATTTCCCCTTCGAAAAGGCCATGAGTGATCATGTAACAAGCGGGGCAAATGCCAAATTTCACCCCTTTTCTTTCTCCGATTCTCAGCTCCTCCACCGCCTTGCTCCCGGGATGATGCCATTCTTTTTTGAAGCGCACATTGCGGCATCTTTTGCAAACCCAAAGGCCTTCTAACGCTTTGCCGTACTCCTCCCTCTTTATTTGGCCATGAAGCAATGGCAGCTTTATTACATTCTTTTTTCGAAAAATTTGTGACATCGTGTTTAACTCAAAACTCCAAAGTCAGAGCTCAAAACTAGGCAAAACATAAGGCATAAAAGCGCAAGGAACAAATTTTGCAAATCCTAGGTGGGGGCGGCCAAGCGAGTCTTCGAGCTTGGGGTTAAGGGATTTGCAAAACTTAGTTCCTGAAGCTTTTATGACTAAAATCCAAACTCGCAGGTGTAAGCGCAGACGGTCGAGCAAATTTCCGCGCCGGGAGCGCAAACATTGCCGCATTCGTTGAATCGGCCTCCCCTTGCCTCGCAGTCCCTTTGAAACGCTCCGGGGGCAAATCGCAGGTCTGTGGTGTAAACTATCTTGGTATCATAACGGATCATTATGGGGATGCCATCGCGGGCTCCCCCGCCAAAAACAAACCAAACAAAAGCGACTGCGAAAAACAGCGCAAAAACGGCAAACAGGATCTGCCTTTGTTCCATATTCAATATAACCCGGCCTTTAAAACTTAGGACGCGTAAATAGGTGCCGTTGGAACTTACTTTTTTACAACCAAAAAAGTAAGCAAATATTGAGATGTTTCAACGGGCAGTTCTCCCTTTTCCGGGAAAACCTTTACGAGAGATATTTCATAATTTTCAAACCTTTGCGGCCCTCCCGCGCTTTGCAGAGTTATCGTTTCAGTTTTGTCGCCAACCGTAATAACAGTTTCAACCGATACCGTTCCGGCCCATATGCAGACTTTCCCTTTCGGGCATCTGCTGTCAGAAACCACCTTGGTTGGACTAACAATAAGACCCAACACTTCTTTTTCTTGACCGACTCTTAAAATAATTTGCTGTTCGATGGTGGGAAACTTTTCCCGCTCTTCCGGAAGGATCCGGCTCAGATAAACCGTCCCTGTCCCCAGAGCGCCCAAAGCCCCGGCAACCAAAAGAATTACCATGTAGGCGAAAGCCCGATTGCGTTTCTTTGTATTTTTAAACTCCATGGCTTATTTATAATAACTTTTAGGCTGAAGTCAACCCTTGCGGTTTTGCTGACCTTCCAAGTCGAAGACGACCAGGCATGACCGCAACAACATTCCAACCCGGCGGGTTGGATGAGTTATTCACAGGTTATTAACAGTGCTGAGGTATTTAAAAACCCCGTCCCGCTACAAGCGGGACGGGGTTTTAACAATTACATCTTGTATTCTATCGGTTCGCTTGCTGAGTCGCTTATAGTAAACTTCATCATTATCATGTTGCCGTCTTTGTCTTTCGCGTGGGCATCCTCCGCCGGATTGAATATTCCGTCTCCGTTGTCGTGATGGAGGGTGGCATACATATTTTCGCCAGAGACGCTCCTTCTGTTCAAAGTTACCGAGATATTCTTATGTTCTTTTGACTCCAAAAGACTGCTATTCCCTATGGCAACCCCGATCTTGTCGGCTTCTTCTTGATGGATAGCGATGAATCCCTTCTTGCTAAGGATCGCCAAACCTACATTCACGAACCTTCCTGGTTTCTGATCGGCCACGAATATCGCGTCTCGACCTGCCAAAGCCCCGCCATTATTCACCTGGCCATTTGTATCTTCCTCCGGGTTTCCACCTTTTGAAAGGAACTGCCAAGCGACCACTCCTATAATAAGGGCTATAATAACGCCTATTATCAGCCCTTTTGATGATTTTTTCTCGTCCATTTTATTAAGATTATTTTTTAAATCATTTGCCTGAAAATTTTGTTGATCTCGCTAAGAGACTTCAAAATTCCAGGCCAAATTTGCGACTTTTATTGCTCTTTTATTATATACCATTTAATATAATCTAATCAAGGAACATGGAATACCCGCTCAGAATAAACAAATACCTGGCCGCAAATAATTATTGCAGCCGCCGCGAAGCAGATGATCTTATTTCGTCCGGTTTAATAAAGATCAACGGCCGAACGGCAAAGCTTGGAGACAAGGTTCTTGAAGGCGACAACGTTGAAGTAAATTCGGAAGCAAATAAGACTAAGCAACTATTATACTTCGCGTACAATAAGCCGGCTGGAATTGTCACCCATAGCGCGGAAAGAGAAAAAGGGCAAAAAGGTATTTCAGATATTGCCGCTTTTCCCAAATCGGTCTTCCCCGTGGGCCGATTGGACAAAGCTTCTCATGGTTTGATAATACTTACAAACGACGGGAGAGTCACCGGCAAATTGTTAAGCCCCGACAAAAAAGCGGAAAAAGAATATTTCGTAAAAGTGGACAAACCGCTTAGGCCGGGATTCTTCGCCAAGGCGGAAACAGGAATAGATCTGGGAGACTTTATCACGAAACCCTGCAAGATCAAGCAGATCAATGAACGCGCCTTCAAAATTATTCTCACGGAAGGCAAGAAGCATCAAATCCGACGAATGTGCGAAGCCTTTGGTTACAAAACGCTGGAACTTCAGAGAGTAAGGGTGATGAATGTAAGATTAGGGAATCTTAAGGATGGACAATGGAGACAGTTGGAAGGGAAGGAGTTGAGAGAGTTTCTGAGCAAACTGGATTTTAATAGGGACTAGGTTCTAGGTTTTAGGGACTAGGCGTAAAAATAACTTTCAATTTACAATTTTGCAATTTTCAATGAATTTTCAATTCTAAAATTTTCAATTATTTTGAAAATTTTAGTCCCTAGTCCCTTCCCCTAAAACCCTATCTTCTTCGTCCAGTCGAAAGTCTCCGAGAAGTTGTCGATGATGAGATCGACAACGGTGGCTTTTTGCTTCGGAGCGACGACGGTGAAGGTCTTGGATTGTGATTCGTTGCCGAAGGAATCAATGGACAACGCCCTGAAGCGGTAGATCTGGCCGGGTTCCCAACTCGTGATGACGGAAATGTGCTTGATGGTAAGTTCCTGGTTGGGAACGCTCTTTTCGCTGAACTGGTCTTCTTTTCCGGCCAAAGCCTGGCCTTTCTCAAAGACGACTTGGGTGGTGGCGGGTTCATCCGTATTCCAGTAGATGATGGCTTGGACCTTGTTGGAAGAACCGGTGAGGATGGAGGCTTCGTATCGGACTTGCTCTATCTTGGGCGGAGTCTGATCTTTGGCTATAGACATCGGCTCGAGTTTCTTTGTCGCGATGTTGCCGAAGTGATCGCCGGAGGAAATTTCCAGATTGTAGATGGTGGAAGGTTCAAGTCTTTGGATGGTAATGGAATGCTCTCTGGTGAAGTCGGGCTTTCCTTCCGATTTGGATCGCTTGATGTCGGGTTTGCCTGCGATGATGGGAGTGTAGATGACAGCTGAGTTCGTGGGGATGTTGGTTCTCCAGGTGACGGTTATGGAAGTGTCGCTTGATTTCTCCGCTCTGGCGGAAGAGATGACGGGTGTTTCCGATTTGGTGGTAAAGTTAAAGTCGGAAGAAAAGGCTTTGGCTCCGGCCTGAGATTCGGACATCAATCTGTAGTGATATTCCGTTAATGGCACAAGACCTTTGAGGGTAATATTGTGATCGAGAACGAAGTTCTTGGTGTCTCCGGCGGTGTTGGTGTAGGTGTCGGGCATGTTGATGTCGTAGTCTTGGGATTCGGAGAAGTAGACGACGGAGGTGGCGGGCTCATCCGTCTGCCAGGAAACTATGGCCTCCGTGGGCTTTATCTCAACCTTAGGCTCGGTCTTTAGCTTCGGCGGAGGAATTAATTTAATTAGCTGTCTTAAGGATGTGGCCGCGGGGATTATGTCTTGTTTTAATTTCTGTATTTCTTCGTCATTTCTTACGGAAATGGCGGCTGTTTCCGAGAAAACCTCGGAGACTTCTTTGAATTTGTCGATGACAAGACTGATCACTTCCGAAGAAGAAATCGCCTCGGAAGTATCCAACCCTAAAATCTTCCCCTGCAAATTATCATATTTTTTCTTCCAATCATCCCTCTCCCCCTTCACCACATTCAACTCCCTCTTTAGATTGTTATGTTCCTCCAAAGGAACACCGGTCGAACCGCTCCCTCCTCCGCCGCCGGAAACAACGGTCGTGACGGTTTGTTGAGATTTGCCGATCTGCTCTTCAAGCGTGGTGAGGGAACTTTCCGAAGAAGTGGTGGCATTGCTGTTGCCGTCTGAAGAAAGAACTCTGTAATAATAGGTTGTTTGATAACTCAGACCGGTTAGAGTGACGGAGTGATTTCTGGTTAAAGTGGAATCGAGGGTGGTGGAGGAAGTGTATGATCCGGTTGCCGTCCCATATTGGACTCTGGAGGTGGAAGGTTCGTCCGTGGTCCAGGTGATGACAGCGGAATTGTCGTCTATGGAGGAGGCGGTCAAGGAAGAGACGGTCGGAGCGACGCTGTCTCCGGTGGTGAACTGATAGTTCTGCGAGGTGGTGGTGGCATCCTGAGAAGCGGATTTGACTCGGTAGTAGTAAGTGGTTCCTTCGGAAAGAGAAGATAATGATATTGAATGGGATTGGGTGGAGTTGGAAGGAGAGGTCGGATAGGAGGTACTGTCTGACAAGTCGGCAGAGGTCGAGTACTCCGCTTGCGATGTGGCGTTGTCGGAAGTATTCCAGGTTATTGTCGCAGTAGTGTTGGTTGGCGTCGTGGCGGCGATGTTGGTGATGCTTAAGGTTTCAGTTAATAAAGTGTAATCGGAGGAGGTGGCTTGATTGCCGGAAGCGTCCGAGGAAATGACTTTGTAGTGATAGGTGGTGCCGGGAGTAAGGCTGCTTAGAGAAACGGAATGGGTTCTGGTCAAAGTAGAATCAAGAGTTGTGGTGGCTCCGTAAGCGGTGGTGGTGCCGTAGATCACCTGGGAGTTGGAAGATTCGTTGGTAGCCCAGGTGATGATGGCCGTTGTTCTTTGGGTGGTGGAGGAAACGGTGGAGATGGTCGGGGCGGTAACATCCAAAGGAGTGGTGAAGGTGTAGTAGGTGGTGGTGCCGTTCGCGACGTTGTAATCGTAAGCCCAGTTTTCGTCCGCGTCCTGAGATTTGACGTAAAAGTAATATTTTGTTCCTCCGGAAAGGGAGGTTAGAGTGGCGGTTCTGGTGGTGCTTAAAGAAGCCCAGCCGGCTTCGCCTCCGGAAGGAGGAAGAGTTGTTGAATAAACCGCATATCCTGAGGCATTGATGTTGGTGTTCCAGACGATGTCGGCTGAGACATTGGAAACGTTGGTGACGGCCACGTTGGAGATACTGGGACCATTGTTAGTGGTAAGGGTGTAGCCGGAGGAAGAAGCGGTGTTGGAATTGGCGTCAGTGGAGAATACTTTGTAGTTGTAGGTGGTATTGGGAGAGAGGTTGCCGATGGCGACGGAATGATTGGTGACGTAAGAAGAGACGGCAACCTGGCTGGTGGTGTAATCGGAGCAAGGAGAAGCGCAGTAGCCGACGGTGGAATTGGAAAGCGTGTCGGTTGTCCAAGTTACAACTGATGATTGGGTTGTGGTGTTGGAGGATGAAACGGAAGAGATGGTTGGAGCGGTGGAACTCGATCCTCCTCCTCCTTCATTGCCGTCTTGGGTGCCGTTGGCCATGCCAGTGGAGGTGGCGGACATGTGGGAGGCGTTGCCCAGAGAATCTATGGTGGCTACTTTGTAGTAGTAAGTGGTATCGGCCGATACGGTGCTGTCTCCGTAGTAATTGGTGGCTCTGGTTCCGATGGCGGAAAGAAGCGTCCAGCTTGAGCCGGTGGTGGAGCGATAGACATGGTAAGAGCCGAAGCCCCCTGCCGGTTCGGCCACCACTTCCCAGGCCAGGAAAAGCCTGAGTTCGTCCGGGTCGACATTCATGTTGGAGGTGTCTTGGATCATCAGATTTGACGGAGTGTTTTGGCTGCTTGCGGAGATGGTGGAAGATTCGTTGCCGTAAGCGTCTTTGAAGCGGACATAGACGGTGTCGGGATCGGTGGCCAGGGTTATCGTTTTGGAAACGGAGAAAGATTCCCAATCGGCGCCGGAAAGATCGGAATTGAGGCTGACCTTCATTTGCAAGGAGGAGTTGTCCGTGGCGGCTAGGGTAAGAGTGGCGGGAGTGGTGGTGGCTTTGACGAGAATGGAAGTGGAAGATGGACTGCCTGTATCCAAAGTGAAGGTTGAGGATTGGGCGTTGGCGGTATTGTTGGCTCCTTCGCCGTCGTTTACGGTAACCCTGATTCTGGCGCCGGTGGTGTACAAATCCTGGACGGTGGTACTGGCATTCCAGGTTACGGAATACTGAGTGAAGGTCGATTGATTGACGGCTTTGGTGGTGGTGGCCAAGGAGGATAGACCGTTGGTAATATCTTGCCAGGAGGAGCCGTTGTAATATTCAAAGGATGGAGTGATGTATCCCGGATTGACGGTGCCGGAGTTGGTGTCTGAGTCTCTGGTCTCGTAAGTGATGGTGACATTGCCGTTCGAACCCTGGCTGGCTGTGACGGTTTGGATCTCCGGCGCGGCGTTGACGACATAAGTGAGAGTGACATCGGAAAGAGTCGGCGTGCTGGAGCCGTTGGAGGTCATGAACGCTTTGTATTGAACCCATTGGTCGTTACTGCCGGAAGTGAAGGCCGAGGGCATAGATTCTCCCCCCGCCGGATTGGTGAAGTAAGTGTCGGAGGTGCCGTCCGGACCAAGCCAGGATGTCCAGGTGCCGGGGGAATTGGAGGAGTCGGGGGCTGTTCTGAGGTGGAATTTGATGTCGGTGTTTGCGGGTAAGGATTCTGTCCATGACAAGGAGGAAAGGACATTGGCGGAGTCGCCGGAATTGTAGGGGGAAGAGGTAAGATCGGTGGAGGTGGAATAATATTGGAAATTGACGGTTATGTCGTCGAGAGAGGGGTTGACTGAAGTGTCTGTTCTAGACAAATTCGCTCTGTATTGAATATAACGATTGCCATTCAAAGCCGATAAACTTCCTCCGCTGGCGATGCCGGTCTGCCAATTTGTCCAAGTTCCGTCCGGAGTGGAAGTGTTTCCAGCTCGTATGTCAATAGTCAAACCGGTGTTAGTTGGTGTCGTGACCGTATATGCAAGAGTGCTAAAAGTAGAGTTTGCTGTGTAGTCTATGACAGATGAGGTGAAAACACCGGAGGTATCAGAAACAACCGTTGATGTATAACCCACTGAAGGGTTTGTTGTTCCTGATAATGTTGAATAATCCAACCTGATTCTGCCGTTACCACCGCTACCGCCGTTGTGATTAGAAAAACCAGAACCACCAGAACCACCAACAGATTGAACCAAGCTAGTTCCAAGCGTCATATTTAAAGAAATCAAGTAAATACTTCCTCCAGAACCACCTCCAGAACCTGAAGGATTTTGGCAACCGCTTGCTACACCATTACTCCCGTTTACTTTTAAAGTACCGGTAACTGATATAGAACTAGCAGATATAAACAAAAGACCCCCGCCATTAGCCCCATTACTACCGCAAGCACTGGCTGCAGTATGGCCCGTACTACCACCGCCACCACTACCCAAATATAAATTGGTCAATGTGTTTAATCCATAAGAAGACGCTCCAAGACCGGGAGAAGAGGCTCCGTCAGCACCAATGATTCCATTGCTTCCACCAGTTCCATACCCACCTCCTCCACCAGAACTATAACAATATGGCCCGCAGTTATAAGCACCTCCTCCGCCGCCGCCATTGTTTGCAGAAGTGGACATCCCTCCAATTCCGCCATAACCTTCGCCTTGATATGCGCTTTCGTTATTTCTTCCCGTTCCACCAGCAAAACCTTTTCCACTTGCATCAATACTACCTGTAACTGTGACTGTTCCATTGGCTCTAAATACTACTATGCCTCCTTTACCCGTCGCATTACTCCAAGCCGTTGGAACAATTGACGCGCCTGAATTTACAGTAACATTCGTATATTGTGGCACTCTTATTACTTGAGTTTTACCTGATGAGCCGGTTCCATAATAAGAATTGGTCAAGCCTGTGGAAAAAGATATCGTGGTGCTGTTTACAACAGTAATATTTTTTACAAATTCGTATTTACCCGCATTGGTCGCGTGTTGTATTTGAATAATCATCACCTCGTCTCCCGTAGAAAATCCTGTGGTGGAATCAACCGTGATGCTTGTCGCTCCGGCGGAATAATTATCTACTCCGGCAGAAGCGTAAGTATTGATATTTTGTCCCGCAGAAGAAACAGTCAGAGCGCCGTCGGCACCCGTGCCAAGATCAACTCCGGGATTAAGTTTTACGCTTGCTCCGCTTCCTGTTCCGCTAATAGTCGTGCTTGTGCCTAAAGTTCCAGCGTTGAAATCTGTATCAGTGGTATGAATTGTTGAACTGGCAATTGCCAATAATTGTAAATCCGCTCCGGAATTGGAGGTTGCCATTCCGGTAGAACTGGCGGAGTATTGAGTCCAGCCGGTTTGATTGCTGGCATGAGTGGCGTTGTTGGCTGTAATGCCGCCAGACCAGCTTGTCTGGACGAAATTATAAGTGGCGGCGGAGGATGTTTGCGGGTTAAAAGAAAAAAGATTCGCGACAAATGCCACAATGAGACAAATAGAAACAACTCTGAAGAGAAAATGATGTTTTTCTTTTTCCAAAAAAAGAAAATTGTTGAGCTTGCGAAAAATATTCCTCATTTCTATTTGTCGTAACTTATAATTTCGTTTTTCCAGAAATAAAATCAACTACGGTTTCTGCCGCTTTTATGGCTTCCTTTGTCTCATTTTTGGAATACAAAATCGGCGAACCTAAGGGATAACGGGTGTCTATGTAATATTTGTCTAAGCTCCGAATTTCGTCGATTAGTTTTGAAAAATCATTGTCGGAAGAAATACACAATTGCAATAATGCAGGCAGGCTGTGCATTTTAGGCGATTCTTTCTTCATGAATGCCAAATACCCTTTCAAATATTTCTCAGCGGCTTGCTGGCACAAAAAGCAAATCGTATCCGTGTATCCGTCATTATCAAGAAGAATGACTGCATTTTTAATATCGTGATTTCCTTTCTCGAACCACTCCGATGATAAATTCCCGGAAGTTGTTTTGTTCATATTAAAACTTTTCCTTTTTCAAAAATTTCTTTAATTAAACTGTCCCCCATTTCGAGTCTCTGCTTAATCTCCTTTGGTGTGTATATGACAAGATCAACAGCCCCTGGAAATTTTTCTTTATCCAGGAAATAATCCCTTCTGTAGATCAAGTTATAAACATCGTCAATTCTTCTTTGCCTTGGCTTGGACGTATTTTTCACGATCAACAAATCTATGTCACTGTTTTTTTTGGGCTTTCCCCAGGCGTAAGAACCAAAAAGAATGACTTTTTGGGGTTTGTATGGTTTAAGGTCGTTTTTTATCTGTTTAATTTTTTTATCGATATTTGATCTCATGGCCATCTATTAGATAGAACCCAGCGGAAAGAATTTCCGCAACATTATTTAAACGTGTTTTTATTATAAAATAATTAACTCAAAACTCAAAGTTTAAAAGTCAAAATTTCCTTATGCATATTTTTTGAAATAAAGAGCGAAGTAATTTTTTATTTTTGGTCGATAATTATTTCTCTTTTGACTTATTTGTCTGTTAAAAATAGCGGCAACTTTTTTGATCCCCAAAATTGCAAAAAGATTTTTGACATCTTCAAACTCGCCGTAATTCAAGACACCTTCCACGACAGCCTCTTCGGAAAGATTGTCGTAATTTTTCGTCCCCCAGACAAGATACGGCCTTTTTTTGATGAAATCTTTGACAGCAGTCATGATCTAATTATAACATTCTGACCTGCAAGGGCAATACTGAAAGTAAAAAAAGAAAACTCGCCAATTCACGCTAATTTCCATTTACTTGTAAATATCATCCCTGCGCCCGATATAATGAACAGTAATTAGTTTTTCTTTATTTTTAACCTCATAAATAATCCTCCAATCCCCGACCCGCAATTTAAAAAAACCCTTGAATTTATGATCAAGGGGTAGTGGTATTATTCCTTCAAAATTATCCATCAGCCACTTTAACTTAGTTAGAATTCTAGCTCTAATTTGCCTATCAAGCTTATCCAAATCAAACTCTCCGGGTTCAGTAATAAAAAAGCGCCAGCCAGCCATAGGCTCAAGATTGATATTTCTTCATAACTTCGTCCAATAATTTCACTTTGCCTTTTTTCGCGGCGCCGATTGACTTTTTTAGCTTCGTGGCAAACTTTTTCCCCGCTGGCAAACCATAGTCAGCATCATCAAAAATATCCCGCAAGACAGCCGCAACTTGAGAGCGAATAATATTTGCCAGTTTTTTTTCTTCCGAAATCGCACTTTTCATATCAATACTATATAACAACCTTGAAATGCAATCAATACAGCGAATCGAGAACCTAGTCCCCAGTCCCTAGTCCCTAAAAAATAAGTCCCATTTTCTGCGCGATATTCTTGGCGGTGCGTTCGTTCAAACCGGCGCCGTCTTCCGAAACCGGCTTGTCGAGATTGGCCTGGAAATCCGGCAAGCTGGAAGCGCCCTTGAGCCGCTCATGAATGGCTTTCTTTATTATTTCTTCTTGCGTTTGGGAAAGCTTGCCCTCGTAATCCGCAAAAAGCCAGTTGAAGACATATTCCGATTTTCTCTTTATTCCTTTGTCCGCGGATTTATGGAGAATAGCGGACAATTCAAGAATGTTGGAAAGTTCTTGCGCGAGCCTCATGGCCGCCGGCTTGTACAGCCCGATACCTCCGTCCCTGAAAGGCGCGTCCAAAACCTCAAAAAGTTTTTCTTTGGAAATTTGCCTGGCGGCGAACTTTTTCAACTCTCTTTCGAAAATTTCTCTTTCCTCCGGAACAAGATTGAGTTCGAGATAATTAAGCAGCCGTTCGATATTCAAAGAAATCGTTTCATGGGCTTGCTTTCCCTCTTCCGGATGAACCGCGGCAATGTGACTTATTTTCTTGCTCTCTTGCCTGGCTTCGCCGGTGATCTTTCCATCCTTCATGTAAATGATCCTCGAAGCGTAAGGCAAATATTGGGATTCATGGGTCACAAGAATGACAGTTTTCTTGCCGGCAACATTGAGATCGGTGAAAATATCCATGGCGGCGAAGGCCGACTGCGAATCCAGGTTTCCCGTCGGTTCGTCGGCCAAAATAATTTCCGTGTCGTTCACCAGGGCTCTGGCTATGCCAACCCGCTGCTGTTGCCCTCCGGAAAGCAATGCCGGGCGCATTTTGGCGAGATGATCGATTCCAAACCGTTCGATCAGCTCTTTGCCCTTTTTTAACCTCTCGTCCTTGGGGACGCCCCTGAAAACCAAGGGAAGAATGATGTTGTCAAAGACATTCACCGTGGGAATAAGGTTGTAAGCTTGGAAGACCATGCCCACGCTCTCCCTATGGAAAGCGATAATATCCTCCCCTTCCATTTCCCTGAGATTTTTCCCTTTTATCCAAAGCTCTCCTTCCGTCATTCTTCTTTCCGCTCCGCTGATTGCGTAAAGAAGAGTTGACTTGCCGCAGCCGGAAGGCCCGAAAACGATGACGAACTCGCCGGGAAAGATATCGATCGTAACATCGGAAAGCGCCACAACCTCGGCGGGAGTGCCTTTATCGTAGATGACGGATAAGTTTTTGATACTGATGATGGGAATCATAGAAAAAGGGACTAGGGACTAGGTTTTAGGGACTAGTGATAATTTTTTAATCAACGAATTAAGCATTTTCATAATCTCTTCTAAAAGAAGTTGAACTTTGGAATAATCCAGATTTCTGCCAAAAGGCAACCTTTTTGCTATCTCTATTTGCGTCTCTAACTCTCCTGCGGAAGCAAAAGCCATTGAAACAAAGTGACAATAATCTTTTCTAGCGCCTCTTAAATTTCCTTCTGCTATATTTGATGGAATTGAAACGGATGATCTTTTCATTTGCGATGTCAGCCCATAGATTTCAGATTTGGGAAATTTCTCCGTTAATTCATAAACGGTAACAACCAAATCCATTGCTTTTTGCCAAACTGTTAAATTTTTGAATGATTTTAAATACATTATTTTCTAGTCCCTAGTTCCTAAAACCTAGTCCCTATTTGTATCTAAGCGCCACCAAGGGATCCAATTTTGCCGCCCGGCGGGACGGGAAAAAGCCGGTGATCAAGCCGACAACCGAAGCGAAAATAACTATGGCGAAAATAAACCACAGCGGGTAGTGGAAAAGGTTGACGGACTTCCCGCCAAGCGCGTTGGCCAAAAACAAAATACTAAGATTGAATATTTGGGACAAAATAAACCCTATCGCCAGCCCGCTCAAGCCCCCCAAAAAGCCGATGGCCGTCGCTTCTATCATGAAAAGTTTCTGCACGTCCCTTTCCGTTATGCCGAATATCTTCATCACCCCGATCTCATTCGTTCTTTCCAGGAGGGCTATGGTCATCGTATTTATCATACCCACGATGGCGACAATCAAAGCGGCTATTCCGAAAAAGGCCAGAATGATCTTCAAGATGTTGAAAATTTTGTTGGCCTGATCCACGGTGTCAGCCACCGAAGAAACGTTGAATCCCATTCCAAGGATGTTTGTTTTGACTTCTTCCAAGTTTTTGTCGCTTTTTACCAGGACTTTGACCAGATAATAAGGCAGATCGAGGTTGGAAATTTTGTCTATCGGCAGATAAATATTATTATTGCTGCCATTTTCCATCACTCCGACCACTGTAAAAGGCTCGCTATTCTCCACCACCCTTATAGTCTCCACGCCATCCACTATTTCCGGCACATAAAAGGTCAGCTCTACCGCTTTTCCGCTAATATCCCCTTTATTAAGCACTTGTTCCATTTCCGAACTTATGGTTATGGCCTGCTCGCCTTTTTCCGGAGCCCTGCCTTTCTTAACCCGCTGATTGTTTGATTTGAAAAAATCTTCCGCGACTCCTTGGGCCAAAATTTCAAAAGCCGTATTTTCCAGATCCATCTGTCCGGAAACAGCTATGATAGGACTTACTTTGACGACAGACTCGTTTCTTGAGATCGCCTCGGTGAACTTTTTATCCAAAGGCAGGACGCTTTGATTCGGAGAAAACACATCGAGCGTTAAAAGGGCTTCCTTGGAGGAAATTTGTTTGAGTAAAATATTTTGCAAACCATAACCGAGGGAAATAAGAAAAAAGATCGTGGCGAAACTGACCCCGATGCCAAGCACGGTAAGAAAAGTTCTTCCGGTCTTGACTTTGAAGTTTCTTAAAGACAAGGAAAACAAATCCCCCGTCTTGATTTTGGCGATCCTCTTACGATCACTCTTCTTCATGATACCCCAAATTATATCAGGATTATTTAAAATTTCTAATTTTATTAGTTTTAAAACTCAAATCTCAAAACGCAAAAACCAAGAAAAAAAAGAAAAATTACAATAAACACCGCCTGCAGCAAAACTCCCAATACCGGAAACTTCACTCTCAAAAAATCATTCCTATTATGGATCGCCAAATGAATCTTTTGCAGGAAACGGAGAGGCTCTTTTCTTATTTTAAAATAGAAAAACTGGAGCAAATCCGGCAAAACTCCGCCGATAAGGCCGATAAATAAAATCGGCCAAGGGAGTTTGAAATAAAATCCATAGATAAACGAGGTTAAGGCCAGGCCAAGAAAAAAATCGAAAGAAATCTTCAGAATATCTTTTAAGAAATTCTTGTCTATTTTGAGATCATCTTCAAGCGTTCCCTCTTTGCCTTTTTTGTGCGAGCCGAGATGGTAATCCCAGTGAGGAATGGCATCAAGCAAATAATGACTGGCAAAGGCCGCCGCAAAACCGACCGGAAAACTTCCCGGGAAAATAGCGGCCAAACCGGCTCCGATCATGGCATGGGTGGTTAGCGTCATGAGACAACAGGGCTATTTTACTCCGACAAAAGACAAAAAGCCACGAACAGAGAATATTTAGCAAATTAGGTTGTAGGAGTTAGCTTTTTAGAAAACTCTTGCTAAAAAGCTACAAGCTAATTCCTACAACCTTCCTAGTGCTTATCTTCCCTCGCTTCCTGCAGCGACTGCTTGGCGTAGATGAGCGAATCGAGCATGAATTTAAGAAGCTTCTCCTCCTGCGCGTCTATTTTGTTGTCCAAATTCTTGAACCGTTCCAGGTGCTGGGAGAAAATTTCAAAACTCGAAGTGAAATACTCTTTCAGTTCCCGGTCGGTAAAGTCCCCTTCTTTAATCTTGTCGTTAATGAACCAAAACTGAGAAAGTTGCGAATCGTAAGAAACATTGATCTGGTTTTTTATTTTGTATGTTTTTTCCATTTTTTAAAAAAATTAATAGTTATTTATTTTGCTGCGGATAATTTCATTACTTGCCTGTGGATAACTTTGAAGTCCCGCCTGGTTAGGCTTCGAACCTGGCGGGTCGGCAAAGTTATCCACAGCATTTCCATTACAGCCTTACTCAATTATACTTCCCCGGCACGCTGGCAAAATTATCCTTCGTCACGATCACATGATCTAGCAGATTGATGCCGAGCAAGTTTCCCGCCTTAACAAGCTGGCTGGTTATCTCGATATCCATTTTACTGGCTTCCGCCACGCCGGATGGATGATTATGGACAAGAATCACTCCCGCGGCCGAGTATTCCACGGCCGGTTTGAAAACCTCCCTCGGGTGAATGATGTTGGAATCCACCGTGCCGATGGAGATCACTTCGTCGTGAATGACGACATGGTGCGCGTTCAAATAAATCCCCCTGAGATGTTCTTTGGCCAAACCTCTCATGTCTCCGACATATTCGAAGACATCCCTCGGCGTTCTGATGACGGCAAGCCTGTTTCCCTTCCTGTCGAAGAAGCGGCGGCCAAGCTCCGAGCAAGCCGCGATTTGCATCGCCTTCACCAAAGGTATATCCAAATCTTTGGCCATCACCTTGGGATCATGCTGCCTCATCACGCTTTTCTCGCCATATTCTTTTAAGATCCTGCCAGCCATCGACAGGACATCTTCCTTTTTTGTGCCGACGCCGAGCATAACGGCCAAAAGTTCTTGGACGGCAAGAGAAGACACCCCGTTCTTCAGGAGTTTTTCCCGCGGCTTTTCGTCAGAAGGCAGATCTCTTATCCGGATAACATAATTCCGAACATTGTCGCAAAAAACGGCGTTTATCAGATCGTTATTTTTTATCGTGTATACTTGTTGCATTGATATCAAAAATATTATTTTGCTAATTTGTAAAAACAGGAAAATCGCCCTATTTTCCGATGTTTCTTAATAGTCTAGCAAATGGAGATAAAATCTTTATAAAGTCGTTCAACGGTAGAATTTTTTCCCTCCGGAAATGTAAATTATAAAAATAACAAGCAAGCCTATCGGGATGGAAATAATTTGATATATCAGCGGGAGGGTTCCCAGATACGCAAGAAGGAAAGCGAACGGAGAAATGCCGACAACGGTGGCTAAAGTGTATCTTCTCCAATCAAGAACGCCGAAGATGCCCAAGGCGTAACTCAAGATATCGACCGGAACCATTATTCGCAACACGACGACGGACCAAAAAGCCTTTTCCCGCGGAATGTATTTTTGCAATCTGTTGAGCTTTTCCGGAGCGACAAACTTTTGAACCAGGGGCATGCCATATCGCCGCCCGATAATAAAAGCGAGAAGAGATCCGATTGTCCAGCCCAAAATGCTGAGAGCGCCGGTTGCCAATACTCCCCATGCCGAAGCGGCAACGGGAATCAACGGAGCCGCGCTGACGGGAGCGACAACCGTCGCGGCTATTGCTATGAAGACATAAACAATCATGCCAAAAAATCCTCCGCCTTCCACAAATACGTTGAGTCGTTCCCCGTATCTTTGAGAGAAATAGGCGGACACCGCGAAAAGAGCCATTACAATGACCGCGGGAACAGCCGCCTTGAAATGTTCTTTTGAAATTCTCACCTCTTTACCTTAACAAGCGACGAGGCGGATGTCTAACTAATATTTAATTGTATTCTTCACCGCGCCGCCGAAAAATTCTTTGGCATAATCCAAACCTTTCCTGTAGTATCTTGAAAGTTTTCTTTTGCGGTTAGGATCGTACAGATCGGCCCACTCGTTTGCCCTGCCAGACACCAAGTCCCTGAAGATCATGGCCGCGACAGCCGAGTAAGTCATCCCGTTCCCGGAGAAAGCGGCAGCCAAATAATGATTTCCCTTATATTCGCCGATAAGAGGAATGCCGTCCGCCGGTTCAAGGATCGGCCCCCGCCACTTGTTGATCATCTTGTACTGGACCCCCTCCCCCAAAAGCCCCTTCAAATACTCCTCCAGATCTTTGAAATTCTTTTCCTTGCTTATCGGCAACTCGACCCGGTGATCCGCCCCGCCCAGGATCATTCGATCGGAATTTTCCCGAGGATCGATCCGGAAATAATAATACGGGGAATGCAGATCCTGATAAATGGCTTCCCTGATCAAGCCTTTGGGCAATTCGACTTCCATTATATAACTGACATACATGCCCTTTTTAAGAAAAGCCTGCCTTGGCTTATTGAACGGATCATATGTCGCGATTATCACCTTGCCGGCTTTTATGATCTTTTGATCCTTCGTTTCAGCCTCGATGATCTTGCGTCCGGACAAATTCGCGATCTCGGATCGTTCAAAAATTTTAACTCCCATCGCTTCGATCCTTTCCGCCAGCGGATAGAGAAATTTTAAGGGATGAAACTTCGCCTGATTCTTCACCTCCAGATAACCATGGTTATTGAAATTCAAATCATTTTCCCGGCTTAATCTTACGTCAAAGCCGAGGCTCTTCGCCGCTTGTTCTTCCCGCTCCAGGGCTTCGAACTGTTTCTCAAAAGCGGCGTAAAGATAAGCGGGACATCGTATAAATTCGCAATCTATTCTTTCCGTTTTTATTATTTCTTCGATCAGATCGATCGCCTTTTCCCCGGAACCCCAGATCTTCTTTATCTCTTCCGGTTCGAACATTTTGACCAGCTCGCTCAAGCCGGTGTCGATCACTTTGGTGATGAAAGCCGTCGTGTACATCGTCGCTCCGGAGGCGATCTCGCCCGAATCAACCAATGTTACTTTTTTACCCTCTTTGGCCAGAAGATACGCCGTCAAAACGCCGGTGATACCGGCTCCTATGATGAGAACATCTGTCGACATATCCTCCCCCAGTTTGGGGTAAGTTTTGGTTTTTTTCTCTTCCGCCCAGGTACTTTCAGCCATGCAAAATATAACCTTTCCCTTTTTGATTAGGTAGTTTTGGAGAGAGATCGGGGGCCTAAAGTATCAATCCTCCTTTTTACCCAGGTCCAAAACCTCGTCAACGCGGATCTGATTGACGAATTCCTTGACGTGGCTGACTAGGATCATGGCCCCGTCGTATTTGTCGAGCGCGGCGGCGATGACCGGCAAATGACGGAAGTTCATGTGATTGGTCGGTTCATCCAAAATAAGTAATCCGGGTTTCTGCAACACCAGGCGGGCGAAAGCCACGAGACCCTTTTGCCCTTCGGACAATTTTCCTATTTTGACGTTGATCAGTTCCGGGCCGATCAGGAAACCGGCGGCGGTAGCCCTGAGCGTCTCTTCCACTTTCTTTTCCATCACCGCCATGAGCGATTCACGGACGGTATCTTCAAAATCAAGCGTGGAAAAATCTTGCCGGTAATAACCCACCCGAACGCCGGGGGTTATTTTCGCGCCTTTGGCCGTTCCATTCGCGATCGATTCCAGCAAGGTGCTCTTTCCTATGCCGTTCGGGCCGGCCAAAAACAAATGCTGGTTTCTCTTCAAGGAAATACCGACCTTGCGAGTCACTGGCTTATGATTCTTCACCGCGACGCAGGAAGAAATGTTCAAAACCTCCCCGATTATTTCCGGGTCGCTGCCGGGGGAAGCAAACTGCGATGGAATGACGAATGGCCGGATGGCTTTATCCTCTTTTCTCACGTCCACTATTTCTTCCTCAAGCTCTTCCGCTTTGTCTCTCATTTTCTTGGCCACTAGGCGCATCTGTCCGCCCTTATGGGCGAAGAAGTTGGCTTTGTCTTTGTTTTCCTGAATCTCTTTGGCCAGCTGGGCGTTCTTCCGGTTCTCTTTTTCAATCCGGGCGGAAATTTCTTTGACCACGTCAAAATAATTTCCGGCGTACTGTTCCACCTTCCGGGTAAAAACATCTAGATACAGAACCCCGTGAGTAAAGGCGTTCAGAAATTCCGCGTCGTGAGAAATGACGATGCAGGTTTTATTGTAATCGACGAGAAACTGCGTTAGACGCGCTATGCCTTCCTTGTCCAGATTATTGGTGGGCTCGTCCAAAAGAAGCAAGTCCGGATTTTGTATGAGGGCGGAGGCAAGCAGAAGCCTGGCCTGCTGGCCGCCGGAAAAAGTCTTGATTATTTTGTCATGAGCGGCCTTTAAGTTAACCACCTCAAGAACCTCGTCGATCCGCGGATCGATATCGTAAATTTTTTCCGAAAAACAGGATTCGAAAAACCGGCGGACAGTGAGATCCATTTGAGATCGCGGAATAACCTGCCTGGCCGTGGCCACGGTGAGTTTGGGAGTCGTGTGGATATCTCCCTCTTCGGGTTTATACTCCCCCGTTATAAGGCCGAATATGGTGCTCTTCCCCGCTCCGTTTTGCCCCATCAAGGTTATCTTCATCCCTCTGCGGACGGAAAAACCAACCTCTTTTAAAATGGGCTTGTTAGGGCCATGCTCGAAGGAAACATCCTCAAAACGGACAATTACTTCATTTTTTGACATAAAGACACACTACCTTATTTTGGCAGAAAAAGAAAATTATTTGTTTTTAAATCCGGTTAAAGCAATCATATCCCCCTCCTCAAGCCCGGATAAAATTTCCGCGTAACCGTCGTCGCCCATCATTCCCAAAATGACGGGGACTTCCTCAACGGCGCTTCCTTCCGGCGAGATTAATTTCTGGGCAAAATATTTTCCGCCTCTCTGAACCAGCGCGTATATAGGCGCTGTCAAAACATCTTTTTTGGAATCGAAGACAATCTCCAGATCAGCGGTCAAACCGCTTTTCAGCTTGTCGTATTTCTCACCCAAAGCGATTTTGACCTTGAAGTTGCTTATACCTTCGATGACAGTCTCGGCCGGATCAATATAAACGATCTTGCCAGAAAACTTTTCTTCCGGAAAAGCGTCGAATTTTATGTCGACCTCGTTGCCGATTCCGATCTTGCCGATATTAAGTTCCGGCACATAAGCTTCCACTTCCAGGCCGGAATCTCCGATTACTGAAACGATCAAGGCGTTGGCCGTCACGACCTGCCCTGTCTTTGCTTCCTGCTTGGTTAGCACTCCGGAAACGGGCGATCTGATATAAGTTTTTTCCAGCTGAGCTTCGATACTGATTATCTGGGCTTCGTATTGCTTTACCCGGCTTTCCTGAACTTGTATGGCTTCTTTAGTATTGCCGGCCTTCTTAAGCCCCAATTCCTTTTGCGCCAACAAAAGATTCGATTCGGCTGTGTTTGCCTTTTCTTCCGCCGCTATGATAGCCGAGATCGCGGCATTTACATTGTCTCTGGCGGTGGAAATGTCTTTTTTGTAAGCATCTATGGAAGTTTGCGCCAAACCGGCGTTGGCAGCCAGCCCGTTTACCATTGCGGCCATATTATTGAGAAAGTTTTTTGCCGACTCGTTATTTTCCTTAACTTTGCCGATCAATCCCTTAACAGCATCAGCATTTATTTTACCGTTCAAAGCGCTCCAGTCTTTAAGGATGACTTCAATTTCTACTCTTTCTTCTTCCAACCGCTTTTCCATTTGAGAGTCGGGAATGGCAATATTGAGCTGGGGGTTGACAGTCTTCGGATTGCTTAACATCTGATCAACTTTGTTGTAAACCGCATCATCGGCTTTGGTGTAGGAATCTCCCGCCTTATCGGCGAAATTTTCTAAAGCGTCTTTAAGGGCGATTTGAGCCGCGTTTACCTGCGTCTCCGATATTTCTATGTCTTCCGGTTTTGTTCCCGATTTGAGATCGGCCAACCTCGCTTCCTCCGACTCCTTGCTGGCCTGAGCCTGGGCCAGATTTGCCAGAAGCTCTTTCTGGTCCAGCTGGGCTATCGTCTGTCCGGCGTAAACCTTATCGCCAGCCTCGGCAAAAACTCCGGAAACCTTTCCGGAAACTTGGAAACTCAGATCAACGCTTTTGGCCGGCTTGGTCTTGCCCGTTATTTCCACCTTTTGAATTATACCTCCTTTTTTTAGCGTGACTGCTTCTATTCTTTCCGGTTTCTTGATCAAAGAGTAACCATACCGGCTGGCGACCGCCACAACGGCAATTGCAATTATCGTTATAATTATTTTCTTCATTGCTATTATTGTTTATTTTTTTCGTCGGAAATTATTTCTCCGTCCGAAAGCCTTATAATTCTTTCCGCTAAAACGGCGTATTCGCTTTCATGTGTCACCATCACGATGGTCTGCCCTTTTTTGTGCAAACCCAGAAAAATGTCTAGAACTATTTTGGAAGTCTCGGAATCCAGATTGGCCGTCGGCTCGTCGGCAAAAATTATTTTGGGATTATGACCGATGGCCCTGGCAATACTCACCCTCTGCTGCTCTCCTCCTGAAAGCTGACTCGGTTTGTTATAAAGTTTATGCTCCAGGCCGACTTTTCGCAAAGATTCTTCGGAAATCATTCTGGCCTGCTTTTTCGGCGCTCCTTGCATCATAAGGGGCGCCATTACGTTTTCCACTGCGGTCAATTCCGGCAATAAAGCGTAATCCTGAAAGACATACCCCAACTCCATAAGCCGCAATTCCGTTCTCTCCCGATTGCCCATCTTAACGATATCCTTCCCGTCTATATATACACTGCCATTCGTGGGAAAATCAAGAGCTCCCATTTGGTACAGCAATGTGCTTTTGCCTGATCCAGACTTGCCGGTAATCGCCAAAAACTGGCCTTCGGCAACCTTAAAACTAACCCCTTTTAAAGCAATAAGTTCCGAATCTCCCGTCTTGAATTTTTTTACTAAATTTTCAACTATAATCATATTTTTTCTTTATCCGTTACCTGCCCAGTATGGCATCCAAAGTGTTTTGCCTTATAACGAGTTTGGCCGGGATATAGCCAGCTATAAGGCTGGCCGTCATAAGAAAAGCCGCGCGGATCAATGCCCCCTTCCAGGTTACCGCCAAGACACCATCGCTGAAAGGAAAATTAACAGGATGAGAAACAAAATAAGGAACAAGCGCAAAAAATAGGATTGATAATCCGACCGCCGTTCCGATCCCCGCGTAAAAAAGCGATTGGAGGACATAAGAAAATTCTATGGCGAAAGAATTTATGCCGATGCCTTTCATTATACCGATAAATTTTCGCCGGGTGATGGCATTGATGAAGATGACTATGAATATGGTAATGGAGGCTACCACCAGGCCGATGGAACCGACAATATCTCCCAGGATGGTAAAAGTTCCTTTAATATCCTTTAAAAACTTCGGTTGTGATTCCTCCCATGTCTGCACCTTGCCCCACTTTCCGGCCCCGGCCGCCAGAAGGGCGCTCTGGGCCACAGCTGGATCCGCCCCGTCTTTCAGCTTCAAAATGATCTCGTTAACGCTGTTATCACTTCTGCCCGCCATGTCCCGCAAAGAAGACGAGATCATAAAAATGCGATTATCAACCTCCCCCACTTTGCTTCTGACAATTCCCTTGATTGTAAATTCTTTGGTTCTTCCCGCCACCGAGACTCTAACTTTGTCGCCGACTCCCGTATTTTTAAGATTTTGCATACTTGGCGTGTCGATAGGAGTATATTTGAAAAATTTATCGGCGCCGACAAGAATAAATTCGGTGTCATCCGAATCGAGATACTTTCCTTCAATAATTTTTCCGGCCAAACCGGTAACGGCATCCTCCACTTCGGGATCGATCCCCGCCACCAAACCTCCGGCTTCCTCCGACAGTTCACTGAGATCGGTTTTGTTCTTATAATTCGCCTCAATCACCCCGCTGGAAACAAAACGATAACTTACGGCCTCGGTCCAGGGTAAAGCCTTGACCATGGAGATGACCGCTGGGCTGTTTTCTATATAAGGTTTTTTACTGAGAGCCGAAATGATCACGTCTCCGGAATACAATTGCCGGTTACTTACGCTGGAACTCTCGATTATACCCGTCAAAATACCCCCGATGAATATAAGGTTGATGAAGGTCAAAGACATTACCATTATGATCAAAATGGTGGTCCAGATGTTCCCTCTAATTATCTGCCGTTTGGCCAGAAAAAAGCCGAGCCTGAGAGGAATGATGAGGGGCGGTTTATTTACTTTTTTGATAATAGTCATTTTTAATACTGCTCCCAAAAATAGATAAATAGTACATTGCCCATAAATTTTTGTCAAAAAATGCTCGAACTATGATATTTCTATTTTGCTTTGACACAAAAAATTGCTTCCCGCCGGCAATCGGTTTAAAATCAAGAAAATGAAGATACTCCTGATAGAAGACCAGGCGGATATCGCGGAATTCATTCTCGGGAAACTGAAGGAGAGCGACTTTACCGTCGATTGGCGGGACAACGGCAACGACGGCCTTGAGACCGCCCAGGGCGCGCCGTATGATCTCATTATCCTGGACTACCAACTTCCGGGAAAAAATGGCCGGGAAATTTGTCGCTCATTGAGGGCCTCGGGCAAAAATACGCCGATCCTTATACTATCGGCCAAAGCCGAAACTTGCGTCAAAATCGATCTGCTAAACCTTGGCGCCGACGATTATATCGCGAAACCATTTACCTGGGAAGAACTTCTGGCCAGAATTAATTCCATTCTTCGCCGACCGCGCGCGCTGAAGGAAGAAACCCTCAAGATCGACAACCTTGTCGTCCACACCAAAAATCATACGGTAAAACGAGGCCACAAAGACATAACGCTTACCAAAAAAGAGTTCGTGCTTCTGGAGTTTCTTCTAAAAAACGCCGGGAACACCCTTTCAAGGGCCATGATAATGGAGCATGTCTGGGATATGAATACGGATCCATTCTCCAACACGGTGGAAACGCATATTTTGAACCTGCGCCGGAAAATAGACTTTCGCGGCCAAAAAAAGCTTATTCACACCATTTCTGGCCGGGGCTATAAGATTGATAAAAAATAACATTCCGCTTCGGATTTTAAACGACGGAGACCAATCTGGCGCTGTTTTTGTTTTATCAATTGGAAATGGAATTAAGAATTAAGGTTTTTTAAAAAAAATGTACAACGAAAATGAAAACTATCATGCGCACACGCGCCAAAAAGCGGCGATGAAATTTTTCCAAGGCCTGATGTTCGGACTGGCCGCGGGAATGGTTGCGGGGAAAATGCTTTCCGGCAAGCTGGAAGAGTTGAAAGAAAAGATCAAAGAAAAGTCCTCAGACTTCAAGACCCGAGCCTCCGACCTGGCCAAAAGATATAAGGAAATGACGGAAGAAGAATACAAAGAGTTCATCAAAAAAGAATCGGAGAGGTACAGAAAAATGTCGAAAGGAGAGAAAGAGGAGCAGCCCTAAATAACATCTCGATATTTGGGATAATTTGCTTTTATAATATTCTTCCACGCCGCTGTCTCATTTGATGTCGCGATATCAGCTTTTGAGTACACCATGAGCACACAAACGACTGCTTCATTTTGATGAATGGCGACTATGCATCTGTTTCCCGAAGCGTGTCTGGACATTTCCGTCCCGGCTATTTTAAATTCGGTTTTGCAAATTTTAACATCCCCGGAAACGCTGATAGTCTCGGCAATACTTTTTTGAAACAACAAATCGACATAAGTAAACTCCAGGATCAAGCCGTTAAGTGTCCGCTCCCACGCTCCTTTATGTTTCTTTGAAAAATTTTTTATAAAATGTCTTTCTGAAAATGGCTCAAAGGATACGGCGTATTTCATGGTTAGTAAATTTCGTCCGGATTTTCCTGAGTAAAGATATCATAAGAAACAATATCGTTATCCTCGGCAAACATATACGGCATTTGCTTATGCGTAAAGGCCACTGTGTCCGCGGTTCGCCTGCCTTTCCACTTCTCGTTGATCTTCCCGATTAGTTTTGCCTCTTCCGCGGAGATGAGGGATGAGCTTGATTTTATCCCGCTCCTTGTTGCCGAGACAAGCATTGCTCCATTCTCGGTCTGCTCCATGGATATTTCTCCGGCATCAAACATCTCATCAATAAGACGAAAATAAGCGTCGGCAACGGGACCGTATTGAATCTTTCTGTATTGCATGCCGCTCATACTCTCAAGATTTGAGTAATACCAGCCGAAGTCGGCAAAATATAGCAGCTTTGCCAGCTTGGTCTTCGGCATGTTTTTGTTAAGCCGCAGGAAAGCTAGAATCATCTGCTTGTATTTTTCATAATCAGGCGATTCTCCTTTTTCCAATTCTTGCAAGGAAACACCTAAGAAACTTGAAAGCTTTTCAAACTCCTTGAGTGTTATATCCCTTTTTCCTTGCTCAATGGCAATATACGAAGGCCGCGAAATTCCGATTTTTTCCGCCACATCCGACTGAGAAATCCCCCTCTTTGTTCGCGCCGCTCTTATAACGGCTGCATATTTGTTTCTGCTCATGTGTTATATAATAAGATGAAGTGTCAAAAAGTCAAACATTGCGTGTCAAATTTTTTGACTTTGATTATCCGATGTCTGGTCTCCTCAAATCGCCACTCATGCCCCGCATTGTCCGGAACACCTCGCTCATCAAAATCATGAACTTCAAAACCGACTCCCAACAAAGCTTTGAGAGGTTGTATAACTGCCGTTTTTCCCGCGCCTGATACTCCGGTTAAGAAATACATATAATTGAGAGCAAACCTGCCGGACTTGGACTCGATTTTCTTATGGAAAATCCCGGGGTTTCGCGGTTCCGTTTAAGAAAACGGAACATCGCTCAACCCTTCTCGCTCAAACGAAAGCAAAGCAGTTTGCTTTCTGTCCGGCAGTTTTCACTCCGTTTCAAACTGCCGGACTTGGACTCGAACCAAGATTAGCGGATTCAGAGTCCGCTGTCCTACCATTAGACGATCCGGCAATAGCAAAATTATACGGATTTTTGGGAAAAAATAAAGGCCCAGTTTTGACTGGGCCTATTTGAATTTTATCTTGTGTGCTTTCTTTGGGTCTTAGATTAGATATGAACGAGCGCGGATGTTGGCGATGATGCGGATTCTGAGGGGAGTTGTGGCGACCCGTTTGACTTTTTTGGCAGGAATTGGTCGAAGAAACTCCTTGCTGTTTTCTCATCGACCCCTGATATGAGCCGATAAAAAGCCTTATTCATGTAGATGTGTAAATTGGGAACTCCTTTTCCATTTTGGTGCAACAGATAAAGAAGAGTGATTCCTTCTTTATCCATAATGGAAATAATCAAACCACTATCCAATTCCTTTGCTCCTGTTCGACAGAAGCAGATCCCATTACATCTTCCAAGCTCCTCCAATTTTGCAACCTCCTCTGCGACTTCACGATTCGGCTCACTTACGGCAACCATTTAAATCCTCCTTTCTGAAAGGTTAAAAATAAAGCACTCGCTTTTTAAAGAGTTGAAGAAATCATAGCACATATAAGATAAAATCTTTCTAAAGTTGTCAATGTCCGAAATGGCTTAAATTAAGGACATTTTGCCCGTCATCCTCAAAACCATACTATTGCCTCTAACATAACGGTGATTGCCTTAGTTTCTTATATAGCTTAAAATGCAACCATGAGGATACTCGTGGTGGACGACGAAAAGAATGTCGCTGATTTTCTTAAGGAAAATCTGGAATATGAGTATTTTGTCGTTGATACGGCTTACGACGGGGCAAAGGGATCCTATCTTGCAAGGGTAAACGACTACGATCTGATCATTTTGGATTACATTCTTCCGTTGAAGAGCGGGAAGGATGTTTGCGAAGAAATACGAAAAGCCAAGAAGACCACCCCCATTCTTATGCTTAGCGTAAAGTCCGAGACCACTGACCGGGTTGAAATGCTTAATATCGGGGCAGATGACTTTCTCGCCAAACCGTTTTCCTTCGCGGAGCTTCTTGCCCGCATAAAGGCGATCCTCCGAAGGCCGAGACAGATCGAGGAAGACATATTGACCGTTGACAATCTTGTTTTGGACGCCAAAAAACACGCGGTAAAAAGAAAAGACAAGGAAATATACCTTACTAGAAAAGAATACAATCTTCTCGATTACATGATGAGGCACGCGGGAAGGGCGCTTTCGCGAGGGATGCTTCTGGAACATGTTTGGGAAAATGAAGCAGACCCCCTTTCCAACACAGTCGAATCGCACATCGCCAGCCTGAGGAAAAAGATAGACAGCGGCCGCAAGAAAAAGCTTATTCAGACGATCCCCGGCAAAGGATATAAAATACAGGCTTGATCAGAAAAAATTAAGCAGTCAAACTTTATATTTTTTTCATAATTATTTTAAGATTGCTGATTAAACTTGGGTTAAAGGTCGAAATTTTAAATAAAAATCTTAAATCTTAAAACAATGAAGAAGCTTCTAAAGAAAGTTCTTACGGACAAGAAAACCCGAAATGTTGTCGCATTAAGCGCCTTCTTGGCCTCGGTCGTAACGATCGGCGATCCTTGGGCGTAAAAAGCAACGCGCAAAAACACCTCCTGAATCCGCGGCAAAGGCGAAAGAGGTGTTTTTGTTTAAAGACATGCATCAGAATGAAAACATAGCCCTGAAAAAAATCAGGGAAAAGGAAAACGAAAGAAAAAGAAAAATAACCTGTTTCATTTCTTCCGGATTTGCTTTTTTGTCTTTCCTTGCCTTCCTGAATGCCTTTTTTAATAAAATTATGGAGAAATCGACTTATCAAGGTGTTTCTCCTGTTGTGGTATTTCTGGTTTTTATTTTCTTCGTTGCCATTTATTTTCTCTCGCGATATAAGAGCCACACGGCAGCCGCCATTATTCTCATCTCTCTTATCTTTGCCGGCGCTTTTTACACTTCCTACAAATGGGGAGTCAGTGTTCCTCAAAGCTATTTGTTATTCGCGCTGATATTTATAATGTCTTGGGTGCTAGTTAGCGCCAAGTTTTCTATATTTGCTATTTTATCGGTGGTAGCGTCCGTTATAACATTAACCATCATGCAAACCAAAGGAATCTTGCCATTCGATAAAACTTGGACGGCAAAGCCTTCCACGCTATGGGACTCGATTTTCAGACTCGGCACACTTGGGGTCATAGCCGCCATCAGTTGGCTTTACAACCAAGAGATAACCAAATCCCTGAAACGCGCCTGGCAATCGGAGGCCGACCTTCAAAAAGAAAGAGATATGCTGGAGATAAAAGTGGAGGAAAGAACGGAAGAACTTAAAAATACGCAAATGGAAAAAGCGGTTCAGTTGTACAGGTTCGCGGAATTCGGCCGGATCGCTTCCGGTCTTTTTCATGATCTGGTCAATCCATTGACGGCCGTCTCTCTCAATCTGGAAAGTTTAAAGAAAGATGAACTTAAAAAGAAGATCGATAAAGAAATTTGCCTTGAAAGAATCTCGGACGGCATGTCAAAGCAAAATAGAAATGTCATAGTTCGAGCAATTTAGAAATGTCATACTTGACTGATTTCTAATTTGATTTTTTAATAAATTCCGACCGTTTGAT
>QZIU01000025.1 GCA_003599625.1 Candidatus Parcubacteria bacterium
AGGACTCCAGGGTATTATGGGTACGCTGACCAATCATCCGCTAAAAATCAGGGCAAATAATACTGACATTTTAACTCTTACAGCATCCGGCAACGTCGGCATTGGCACCACCTCTCCTTACTCCCTCCTCTCCCTTAAAGGTTCTTCCGGAGCCCAAATGACCATCGCTCAGGCCGACACCAATTATGCGGAATTGACGGTGGACGCTTCAGGCAACTTCAAAATAGATCCGTCCGGCTCAACCGTCACCATTCCCGACCAGAATCTTAAAGTCTGCGCCGGAGACGCCTGCCAGACCGATTCTACTTCCGGCAACGGCAATCTTATTGTGGAAAACGACATAGAGATAGGGGGAGACTACAATCGCACTTGCGCCACCGGCTACATCTGGGTGCCCGGCTCCGCCAAATTCGGCACTATGCCCGGCTTCTGCGTGATGAAGTACGAGGCCAAGAACGACGGTTCAAACAACGCCGTTTCCACCGCCACAGGCGGTCCGTATGTTTCCATAGACCAGCCGACTTCCCGAACCAAATGCGAAGCCGTCGGCCTCGGCTATCACCTTATCAGCGAACCGGAATGGATGACCATCGCCGAGAACATCGCCCAAACGCCGATAAACGATATGGACGACGATGCCGGCCTCCAGTTGGCCACCGGCCATTCGGATAACGCTCCCGGTGCCGCCCAGGCAACCACCGCCTCCGCCGACCCCGTCGTTTCCGGCTGCAATCTTTCCGCCACCATGGAGAACGCCGCTAACGCTTACTCCGCCTCTTCTTGCGAGATCCAAGGCGACGGTTCTTACGGAGGGGATGACACGGACAAAGGCTTCTACGGCACGTCTCAGGCCTGGGCAACGACCGGCTATTCTTCCGGCGCCGCCAACAAAGCCCAGCTCAGAACGCATGCCCTTTCCAACGGCAATGTCATCTGGGATTTCGCCGGCAATGTGTGGGAGTGGACGGACGCTTATGTGAACGGGACGGCGGAGAAACCGGCGTCCGCCACGGACGCGTGGCAGGAATTCAGCGCCATCACCAATTATGTAACGCTCAATTACGCCAGACCGCAGAATCCTTCCTGGACTTCCGCCAACGGCATAGGCCAGTATTACGGAGGCGCCTCCGCCGGCCAGCGCGGCTTCCTCCGCGGCGGCAACTGGTTCGCTGGCGCGCTTGTTGGCGTCTTCACGCTGCTCCTGTACTACGCTCCGTCCTACACGTACACGTCCCTCGGGTTCCGTTGCGCTCGCTGAAGGGGTTTATCTTAATCTAAAATCTTAAATCTGAAAATCTAAAATCAAATTTTTCAAAAAAAATGGTTCAAGATTTGACAGTATTTCAAAAAACTTATGATTTTCTGCTTTGGCTAAAGCCGGTGGCGCAGAAGTTTGCTAAGGCGCATAAATACGGGTTAGGCATCGAAATTGAAAATGAAACAGTTAGATTGCTTAAAAAAATAATAGAAGCGAATCTTTCCAGAAGCAAAAAAGAAGAACTGATTGAAGAATCTTTGGTCGTGTATGAAATAATCCGCACGCTCGTCAGACTAAGCAAGGATTACAAACAAATCAGCGTCAGGCAATATGAATTTGCCTCAAAAAATTTGGTTGAGATAGGAAATTTGCTCGGCGGATGGCGAAGAAAATTCAGTAAAAATTTTCAAGCAGCGGGAAATTCAGGGAAATAGAATAAAGGCCGTTTTTGATGACTTTTATTCTGTTTCTCTCTTGAGAAGCAGAGGGTGTGGTGTTTAACAAAAGCGCGCGGCTTCATCCGCGGCGGCAACTGGAACAATGGCGCGAATGATGGCGTTTTCACGCTGAACCTGAACAACGCTCCGTCCAACACGAACACGAACATCGGGTTCCGTTGCGCTCGCTTCAGTGGTTTTTAAAACTGGCCGGAATTTCGTCTTCTATGGAAGACGGGAGTGAGCCAAATAACCCCAAACGCCATTCCTTTCAGAGTAGGCCTTTAATAAACCGAAATGAAAAATATCAAGCCCGTATCCGGAGAAAGACGGTTTTTGAAAACAAAAATTCCTTTCTCCGGTCAGTAGGCTTTTATTAAGTTGAAAGTTAAAAAGTTTATAAAGTTCGAAAGTTAAAAAATGTTTAACCAGATTTGCGATTTTGAAAATTTGCACAAGGCGTATTTGAAAGCCAGGAAAGGGAAAAGATACAGAGGGAAGATTTTGGAATTCGGATATAAACTGGAAGAAAATTTGCTGAAATTGAGAGAGGAATTGTTGAGTGGGAATTACCGGCATGGGGCGTATAGAGAGTTTGTCGTTTGTGATTCCAAAAAACGCCACATTAAAGCGGCGCCGTTTAAAGACAGAGTTGTCCATCATGCCGTATGCAATATCACAGAGCCGATTTTTGAAAAAAGTTTTATTTATGACAGCTACGCTTGCCGAGAGGGGAAAGGAACGCATAAAGCGGTGAAAAGATTGCAAAACTTCTTGAAATCAATAAGAGAATTATTGGCTTCTCGAGAGACCCGCCCAATGCTTCGCATTGTGGCGGGCAAGGAGAGAAAGTCGGGGGGGGGGTAAAAGTAATCCGGCCATTTACTGCCTCAAATGCGATGTTTCCAAATATTTTGACAATGTGAACCACGGGATTTTATTGAAACTGGTCGGGAAGAAAATCAAATGCGATAAAACAATGGAACTTATGGGAAAAATTATCAAAAGCGACAACGCGCCAAGCGGAAAAGGCATACCGATAGGCAATTTGACCAGCCAGCTTTTCGCCAATATTTATCTTAACGAGCTTGATTGTTTTATAAAAAGAAATTTGCGGGCAAGATATTATATTCGCTATATGGATGACTTTCTGATACTGGATTTTAGCAAGAAAAAACTGCATCAGGCAAAAGAAGAAATTCGGAGATTTTTGGAAAACAATTTGCGTTTAAAACTGCACCCTAAAAAAGCCAATGTTTGTCCGGCGGACAAAGGAATTGATTTTCTGGGATATGTCGTTTTTGAAAATTATAGATTACTGCGAAAAAGCACAATCAAAAGATTTATCAAGAGAACGAAAAAATACGCGAAAAAGGTCGAGCAAAACCAATTAACAAAAGATAAATTCGCCCAATCTGTGGCTTCCTGGACTGCTTACGCCGGATTCGGAAATTCCTGGAGATTGAGGAGAAAGTTGGGGAGAAAAGGGGGGTTGATTTAAGCGGAAGCGTTCTTGTTGCGGGCATAAGATGAGAAATGTTATAATAAAGTATGAATAAAACCGAAGAAATTAAAAAAATAGCCGAACAAATCGCCAAAAAATACGAACCACAGAAAATTATTCTTTTTGGTTCTTACGCGTGGGGGAATCCCGGTCCGGACAGCGACATCGATTTATTGGTGATTAAAGAAACGAAAGATACGAGACAAATGGCGCGGGAAGTGGATCGTTTGATTTTTCCTCGTCGATTTTCTCTTGATTTGATCGTTTATACCCCGGACCAAGTAGGAAGACGAATGAAACTAAACGACTTTTTCATTAAAAATATTTTAACCAAAGGCAAAGTTTTGTATGGATAATCAAGAAGAAATTATTTTGGAATGGATTAAAAAGGCGGAGGAAGACGAATTTGCCGGAGAAATTATATTGAAAGACGGAAATTTTTTTACTCCGGCTTGTTTTCATTTTCAGCAAGCGGCTGAGAAATTACTTAAAAGTCTCTTGATTTTCCATGACATAGAATTTTCTAAAACTCATGACCTGCTTGAATTGGAAACATTGCTTTTGGAGATTGAACCGGATATTAAAGATTGCGAAGAAGAATTAATTTTGCTTAATCGTTATTCCGTTGAAGTTCGCTATCCGGGTGATTATCCGGAAATTTTCTCAAAAGAAGCCAATGAGGCGCTTAAAGCCGCCAGAAAGATTAAAGACTTTGTTTTAAAAAAGATTAAAACTGGAGCTTGAAAAAAGACAGCTTTACAAACTTTTTAACTTTAAAACTTATGAACTTTCTTCGCTTCATCAAATACAACAACGCCTTTCTCATCATCCTCGGCATTGTCTTTCTCGCCGCCGGAAGCTCCTTCGCTTCGGAGAAAGTCAGAGACACCGTGATAGGACAGACGATAGAAGAAGTCAAAGGCGTGGACAATTCCGCTCTGCTTGCCATCAATCTTGATTCTCTCAAACAAGAAATGAGCATCGCGGACGTAGCTGAAGACGAAGACAATTATCTTGTTTCTTACGCTTTCTCCACCTTCGACATCAAAGACAATATCTGGCAGAACCAAACCAAGACCCAAACGCTTAAAGTTCCCAAAGACGCGCTAAAGGGCGGCAAAGACCTCGGCCTTTACGTCCAGAGCGAACTGGCCCAGATAATGGACAACCAACTCGCTTATCTCAAAGACGCCAAGGAAAAAGAGCAAAAGAAAGGCGAGACCAAAATCGTCAAAACCACCAAATACACCGGTCTTAAAGGACTCGTTCTCAATTCAGAAACCAAAGAATTGGAGGGCTACGAGCCGGTGATTAAGAAAGAAGAAAGAAAAGACCCGCCGTATGTCCAGTTTACCCCGCAATCGGCGGGGCCGGCGGCTGTCGCTGAAGCGGTAACGAGCTCGTTATCTTCTAGCTCCCCGCTTCCGTCGGAGCAGGTTTCAAGTTCAAGCTTGTCATTCGACGCGACTTCCGGTTCAAGCGATGAGTCTTCATCTTCTTCCAATTCCCCCGATGACAGCGACTCCTCGGACTCAACCTTCCAGGTTGAAGACAACCAGGCAGGTTTGTCCTCGTCGTCGCTGTCATCTTCGTCTCAAAATTCTTCAACATCCGACTCATCGGCGGCTTCAAGTGCTGGCAGCGGGAGCGAGGAAGTCAGCTCATCGTCATCTTCCGAAGCAGTCAGTTCGTCTTCCTCAGAATTAAGTTCTTCATCAGTGGAGTCGTCAGAGACCGCTGGCTCCAGCAGTTCCACGAGATCCGCTTCGTCATCTTCATCCGAGCCGGCAAACTCCTCATCTGCCGTTTCTTCATCTGATTCTTCGCCTGAAGCCAGTTCAAGTTCTGAGTCTTCTTCTTCATCTTCGGATTCCTCATCATCCAGTTCTTCTTCCGAGTAGTCACTTAGCGGTTTAACCGCTCAAAATCAATTTGCGTCAAATATATCTTACCAAGGGCATAATATTGAAGAAAAAAGACCTGGGCGAGGCGGACAGGTTATTATACATATATACGGAAAATCTCGGGATGATCATGGCTTCCGGGCAAAGCGTCAGATCGGAGAAGTCGAAACTAAGGCCTAACCTTGATTTGTTTGTATATGGAAGCTTTGCCATTATTTCTCTTGGGGAATTCTGGAGATTGGTGGACGCGAGAGAAATTGTCTCTTTCCGGATATGTCCGGATTCTTCGGGGGAAGTTAAAACCTTTGCCGAAGTTGCTAAGCTGATCCTGAGAATGGTGAAAGGCGAAGAGAGGAATGAGGAAGTTTGGCGGGCGTTGAAGGATGCTTTTGAGAAGCTGAACGGAGATTCGGCTTGTGGAAAACTTGTCCGACCGCGCCGGGTTCGAAACCTAACCCGGCGGGACTGCCAAGTTATCCACAAGCCGACGGAGCCTGTGGGAAACTCTTCCAACCTGCCTGGTTGTCTGCAACCTGGAAGGTTGGTTGAGTTTTCCGCAGGCGGAAACAGAAGAGACGAGGACTTAAAAACCCTCGAAATACAAACCGTCGCGAATATATTAAAGGGCTTGGGTTATATGGATAAAACTTCTTTTTCGAGCCAAAAAGAAGCCGTAAAACTCATCAATGAGGCGATAAAGGAAAGTATGTTATAATAACTCATAGCTCAAAGCGTAAAACTCAGAACTACAATGCAAAACTTAAAACGGAATTCCAGTTTAAACTTTGAGTCAAGTTTTGAGTTCTAAATTTTGAGTTTTGAGATAGTATTCCCATGGACAACCTTGAAGAATTAAAAAAGAAACTATATCAAAAGGACGGGGGGTTAGGCTCAAGGCTTGATAGGGAGTCTTTAAAAGAAGATGATAACGGCAGTCTTGCAAAAAATTATTGGAGTTCCGCCGAACCGAAGACCATCGAAGCAGGTTCAGGCTCCGGAATTCGGGGAGACTGGGATCCGGGCCTAAAGCGCCGGAATACTTTAAGCAGTATGAAATTTTTTATATTCTTATTCTTTTTTATCGTCATTTTGGCCGGAGGGGGAGCGGCTTATGTTCTTTATTCCGGCGGAAATATAATATCTTCTTCCAATGTTTCGGTGGAGGCGGCCGGCCCTGTCTATGTCGATGGCGGGCAGGAAGCTAAATTTAATTTTACCGTCAAAAACCAGAACGGCGCGACGTTGGAAGTTGCGGATCTGATCTTTGATTTTCCCGCCAACACGTTTTCCTCGCAAGGCGAAACTATGACCCGGACGAGAATATCTCTGGGCAAGCTTGAACCGGGAGCCGTCGCGAACAAAAGCCTGAATCTTGTTTTCTTCGGACTTGAAAACGAGGAGAAAAAGATCCAGGCGAATCTTGAGTATCGTTTCGCCGATTCCAACGCCATATTCGTAAAAAGCAAGGACCATTCGGTAAAGATCTCAAAAGCCCCGGTCGGCCTGTCCGTTGAGGTTCCGAAGGAAGCCGTATCCGGCCAGAAAATCGCCGTGAAGGTGGCGGTCGTGTCAAATTCCGATGCGATCGCTCCAGATTTAAAACTGGAACTCAAGTATCCGCCCGGTTTCAGGTTCGAAGAATCCGACCCTGAACCAAGCAAAGGGAATAATCTTTGGAATCTGGGCGATTTCGGGTCCTCCCAGCAGAGAGATATAGTGATAGAAGGAACGATCGAAGGCGAGAACTCCGAAGAAAGGACATTTACCGCCACCGTCGGGGTGATGGAAGAGGGTGGCGCGATGAGGCCGTTCGGCTCAGCCAGCCAAAAACTGGCAATAAAGAAATCCCCCCTCAATCTTTCCGTTCTCATAAACGGCTCCGATGAGCCGGAGTATGAGGCTCGCGCAGGGGAATCGATCCGGCTTGATTTAAATTGGGTCAACAACCTCTCCGGAAATATTCGGGACGCTAAGGTTGAACTTGAGCTGGAAGGGGAGGCTCTGGACGAAAGATCTTTCTCGGTTACAAAGGGAACCTACTTGAGCCAGGAGGATAAGATCGTTTGGACGCCGTCTTCCCTTAAAGATTTGGCCTTGATCTCATCCGGAGCTTCCGGAAAGAGCCAAATGAGTTTTACCATCAAAAGAATTTTGCCGGTCTCGGGCGAAGACGACAAAAATTTTGCCATAAAGGTCAATGCCAGAATAACCGGAACGGGCACTTCCGACCAGTATGAAAACAAGCAAATTACCGACAATATCGGGAAAGAGATAAAGATCGGTTCAAGATTGCAAGCGGTGGGAAAGACGCTGCATTATTCCGGACAATTCAAAAATTCGGGCAGTGTTCCGCCGAAAGTCGGAGAGGAGACTTCTTACACGATCGTTTGGTCTCTGGCCGGCAATGTGAATGATTTGTCGGACGTGAAAGTTTCGGCCAGTTTGCCTCCGTATGTTACCAAAGGCGAGGGAGTCCACCCCGAGGGTTCGGACTTGCAATTTGACGAGAAAAAAGCGACACTTGTATGGAATGTAGGGAATGTTTCGGCGGGAACGGGACTGATCTCGCCGGCGAAAGAGATCGCTTTTCAAGTCTCCATCACCCCAAACTTGGCCCAAGTCGGAACTGCTCCGATTCTTGTAAACGGAGCAAGCGTGGAGGGGCGAGACAGCTTTACCGGGGAAGCGGTAAGAGCGCAGATATCCGAATTGACCGCCAGTTTAAGCGCCGATCCGCAGGCGAAAGGAAATGATGGGAAGGTGGTAGAGTAATAGAGCCTCTTCAATAAATAGTAGAAATAACAGCCGGCTAGTTCCGTGTACAGTTAACTAACTTTAAATCAAAATGTAAAAATCAAAATGCAAAGTGACAATGCAAAATTAAAAAGATCAACAAAGATCAACAAAATTTCATCTTTTAATTTTTATTTGTCATTTTTATTTTTGATATTTCATCTTTAAATTAATTAAAATGGATTCTTCAAAGCTGGACAAAATAATATCGCTTTGCAAACGAAGGGGTTTTGTATATCCGGGTTCTGAGATATACGGCGGATTCGCCGGAACCTATGATTGGGGACCGCTTGGAACCGAGCTTCGCGGAAATGTGGTAAAAGAATGGACGGAAGCCATGGAGGATCATGAAAACATGGCATTTTTGGACTCCAGTATTTTTACCGCCGCGAAAGTTTGGGAAGCAAGTGGTCACATATCCGGATTCTCCGATCCGATGGTGGTTTGCAATCATTGCCACACTAAGTTTCGAGCCGATCATTTGCTTGATGTTATAGGGGTCGTAGCAGATGAAAAAATGACCGAAAAGCAGATCAATGCGATATTCGATGAAAGTCGGGATAAATTGCATTGTCCCGTATGCGGCAAAAAAAACTTCGGGAAAGTGGCCGCCAAAAGTTTATTGGCGACATCAAACCTCGGAAGATTCGAAGACGAGGATCAAGAAGTCTATTTGAGAGGAGAAACGGCGCAGGGAATTTTTATAAATTATAAAAATGTGCTAAGTCTTGGGTGGTATTCGATTCCTTTCGGCATCGCGCAAGTGGGAAAGGCCTTCCGCAACGAGATCAGTCCGAGGCAATTTTTGTTTCGCAAGCGTGAATTCGAGCAGATGGAGATGCAGTATTTTGTTTCGCCCAAAAAAGCGCCTGCCGCATATGAAGATTGGAAGAAAGAACGCATGACTTATTACGATCGCCTCGGTGTCAAGAAAGAAAAGTTGCGTTGGAAACAGCACGAAAATCTTGTCTTTTACGCCAAAGACGCTTGGGATATTCAATATGAATATCCCTTCGGATGGAATGAATTGGAAGGGGTGCACTATCGCGGCGATTATGATTTAAGCCAGCACCAAAAATTTTCCGGCGTTGATATGGCTTATTATGACGAAGAGACCAAAGAAAGATATATTCCTCATGTTATTGAAACATCAGTGGGAGTTGATCGCACTATCTTGATGCTTCTGGCTGATGCGTATGATGAAGACGAAATGAACGGGGAGAAAAGAGTAATACTCAGATTCAAGGCAAACATGGCGCCGATTAAAGCGGCCGTTTTTCCCTTGCTTAAGAACAAACCGGATCTGGTGAAAAAGGCGCGGGAAGTTTACGGACTTGTTAAAAAAGAGATCCGGCCGATAGTTTTCGACGACAACGGAAATATCGGCAAACGGTATAGAAGGCAGGACGAGATCGGCACGCCGTATTGCGTTACGGTAGATTTTGACACTCTTCAGGATGATACCGTCACCTTAAGAGACAGGGACACGGGGAAGCAGGAGAGGGTGAAGATCGGGGAAGTGGCGAGTGTTATTAGGAAAGCCATTGAAAAATAACTCAAATGTCAGAACTCAAAGCTCAAAACTACAACACAAAACACAAAACTTAAAAGTTAAAAAGTTTTAAGCCTGCCTGTCCGGTAGGCAGGTTGTAGTTTTGAGTTCTAAGTTTTGAGTTTTGAGATAAAATATTATGATCGATTTTGAAAAACGGGTTCTTGAAAACGGTTTGCGGGTGATATTGGCCCCCATGAAGAGCACCGAGGCGGTGACTCTTCTTGTTCTTGCCGGAGTGGGCTCCCGCTACGAAACGAAAGAAATAAACGGCGTATCCCATTTTCTGGAACACATGTTCTTTAAAGGCACGAAGGACAGACCTGATCCCGGCCAAGTACACAAGGATTTGAACCGCATAGGAGCGGCTTATAACGCTTTTACTTCCAAAGAAACAACCGGCTTCTGGGTGAAGACTTCTTTTAAGGATTTTGATATCGGTCTGGACATAGTCTCAGATATTTTACTCCGGCCCATATTTAAAGATGAAGAGTTCCAGAAGGAGAGAGGGGTGATCCTACAGGAAATAGATATGTATGAAGACAATCCCATGCATAAGACCCAAAGCCTGCTTGAGGCAATGACCCTGGAAGATCAGCCGATAGGTTGGGATATCGCGGGGACGAAAGAGACGGTTTCCTCCGTCAAAAAAGAAGACCTTATCTCTTACGAAAAAGAAAATTATCTTTCCCGAAACATTATCGTGGCCGTGGCGGGAAAATTCGACAAAGAAGAGACTTTCGTCAAGATCAAGGCTGCCTTCGCCGAACTCAAAGAGGGCAAAAATAAGGACTTCAAGAAGGCCTCTTTCTCGCAAAAAGAACCGAGACTGAAAGTAACCGAGAAAGATTCGGATCAGACGCATTTGGCCATGGGATTCAGGGCTTACGACATGTTCGACGATAAGAGATACCCGGCAAATCTTCTTTCGACGCTCCTTGGAGGCAACACTTCTTCCCGGCTGTTCACGGAGATAAGAGAAAAACTCGGACTGGCTTACTATGTTTATTCCTGGAACGATCAGTTCATGGATTGCGGTTACATAGGCATGGCGGCGGGCGTTCCCCATGAAAAGCTGACCGAGGTAACGGAAGGCATAAGAAAAATTTGCTTTCAGATGAAAAGCGGCGAAGTCTCCGAGGCCGATCTGGACGCGGCGAAAAGTTACATCAGGGGGCAAACCGCCTTGAGGTTCGAATCGTCCGAAGAGATAGCCAGCTTTGTCGCCAATCAGGAATTGTTTTATAATGAGATCAAGCAACCTGCCGAAATCATCAAGAAAATAGAAAGGGTTAAGAGAGAGGAGGTAATTTCAGCGGCAAGCGATATTTTTAAGCCGGAAAAAGCCAACATGTCAGCCCTTGGAAAGCATGGGACCGACAATGAAACAAAAAAGAAGCATGAAGACATTCTGAGGAGCTTCTAATGCTTGCGATCAACTTAAAACGAAATTTTAAAAATGAACGAAAAAATCTTTTCAATAAATATTACCACCGGAACGGTTATCAGGGTTTTAGTGATACTGATCCTGGTCGCTTTCCTTTACCTTATACGCGACATAATGATGGCTGTGCTTTTTGCCGTCGTTATAGCCTCTGGCGTGGATCCCGCCGCCGCCTGGCTCCAAAGAAGGAAGATACCCAGACTCCTGGCTGTTATTTTGGTATATTTGATTGCCGCGGGATTTTTGGGAGGAATGTTCTATTTGATCATTCCCACTACCGTTTCGGAGCTTTCCGCTTTCGCGGATAACCTGCCGGCTCTTCTCGAGAAACCGTTCGAAGCCGGAACGGTGGATAAGATCTTCGGCAATCTGCCTGTTTTCTTGAGAGAGGCTATTGGAAATTCCATCGGCATGGTGAGCGATTACATCAGCAGCTTTTCGGCGGGGTTGTTCGATCTTATCTCCATGGCTTTGGGCGGGGTGGTTTCCTTTATCTTGATCGTGGTGCTTTCCTTTTATCTGTCGGTGCAGGAAAACGGCATTGAGAACTTTCTTAGGATAGTAATACCGGCCAAATACGAGAATTATTCCATCGGCCTTTGGATGAGATGGAGAAAGAAAATAGGATTATGGCTCCAAGGACAGATCTTGCTGGGCTTTATCGTGGGAGTCTTGGTCTATCTTGGTTTGACCATTCTTCAAGTCGAATACGCTCTGACCTTCGCTTTACTCGCGGCGATCTTCGAGCTTGTGCCTATTTTCGGGCCGATAATGGCGGCCATTCCGCCGGTGGCGCTGGCATTGCTCAGGAGCCCGCTTCTTGGTTTGGAGGTCGGCATTCTTTATCTTGTGATCCAACAGTTCGAGAATCATTTGATCTACCCGCTGGTCGTGAGAAAGATCGTAGGCATTCCGGCGATCATGGTCATATTGGCTTTGGTGATAGGAGCCAAAGTAGGAGGATTCTTCGGGATGCTTTTGGCCATTCCCATAGCAACTGTCATAATGGAAGCGCTGGATGATCTGAACTACAGGAAAAAGCATACGAAGGAGATAAAATAGGTCAATTTTCAATCCGCCAGCTGGCGGACCAATTTTGCAAAGAATTTTCAATCTGCCGAGGAATGCACTAAAAAACTAAAAAGTTTTAACTTTTAAGTTGAAGTTTTAAGCTTTGACTTTTAAGCTTTGAGTTATTTCTTATGCATCTCCCTCGCTCTCTCGATCTCTTTCTTTGCCGCTTCGGCGTTTTCCCAGCCGAGAATTTCCACTTTCTTGCCTTGAAGTTCTTTGTAAGTCTCAAAGAAATGAGAAATTTCCTTGAGATGATGAGTGTGAAATTTTTCTATGTCGGAAATATCTTTGATGTTGTCAAAACGGGGATTGTCGGCCTGAACGCCCAAAATTTTGTTATCTTGTTCGCCCGAGTCGATCATCCTCAGCATTCCAACTGGTCTGACCCTGACTACGCACCCCGGGAAAAGAGGATCGCCTCCTAAAATGAGGACATCGGCGGGATCGCCATCCTCAGCTTTGGTTTCCGGTATGAAGCCGTAATCGGCGGGGTAGTGCATCGGGGAGTAGAGGACCCTGTCCAGGCTGATCAGGCCGGTCTCTTTGTTTATTTCGTATTTATTCTGGCTGTCTTTCGGGATCTCCACTATGGCGTTTATAATTTCCGGCGACCTGTCGCCGATCTTGATGTTAAGTAAAGACATGTTAAAAGCTCAAAAGTCAAAACTCAAATCTCAAAACTGCAACTTAAAACTTTAAACTGATAATAGTTTTTTTAGTTTTGCGTTGTGGTTTTGAGCTTTGCGCTTTGAGTTTTGAGTTGCTCTTAAATTAATAATAATTATTTATTTTCCGCGAGTGTTGTGTTTCCCTCCGTATTTTTTTCCTCTTCCTCCGATGTTGCCGCTGTTTCTCCTCCCCGTGACTTTATGTCTATCTTCCAGCCCGTCAATTTCGCGGCCAGTCTTACGTTTTGTCCCATTTTTCCTATGGCGAGAGAGAGTTGGCTCTCATCCACGATCACTTCCGCCTGCTTGATCTCCTCATTGGCTTTCACCTCGATGATCTTTGCGGGAGACAAGGCGTTCGCCAAAAGTTCCTCCACGTTGGTGGACCATTCGATGATATCTATTTTCTCGCCGCCAAGTTCGGTAATGATGGTGCTTATCCTGACGCCCTTTTGCCCGACACACGAGCCGACAGGGTCAATCCCTTCCTGGGTGGAAACAACGGCGATTTTCGATCGGGATCCTGCTTCCCGGGCGATATTTTTTATCTGCACCACGCCGCTGGCGATCTCCGGTATCTCTATTTCGAAAAGTTTGGCAATGAATTTCGGATGAGATCGGGAAAGATAAAGGTTGATGCCTCTTGGCCCTTCTTCCACAAGGAAAAGGAGCGCTCTGGTTCTTTCTCCGATCCTGTATCTTTCGCCCCTGATCTGCTCTTCTTTCAAAAGAATGGCCGTGGCTCTGCCAAGATCCACGAAAACATTTCCTCCTTCGATCCTCTGGACTATTCCGCTTACGATTTCCCCTTGTCGATTTTTGAACTCTCCGTAAATTGATTCTTTTTCCGCTTCCCGAATCCTTTGGATGATCACTTGCTTGGCGGTCTGGGCAGCGATCATGCCGTAATTATCCTTTGTTTCCAACGGGAAAACCATCTCGTCCCCGGACTGAGCGCTTTTTTTGATCTTTTGGGCCTCATCAAGCATTATATGATGCTCGGCATTAAACCTGACCTTTTTTGTCTCTCCTTCAGCAAATTCTGTTTCCTCGGCGACCGATTCTTCCCCCTCTTCTTCTTCCGGCCTGAGCATGGATTCATCCACTACGTATTTTATCTGGGAGAAAGACATTTCCCCGTTATCCGGATTGAATTGCGCGCGCACTATCTGGCCTTTTTTGCCGTAATCCTTTTTGTAGGCGGCGGCCAGCGCGTCCTCTATTGTTTTTACTATTTTGTCTTTGGCAATTCCGCGTTCCACTTCAAGTTGCTGGAGGGCGGATTGCAAGGCTTTTAGATCCATAAAAAAAGTTTAAAAATCAAAAATCAAAGTGCAAATTTTAGGAATCGTCCCGCTTCCAGCGGGACTCTATAATTTTTAATTTTGATATTTAAATTTTAAATTATTTATAATAAATCGCCCGCTCCTTGGAAGGAAACGGGGTAACGCTTTAATCTTATACACAATCGGGCTTTGTGTCAAATTTTTTATAATGATATAATAAACGCAATTAAAAGATCGAAATCTAGGAATCGTCCCGTCCGCCAGCTGGCGGATCAGCAGGACTCCATAATTTTAAATTTTGATTTTTCAATTTTAAATTATTTATATGCAGGTTGAGGCCAAAAAATTAAAACTTTTTCTTTTAGACAGCGGGCTGGTCTCCAGCAAAGACCTGACCGAGGCTGAAAAGAAGGTCAAAAAAGACGGAGGAAATTTGGGTGACGCTCTGGTCAACGGCGGCAAGATCAAGGAGGACGACCTCAAAAGACTCGAGGCATATATTTTAGGCATCCCGTTCGTCGGCCTGGAAAAGGAAAAAATAGATTTCGATGTTTTGCGGTTGATCCCGGAGCCTATCGCGAGATCTCACAACATAGTCGCGTACAGGAAAGAAGGCGACGAATTGGAGGTTGCCATGCTTGACCCTGAGGATCTGGGAACCATCGATTTCATAAAAAAGAAATCAAATCTTAAAATCTTGCCGAGGCTTACGAACGGAAGTTCCATAAAAACCGCGTTGTCTCAATATCAGGAGAGCCTGCAAGCGGAATTTAACGCCATCGTTAAAGAAGAAGCGGCTTCGGTGAAGATCTTAAACGAAGGCCAGGATGTGAATAATGCTTCGGGTGGGGAATTGAAGAAAATGGCAGAGGATATCCCCGTGGTTCGGGTCGTCGATACTTTGTTAAGGCACGCCATTTTACAGCGCGCCAGCGACATTCACATAGAGCCAGCCGAAAAGGAGGTTATCGTAAGATACCGGATAGACGGCGTTCTCAGGGATGCCATGATCTTGCCCAAGAATGTCGCGCCCGGCATAACGGCCAGGATAAAAATAATGGCCAATCTCAAGATCGATGAAAAGAGATTGCCCCAAGACGGCCGTTTCAAAATAGAAACTTCGGAAATGAAGGTCTCCTTCAGGGTCTCTATTTTGCCGGTCTTCCACGGAGAAAAGATCGTGATGAGAATCCTTCTGGAAAACATGAAAGGATTTTCTTTCGAAACCCTGGGTTTCACCCACACGCAAATCGAGGATATGCACTGGGCTATCAACCGTCCGACGGGCATGATCCTTGTTACCGGCCCGACCGGTTCCGGAAAAACGACCACCCTTTATACGGCCATGGACATTCTTAATACGCCCGATGTCAATATTTCCACGATCGAGGACCCGATAGAATATCAAATCCCGCGGCTTAATCAAACCCAAGTTCGCCCGGATATCGGCTTCAGCTTTGCCAATGGCTTGAGGACGCTGGTCCGGCAAGATCCGGATATTATCATGGTGGGGGAGATCAGAGACAACGAAACAGCCTCTTTGGCGGTAAACGCCGCCCTGACCGGCCACCTGGTTTTATCCACTTTGCATACCAACTCGGCATCTGGCACGGTGCCGCGATTGCTCGACATGGAGGTTGAACCTTTCCTTTTGGCCTCTACCGTCAACGTCATAATTGCTCAGAGGCTGGTGAGAGTTCTATGCGGCGGGAAGGAAAAATATTTTTTGACCCGGAAGCAATTGGATGTGTTTGAGAAGCAGGTCGACCTGGACAGGATCGCCGGATTCTTGAAGAAAGAAGGCATTATGGAAAATATTTCCGACTGGACCAAAGTTCCTTTCTACAAGCCCGCGCCAAGCAAAGAATGTCCGGAAGGATACATGAGAAGGATCGGGGTGCATGAAATAATGAGAGTAAGCGAAGGTATAAGAAATCTGATAATGAGCAATGCCACGGCGGATGATATAGAAAAACAGGCCAAGAAAGAAGGAATGATGACCATGTTGGAGGATGGAATAGTTAAGGCGGTCCAGGGAATTACCACAATCGAAGAGATATTAAGGGTCACCAGCGAGTAGTTATGAGAACCAGTTTTTATTGCCTAGTCCCTAGTCCCTAGTCCCTAAACCTAAAACCTAATTATGCTTTATCAATTTCAGGCGAAAAAAATTTCAGGCGAGGAAATAAACAGCCTTATGGAAGCTTCGGACAAGACCGATCTTGCCCACAGGCTGAGAGAAAGCGGCTTTGTTTTGATTTCCGCGAAAGAGCAAAAAGAAAAAAGTTCCGTTTCGGCCAATTTTCTTTCCAAATTGGGTTTTGTCGCGACCGCGGACAAAATAATGTTCGCAAAAAATCTCGCGGTGATGATCGAGGCAGGATTGCCTATCACGAGAGCCCTTGAAATTTTAAGCAGGCAGACGAACAATAAAGCTTTTGGCAGCAAGATAATCGCTTTAATGGAGGATGCCAGGAGGGGCGATCCTCTCAGCGAGGCGATGAAGAAACATCCCAAAATTTTCTCCAAGCTTTTTGTCGCCATGGTTAAGACGGGGGAAGAAAGCGGGCGTTTGAGCGAAGCTCTCAAGATGGCGGGGCAGCAACTTGAAAAAGATTATGTTTTGATGAAGAGGGTCAAAGGCGCGATGATGTATCCTTCGATAATTCTCGCGGCCATGATCCTTATAGGTATCTTCATGTTCATTTATGTGGTTCCGACGCTTGTTTCGACTTTTAAAGAAATCAATATCGAATTGCCTCTTTCCACCAAGGTAATCATTTTCTTAAGCGACTCCATAACAAACCACACTCTGCTTTTTATATTGTTCCTGCTGGCAGTTGTTTTCAGCGGGATCTTTTTCTTTAGAAGTGAAAAAGGCAAGATCGTTTTGGGAAATGTTTTGATAAAACTGCCGCTAATCTCTCCGGTGGTCAAAAAAATCAATTCGGCCAGAACGAGCAGAACGCTCGCTTCCCTTATCTCTTCGGGTGTTAATGTCATAGAGGCCCTCGCGATAACGAGGGAAGTTTTGCAGAACAAGAATTACAAGGAGGTTTTGACCTTGGCCATAAGCGACGTGCAAAAGGGAGCGCCGGTTTCCGGTTCTTTCAAGTCGGCGAGCAAGCTTTATCCGGTTTTGATGGGGGAGATGATCGCCGTGGGGGAGGAAACGGGAAAGATCGCCGAAATGCTGGAGAGATTGGCTGTTTTCTACGAAGATGAAGTGTCCGAGGCTACTAAGAACATGACCACTATCATCGAGCCTATTCTCATGATCTTCATCGGCGCCGCCGTCGGCTTCTTCGCGCTCTCCATGATCCGCCCCATGTACTCGATGATGAACGGGATATAAAAACAAATGTCAAAGTTCAAAATTCAAATCTCAAAACTTTCAGGCTTCTCCGTCATCGAGTTTTTGGCGGCGGCGGTTATTGGAATTATTTTGACGGTGTCGGTTATACTTTCTTTTCAAGGTTTTAGGAACGGCAAAATGCTGGACTCGGCGACGGACGAGGTTTTGGGTTTGATAAACGAGGCCAGAATGAAGACATTGTATTCTGAAGGAGATTCCCGTTACGGCATTCGTTTTGAGGCTGGAAGAGCGGTATTATTTAAAGGGACAAGTTTTTCGGAGGGCGATCCTGCTAACAAGGTTTTGACTTTTTCGCCCTTGCTGGAAATTTCCGGGATCAACTTGAGCGGCGGCGGATCGGAAGTTGTTTTCGAAAGGCTTACCGGCAAAGCCGACAAAAGCGGCGCCATTGCTCTGAGGGTCAAATCAAGCGGAGCGACAAAAAACATTTCGATAAAAACAACCGGGATAGTTTCGATCCAATGACGAAAAATAAAAGGGAAAATAATAAGAACAGAGGAATCGCTTTGCTGGAGGCGGTGGTGGGCGTTTCCGTTATTTCGCTGATTATCTTCAGTCTTTTGTCTGTTTTCCACATATCGCAAAAAGTAATGACGGAAAGCGGGCGGAATGCCAAAGCCTCTTTTTTATTGGAAGAGGGAATTGAAGCGGTCAGGATCATGAGAGATTCTTCCTGGAGCAATATTGCCAGTCTCTCAACTTCGACGGACTATTATTTTTCTTTTAACGGTTCCGCTTGGGCGACTACAACGGCGAATGTCTTTGTTGATTCCATTTTCGAGAGAAAAGTGAGAGTCGGAGATGTGTTTCGAAGCGGCAGCGACGATATAGCTGCTTCCGGCACGTTCGACGCGGGAACGAAAAAGATAACGGTTACGGTGTCTTGGCCGGGAAGGACCGGAACAAGCACCAAGAGTATTTCAACTTATGTTGCGAATATATTTTAAAAAAAGCCTGTGGAAAACTCAACCAACCTTCCGGGTTGAAGACAACCAGGCAGGTTGGAAGAGTTTTCCACAGGCTGCCGGCTCCACATTGCTTGAAACGGTTATTTACTCGGCCATTTTGGCGTTGGTGGCGGCTTTAACGGCGCAATCCTTTTTGGCCATGAGTAAAACTTACGCTTCCATAAGGGCAACGCGAGCCGTAAACATCTCGACAGTCTCGGCGATGGAAAGAATCATAAGAGAGATCAGGCTGGCTGATACGATTGACGAGGCGGGGAGTATTTTGAGTAACGACACGGGGAAACTGAGGATTATCGCCGGAGCTTCCTCGACCGAATTTTCTTTGATCGGAAGCGATGTTTACATAAGCGAGAATGGCGGATCTTTCGATCCTCTTACGTCCAGTTCCAGCGAAATTTTGCTGATGCGTTTTGATAAAATAACCGCGTCTGGAACCTCAAAAGCCTTGAGGGTCACAATGGAAACCCGGGCAAAGGTCGGACATATTCAAAAACAGGAAAAGTTTTACAACACGGCGGTTTTAAGAGGAAGCTATTAAAATGAGTCGAAAGTCCATAAAGTCCATAAAGTCAGGAAATCACGGGCAAGCGGTGCTTGCCGCGGTGATGTTTTTTACTTTCATCTCCGCGATCACTCTTTCGGGGATTTATACCGTTTCCTATCAGGAAGCCAAGACCTCGAGGAATCTCGTGGCATCCAAAAAAAGTTTGTTTCTGGCCGAAGCCGGGCTGGAAGATACGGTTTACAGGATCATCAAATCCAAAAACTATGATCCGATCGAAACTTTGACCTTGGATGGAGATACGGCTACCACCTCAGTGTCTGCAAATGGAGAATTGACTGAAGTAACTTCCGTCGGAGAAGCGTCAAAGCTGATAAGAAAGGGAAAAGCGGTGATCGAGGAGAGTTTGGAAGGTGTCTCGTTTTTCTACGGAATGCAAACCGGAGAAGGAGGGGTCGAGATGTCCAATAGTTCGCAGGTTGAGGGCAATGTTTTTTCCAACGGGCCGATAATCGGACACAACAGTAATCTGGTCAAAGGCGATGTGATCTCGGCCGGACCGAATGGTCTCGCGGACGGCATCAATGCCACAAGCTCGGTTTACGCCCATACTATTAGAAATTCAGACATAGACAAAGACGCTTATTATCAATCAATATCGGGCAGTTCTGTGGGCGGAAATCCCTATCCCGGCAGTCCTGATCAGGCCACTTCTTCTTTGCCGATCTCTGACGAGAAGATCGAAGAGTGGAAAAGCGAAGCTTTGGCCGGGGGGACGCATTCGTCCCCTTGTCCTTATACGATAAGCGGGACGGTCTCAATCGGGCCGAAGAAAATAAATTGCAATTTGTATATCACCGGTTCTGCCGTTGTAACGCTAAACGGGCCGCTCTGGGTATCGGGAAATATCGACTTCAGCAATTCGGCGGATATAAGGATCAATCCTTCGCTTGGCAACAAGAGCGTGGCTATTATCGCGGATAATCCGACCAATAGAACCACGAGCAGCAGGGTCTTTATCACTAACTCCGTCGAATTTTTCGGAACTGGGGGAGACAAATCATATATCCTGCTGGTTTCTCAAAATAACAGCGCGGAACTTGGCGGCGGTTATTCGGCCATAGACGTGTCCCAAAGCGCGACCGGAGATATTTTGCTTTACGCCGGCCATGGAATGATCTATTTGTCCAACAGCGTCAGTGTCAAAGAGGCCAGCGCCTACAAAATTTCTTTAGCCAATTCCGCCAACATTATTTACAAAACCGGTTTGGCTAATCTGCTTTTCACCTCCGGCCCATCGGGAGGATATAGCATAGGAAGCTGGAAAGAGATCGAATAAAATTTCGCGGTCCCTGGAACCTAGTCCCTGGAACCTATATAATATCCTTATGAAAAAACTGATCATCGCCAATTGGAAAATGAACCCCGCTTCTTTAAAAGAGGCAAAGGACATATTTAACGCGACAAAGAAATCGTTGGCCGGGTTGAAAAACGCGGAAGTTGTTGTTTGTCCTCCGTCAATTTACATCGCTGAATTGGCGGATAAGGCCGCGAAGGTCGGCGTCGGCGCGCAAAATGTTTTTTACGAGGACGGCAAAAGATCTCATACGGGGGAGATCTCAGCCAAGATGCTTAAAAGCATCGGCGCGAAATATGTCATAATCGGGCACTCCGAACGCCGGACCTTGGGTGAAACTGACGAAGTTATAAACCGGAAAATTTTAGCCGCGCTTGAAGCCGGACTCAAAGTCGTTTTTTGCGCGGGGGAGGAAACCAGAGACGCGGAAAACCAGTTTTATAATGTGGTAAAGGGGCAAATAACGGAAGGTCTCAGGGGGATAAACCAGAATTTGCTAAAAAATATCGTCTTGGCTTATGAGCCGGTGTGGGCCATAAGCAGCAATTCCAATGCCAAGGCGGATAACCCCGGATCTGTTTTTGAGATCAGTGTTTTGATTAGAAAAATATTGATGGAATTCGCGGGAGGGGACTTGGCCAGAAAGATTCCCATAATTTACGGCGGATCGGTAAACGCGGAAAACGCGGAGAAATTTATTAAAGAAGGCGGCGTGGATGGTTTGCTTGTCGGAAGCAAAAGTTTAAATAAAGAGGAATTCAGAAAAATTTTAAGCAGCATGTCGTCATAAAAATAATCAAATTTTTGAGTCGCGTCGGAGCCCGCCCCGCTTCAAAAATTTGATTATTTTTATGACTTTAACAGATGAACATTTCATTAACCCATGAATTTGCCATCAATTAAAAACTTGGATGTCAGGGGCAAGCGCGCGTTAACGCGCGTCGATTTCAATGTCTTGTTCAACGATGGCAGGGTGGAGGACTTGTACAGGATAAGCAAGACGATCCCTACGATAGAATATCTGAGAGACCGCGGAGCCAGGACGATCCTGATAAGTCATTTAAGTTCGGGAAAGAACGGTTCTCTTTCAGCGATAGCGGAATATCTCAATCAAAATTCTTCCGTTCCCGTAAAATTCATCAAACAAAAGAGCTTGAGAGAGATCAAAAAGGAAACGGATGAAATGAAGGACGGCGATGTTGTTCTTATCGAAAACTTAAGACTTTTCCCCGGAGAGGAGAATAATGACCCGAGATTCGCCGAGGAGTTAGCCAAACTGGGAGATGTTTACGTGAATGACGCTTTTAGTTCTTCTCATCGTGGTCACGCCAGCATAGTCGGCTTGCCGAAATATCTCCCATCATACATCGGTTTCCTTTTTGAAAAAGAAATGGAAGGATTCCGATCCGTTTTTGAACCGTCTCATCCTTTTTTATTCATTTTGGGCGGAGTAAAAATTGAAACCAAGTTGAGTGTCCTGGATAAATTTTTGGAGATTGCCGACAGTGTTTTTGTGGGAGGGGCGCTGGCCAACAGCTTTCTCAAAGCAAAAGGTTTTGATACCGGCGATTCCGTGGTCAGTGAAAAGATTTCGGTTGAAAAATATTTGGGTAATCCCAAAATGTTTTTCCCGGTAGATGTCAAGAAAAAAGACGGCAAAATCTTCGACATAGGGGAAGAAACGATCGCGAAGCTTTTGCCGATCATCAAGGAGGCGAAATTTATCCTTTGGAACGGTCCAGTCGGCAATATCGAAGAGCGGGACTTTGACAAGGGGACGAAGGTTCTCGCTCAAGCCGTTCTCGATTCCGGCGCAAAAGCTGTCGTAGGGGGAGGCGATACGGTGGCCGTTCTGAATCAAATGGGAATTTTAGACAAATTTTCTTTTGTTTCAACCGCCGGCGGCGCAATGCTGGAATTTCTGGCCACGGGGACGCTGCCGGGAATAGAGGCGATTAAAATCGCATCCGCCGTTTGAGGCAATAGAAGTTGTCCTTATGTTGCCCCGGCCCGTATTTCATTTGTAAGCGGTTATATTGTGTGATACCATCAAAAAATGGAAAAGTTTAAGAATACAATGCAAAAAGGATCTGTAAGATACGTAGTTTTTAAGGAAGAAGATTCTTGGTATGCCGTGGGACTTGAATTCAATATCGTGGAATCGGGAGATGATCCGCAGATGGTCTTATTTAATCTTTTTGAAGCCATTAAAGGTTATGTAAAGTCTTTCACAAAAGCTCATGCCAGGCCGCATATGTTAAATCAGAAAACAAATGAAGAATATGAAAAGATGTGGAAAAATCTAACAAGGGGAAATGACAAGCCGATCAAATCTCCTTACGAAATTTATACATTTGGAAAACAATTGTTAAGTGTTTAACATGACATGCCAAGAGGCGTATTTAATTGGAGTTTTCATGATGTTGAAAAATTTCTTAGGAGCAAAGGCTTTCAATTAAACCACATTGAGGGAAGTCACTACTATTTCACGGTATCTTTAAACGGAATTATTCATCAAGTTTGCGTTCCTTTTCATGGAAGCAAGACATTTAAGCCAAGGACTTTAAAAGGCATAATTGTTCAGTCCGGGTTTTCAAAAGAAGAATGGCTAGCAGGATGAATTTTAGATCTTTAAGAGCGTTTTCTATTGACTATAAGCTATTCGCCGTATGGCGTTTGCCATTTCGGCGGACTCTTCTTTGTTCGCGTACGGTTTTCCCGGCCAGTGGCGGAGGCCGTCATTTGAGAATCGCGGGATAATGTGGAAATGCGCGTGCGGAACGATTTGGCCCGCCGCTCCTTCGACATTCATTATGAGGTTGATTCCATCCGCCTTGGCCGCTCTCTTTACGGAAGCGGCGATTTTTTTCATCAAAACGGACATCTTTGAAATTGTCTCGTCAGACAGGTCGTATAAATTCGCATAATGCGATTTTGGGATCAGGAGAGTGTGTCCTCTGTTTACCGGGTTGATGTCTAAAAAAGCCAGAAAATCTTCATCTTCATGCGTAATGTCCGCCGGTAACTCTTTTCGCGCGATCTTGCAAAAAACGCATTGGTTGTTCATGTGTATATTATGATATAATCGGCGTTATGAGGCAATGGATCTTGAGGGAGAAAATTCCCAACGATGTCTCCGGAGAATTGGGGGATTTGCCGGAAATGGTGAAAAGCCTTCTTTTCCATCGCGGGATAAAAACCAGTCAGGAGGCGAAAAAATTTCTCGCTCCGAGTTACGACGATGACACCGGCGACCCTTTAGAAATTCTAAACATGGAGAAAGCCTCCCTCCGGATCATCAAAGCGATAAAAGATAATGAAAAGATCGTTGTCTTTGGCGATTATGACGCGGATGGAGTTTGCGCCAGCGTGATCTTTCACGATTTCTTCAAAAGAATCGGTTTTGAAAATTTTCACGTTCATATTCCCGACAGATATTTGGATGGTTATGGTCTGACGAACAAAGCGGTAGACGAGTTTAAGGAAATAGGCGCAAGTCTGATAATCACCCTTGACTGCGGGGTGACAAATTCGGAAGAGGTGGACAGGGCAAATTCTCGCGGAATCGATGTGGTAATTATCGATCATCATATCGTGCCGGAGGAACCGCCGAAAGCCTACGCGATAGTGGATCTAAAACAAGACGGCGAAAAATATCCGACAAAGTTTTTGTGCGGAGCAGGTATCGCTTTCAAGACAGTTTGCGCTTTAATCAAGCTTGGCAATTTCAATATTATCCCGGGTTGGGAAAAATGGCTTTTGGATGTGGTGGCTGTGGCCACGGTGGCCGACATGGTGCCCATGACGCAAGAAAACAGGGTCTTTGTCCATTATGGACTGAAGGTGTTAAGAAAGACCAGGAGGCCGGGGTTGCTGGCGTTCTATCGTCGCCTTAATTTAGGGCCCGGCACAATAGGAGAAGATGATCTTGGATTCATGATCGCCCCGCGTCTTAACGTGGCGGGCCGCATGGAGCATGCGACCGTCAGTTTTAATCTGTTGACCACCCAATCTCCCCAGGAAGCTGATTGGATAAGCGGCAGGTTGGAAGTGATGAATAACGACAGAAAAGGATTGGTCGAGAAAATCATCAACAAGATCGAAGAAGAGGTAACTGATTTGCCGGATATTAACCGGATAATAACGGCTGGGGATGAGAGTTGGAGTCCGGGAGTGCTCGGTCTGGCGGCCAACCGTATTCTTGAGAAATATAATTGTCCGGTTTTTTTGTGGGGCAAAGGGGGCGGCAACCTTAAAGGTTCTTGCCGGAGCGACGGTTCTATTGATCTTGTTCGGTTCATGAGGCTGATGCCGGAAGGCATTTTCGAAGACCTTGGCGGACACAGCTTTTCGGCCGGTTTCACTTTGGCGGGCAATGATACAGATCGGCTCAAAGAAGAGATCGGCAAACTATACGCCAAGTTGCCTAAAACGGCCGTGGAGAAGGTTATAAAGGTCGAAAGGGAAATGCTCATGGATGAAGTTGATCAGACCTTTTATTCTCTCATAGAATCTTTCCAGCCTTTCGGCGCTGAGAATCCTAAACCCGTTTTCTCCTTTCGGGGCGTAAAGATTTTTAACGTCAAAAAATTCGGCAACGGCGGCATCCATCTCCAATTCGATTTCAAGAAAAAAGACGGCTCTGTCATCTCGGCAGTCGGCTTTTTCATGAGTCGGGAAGATTTTTTTGATTATACTTCCGGGCAAATCATAGATTTGGCCGCCTCTCTTGAAAAAAGCTATTTTAAGAGCAAGCCGGAATTAAGATTGAGGATCGTGGACGCGAGAAAAGCGGCTTGAGTTATGATAAAATAATTTTATGGAAAAAATAATCGTTTATACCGACGGAGGATCAAGGGGCAATCCGGGACCGGCCGGAGCAGGGGTGGCGATCACTAGCGACAAAGGCGATGTTTTAAGCGAGTGTCGCGCTTATCTTGGCATTCGGACAAACAACGAAGCCGAGTATGAAGCCGTGATCATGGCGTTGCAGAAATTGAAGGCCATTCTTGGCAAAGAGAAGATCAAAACCGCCGAGATCGAAGTAAGGATGGACAGCGAACTGGTAGCCAGGCAGCTGAACGGGATATATAAGATAGAGAACGAAAAGCTTATCCCGCTCTTTGTCAAAATTTGGAATCTCAGACTTGATTTCGGGAAAATAAGCTTCAAACATATTCCCCGGGAACAGAACAAAGAAGCGGACAGATTGGCCAACGAGGCGATGGACGAAGAAAGATGACTTACCGGACCTGCGTCCTGATTCTTGCGGGCTTTTCTTTCGGTGTTTTTATAAACTCATTCCTCGATTTCGGCTTGTCTTCGGTTCTTCTTTTTGTTTTTCTCGGCGCGGTTTTGTGGTGGCTGGATTTTTTGAAATATTCTAAGTCAAAAATTTTCCTTTCCATGGGTTTGCTTATTTTTGCCATGGGGCTGGGTCAGTTGAGATTCCAGCAGGCCGAGAACAAGGCGTTTGGCGAAGCGAATTTGTTAAAAAAGAATTTGGATCAAAAGATGGCTTTGCGGGGGGTCGTCTCAGACGAGCCCGAGGAGAAAGAAAATTACGCGAGGATCGTTTTCGAAGAAGAAACAAGCGCGGCCAAAATACTTGTTTATCTCCAAAGTTATCCGAAATACAAGTATGGAGACAAATTAAATCTAAAAGGAGTTTTAAAACGACCCCAAAATTTCAACGCGAGCGCATCAAAAAGTTTACAGGATCTAAGCTATAGCAACAAAAGCGTAAACAACAACAATTTCAACTGGCCTGATTATTTGGCCAAAGAAGGAATATATTTCGAGATGTTTTATCCGCAAGCGGAATACGTCTCGAGCGGCAATGGATTATGGATCAAAGAAAAACTCTTTGATCTGAAAAAGGAATTTTTGTCCGCGATATCCAAAAACGTTCCCGAACCGCATGGCGCTTTTTTGGGCGGCATAACAATAGGGGCGCGGGAGAGTTTGCCCGGGGAGTGGCAAGAGATGTTCAAGACGACCGGCGTCGCGCACATTGTGGCCTTGTCCGGCTATAACATCGCGATAGTGGCGGAAAGCGTCATGCTGCTTTTCAGCTTCTTGCCCCGATACCTGGCTGTCGGCGGGGGAGCCTTAGGCATTATCTTGTTTGCGATAATGACAGGTTCTTCGGCGACTGTTTTGCGCGCGTCCATCATGGCTCTCTTTGCCCTGACTGCAAAAGCGACAGGAAGGATTTATACCGTTTCCTGGGCTTTGTTTTTGGCAGGATTCTTCATGGTATTGCAAAACCCCAAGATCTTGCGGTTCGACACTTCGTTTCAACTCTCCTTTTTGGCAACTTTGGGTTTGATCCATCTTTCGCCCTTGGTTAAAGAAAAAATGTCTTTTATCACTGACAGGTTTAAATTGAGAGAGATCTTTTCCGCCACCGTGGCGGCGCAAGTCTTTGTCTTGCCCTTGCTGATGTTCAAAACAGGGGAATTGTCTTTGGCGGGTTTGCCGGTCAATTTTTTAATCCTGCCCTTTATTCCACTGACCATGTTCATGGGGTTCGGTGTCGGAATTCTCGGCATGATAAGTTCAGTGTTGGCGGCGCCGTTCGCCTGGCTGTCTTACGCTTTGCTCCAGTATGAACTTTGGATAGTGGAAATTTTTTCAAAGCTTCCCTTTGCCTCCGTTCATATTCCCGGTTTTTCCGAAATATTGCTCGTTTTGTCCTACGCGGCCATGTTCTTGGGACTGCATGCCTACAAAAAGAGAAAGGAGAAATTGGAATTGGAAAACGCGATGGAATTCTAATCTAGACAACTTCTGGTAATTTGCTTGCCTAAATTTGGCCGGTTTTATTTTGCCAAAATCGCGGAGGTCGCTTTTTTGTTGTGCCTTTTCGATTTCCAGAAGAAGTAGCCAACGATGGAGCTGGTGGTGAGGGGAGATACCCAGCTTGGGATATGGAAGCCGAAGCTGTCCAAAAGCATGATGATTCCCAAAAACAAAAGGGAATACATGGCGCCGTTCTTCAAAAAGAGGTATTTTTTGATCTTGTCGATATTGCTTATGGTGAGTTGCCGCACGACGAAGGCGCCGAGGCCGTTGCCCAGGAGAATGAGCGGCACGGACATGGTAAAGGCAAAGGCGCCCAGCACGCCGTCAATAGAGAAGGTCGCGTCTATCACTTCCAGATAAAATATTTTGGCAGTATCGAAGTAGCCTTCGCTCATCAATTCTTTTTCTTTCAGTTCGGCGTTTTGTTTGAAGCCGTGGGTGATGAAGAAAGCAGTCGAGCCGATGACCGCGCCGAAGGCCATCAGCGGATTTATTTTCAAGGAGAACCAGACAATGGCGGCAAGCAGAGCCGAAACGACGGCAAAAAACCACACCCCTTTCTCATGGAAAAATCTTTCCCCGCGCAAACCGTAATTTTTCGGCTCCATGAAGAGCCAGTGGAAGAAGAGAAAGATCATAAATACGCCTCCGCCAATGAGAATGACAGGAGATGACTTTTCGATCGCTTCAATCACTCTCGGGTCGCCGCTGAAAGCGGCTGTCATGGCGCCCCATGGCCCCAGGCCGGGAGTAGTCAGCCAGACGATCAGCCAAGGCAGAAGACCTCTGATGGCGAAGACAGCGATGACGAACCCCCATAGAAGAAACCACTTCCTGGCTTTGGCCTTCATTGTCTGGAGAACTTCGGCATTGATAATGGCGTTGTCCACGCTCGTTATCGTTTCAAAAACAAAAAGGCCCCCGACAATAAGGAAAATTGATATAATATCCATGGCGAGGATTATAGGATAAAAAATCTCGCCCTTCAATATAAGTCGAAGTGGCCAACTTTAAAAAACATTTCAAATATTATTTTATCCTCTTTCTTTTTTTGAGCGCGGCTTTTGTCTGGCTTGCCGTTTATCTTGAGACCAGGAAAAATCTGCTTGTCGCTTTCCTGGATGTGGGACAGGGAGACGCCGTTTTCATTCAGGCTCCCAACGGCAACCAGATTCTTGTCGATGGCGGGCCGAACAAAGCCATTCTTCGCGAGTTGTCCAAGGTCATGCCTTTTTACGACAGAACTATCGACGGCATTATTCTTACTCATCCCCACCTCGACCATTACGCGGGACTGATGGAAGCGGCGCGGAAATACGACATCAATTTCGAGATGGATCCCGGGGTAAAAACGGAAGGCGAAGCCTTTGCTCTTTTTGAAGATGTCCTCAGGGAAAAAGGATTGCGGAGAATTTACGGCAAGAGGGGAATGCGGCTTGTGCTGGACAAGGATATTTACCTGGAAATCCTTTTGCCCGCCATAAACAACGAAAATTTATCCGAACATGACGGGATGCTGGTATCGAGGCTTGTTTATGGGAATAATTCTTTTCTTTTGACCGGCGACATGGAAGAAAACTTGGAAGAGTACCTTATCGCGACTGGCGCCGCCATTGGCAGCGACGTGCTGAAGGTTGCCCACCATGGGTCAAAAACATCCAGCTCTGAAAAATTTTTGGGCTGGGTCAGCCCCGATCTGGCGGTTATTTCAGTCGGAAAAAATAATAAATACGGTCATCCTCACGAAGAAGTGACAGGGAGACTTGAAAAGTTCGAGATACCGATACTGAGAACGAATGAAAGCAAAACGATAAAAATAAAGAGCGACGGGGAAAAAATCTTTGTGCAATGAGCAATAAACAGATATAATTAAGCCATGAAAAAGAAAATCCTGTTCATAATCATTATATTGGCGGTCATTTTGACAAGCTTTTATTTTTTTATGGGAAGACCGGAGTCCGAAAAAGAAACGCTTCTTTTCGAAAAAGATGATATCTCAAAAAATTCTCCCTTTGGCATGCTGCCATTTTTTTCTTTCAAAGAGCCGATCGGAGAAAAGTCTCCAGCTCCGGATCAATTTGATTTCGGGCCGACCAAAGACCTCGGTCTTAAATGGGGCAGAGCCCATTATCTTATATGGCCGGTCGTCCAGCCAACAAAACGGGAAGTTGACCAGGGTGTTTTTGATTGGAGCGAAAGCGACGGAATCTTGACCGCTTACCCCGCGGACGTTGAAAATATTCAGAATCTTGTGGCCTTTCCGGCACGCAAGAATGAAATGGGGGAGTATGTCGAGAACTTCAGCTTCCCAAATCAAGAGGCGGAAGAAGCTTATAAAAAGTTCGTTCAAAAGGCGGCGGAAAGATACGATGGCGACGGAAATGATGACGCACCCGGTCTAAAAAGTCCCGTAAAATATTGGCAAATCGACAACGAACCTGATCTGAAGACGAATGACTGGGCAGGTTATTCCAAACTTCTCAATTTGAGTTACGAAGGAATAAAATCCGCTTGCCCCGATTGCAAGGTTTTGATCGGAGGTTTGGGCGGCGAAACGAAAGGATTGATGACTTTCTTCACGCCGGCCATCGAGAAGTCGGGGGGAAGGTATTTCGATATTTTTGATTACCATTGTTATGGCAACAAGCGGGAATGGAAAAAATGCGGAGATTTGGCCGGAGAAATAAAAAGAACTTTTCCCGATGTTGAAATATGGATGAGTGAAACGGGGACATGGAGCGGGGCGCCAAGCTATCCGCCCGATCCGCCCCCCGATTCCGAGCAATCCGAGAAAGATCAGTCCGCCGCGCTTGTCAAATACCATATTTACCCGTTCTCGCAAGGAGTCAAAAAAGTTTTTTGGGCCTGGGGAATCATCGAAGGGTTCGGCGGTCCGGAAAATAATATTTTCGATAATACCGGTTTGATTTACGACGGGCTGGGACCCAAAGATTTAGGAAGGGGCGTAAAAAAGCTTTCATATTACACTTATCGCAATCTCATCAAGGAGCTGGAAGGGGCGGACTTGGATAATGTCGAAACGCTCAAAGAAGGGGGTCTTTACGCGTATAAATTTGATCGGGCATACGGCGAAGACAAAGGCAGACCCGTTTGGATTCTTTGGAATGAAGAATCATCGGGTAAAAATATAGTTATTAACGAATTGGCCGGCAAGGATATTCGGATAACGGAATCTGTGCCAAAGTACGCGACCGGCAAAGAAGCCAACAAGGAAGATTTATTCGCCGGGACCGGATTAAGAGTTTCGACCGACGGAAGAATCGATGTTCCTTCGGGGGGAGTCCCGATCTTTGTAGAAATTTCCGAATAGCGTGACGTTGTGATATCATTGAAGCATGAACAATCCCAGGGAAGAAAAAACAATTTTCATCATCAAGCCGGATGGAGTAAAGAGAGGTTTGATCGGCGAAATTATCTCAAGAATAGAAAAAAGAGGTCTGAAGATCATAGCTTTGGACATGACCCAGGCGACCAAAGAGGAAATGGATGATCACTATCCCAAGGATAAGGCCTGGATCAAAAGGCTTGGGGAGAAGTCTTTGGCCAATTACGCCAAATATTCCATAAACCCGGAAGAGAAATTGGGCACAAGCGATCCGGAAAAGATCGGAGAAATGATAAGAGCGTGGGTGATCGAATACATGACCTCCGGTCCGGTTGTTAAAGGAATGGTGAAGGGTGTTCACGCCATCGATATGGTTAGAAAGCTATGCGGGAACAGCGTTCCCGCCTTGGCGGAAATGGGCACGATCAGGGGAGATTTTTCGGTTGACTCGGCGGTGTCGGCAAATCTGAACTTTCGTTCCATAAGGAATATTATTCACGCTTCGGAAACGCCGGAAGAATTTGCCAACGAGCTGGCATTGTGGTTCACGGAAAAAGAGATACACGATTACGCCCGGGCGGAAGAAGATATTATGTTTTAGAATGACACAAAAATACCAAATATACAAATGCAGCGTTTGCGGCGGTCATCTCGAAGTCTTGATCGAAGGAGGCGATAATTTGACTTGCTGCGGACAAAAAATGGAACTCTTGGCCGAGAAGACGGAAGATGTGGGGATGGAGAAACATGTGCCGGTGATCGAGAAAACGGAAAAGGGCATCAAGATCAAGATAGGCGCCCAGCCGCACCCGATGCTTCCAGAGCATCATATCGAATGGATACAGGCCATCTGGAACGGTCGAAGTTACAGGAAATTTTTAAAGCCGGGGGATGTTCCGGAAGCTGAATTTGAAATTCCGACCACCGAGGTTTTGGCCAGGGAACATTGCAACATTCACGGTCTTTGGCGCTCCAAATAAATGGACCCCATAAATATTCTTCTTATCGGGAGATCCGGTTGCGGAAAAGGCACCCAAGGCAAACTCTTGGCAAAATTTCTTGAGGAAAATGATTACGGTAAAAGTCTGTATGTTTACACGGGCGAAAAGTTGAGAAGTTTTTCTCAGGGGGGAAATAGCCTTGCCGCCAGCATTACCAAAAAGCGTCTTGAGGGCGGTTTTCTTTTACCAAGTTTTCTTGCCGTCTGGCTTTGGTCTGGTTCTTTGATTGAAGAATTAAACGAAAAAGATAATCTTATCATGGATGGATCTCCCAGAACTCTGCTTGAGGCGATGATGATCGACGACGCTATGGAATTTTACGGCCGGGGAAGGGTGGCGCCGCTTTTCATAGAAACGAGCGAGGGTTGGTCGCGAGAAAGATTGCTCAACAGAGGCAGAAAAGATGACGGAGAAAAGTCAATCAATGAACGGCTGGCCTATTTTGACAAACAGGTCGTTCCGGTGATAAATTATTACAAAAACGAAAGCAAGCACAAGCTTGTAACGGTAAACGGAGAACAAGGCATAGAGAGCGTGCATAAGGATATAATAGAAGGGATTTTTAAATGACCATTCTTAAAAACAGCGAGGATATAGCTAAGTTGCGGGAGGGCGGCAAGAATCTTGCCGCCGTTTTAAGTAAGGTTGCGGATATGGTCTCGCCAGGAGTAAGAACAATCGATTTGGATATCGCCGCGGAAAAATTGATCAAGAATTCGAAAGGGCGACCATCATTTAAAAATTATCGAACGGCGGATGATAAAGTTCCTTACCCCGCTTCTCTGTGCGTTTCTATAAACGAGGAAGTCGTTCACGGCATACCCGGGGGGCGAGTATTGATGGAAGGAGATATAGTCAGCCTGGATGCAGGAATGGAATACAAGGGATTGTATACCGATACGGCGGTGACTGTTCCAGTTGGCAAGGTCAGCGAAAAGGCGTCAAAGATAATATCGGCCGGGAGAAACGCTCTTTTTCAAGGAATAGAAGCGGTGAAGGTCGGCGCGTCCGTGGGCGACATTGGAAACGCGATACAAAAATATGTCGAGAAAAGCGGTTTTAGCGTAGTTCGCAATTTGGTCGGACATGGTTTGGGGAGAAAGCCGCACGAAGACCCAGAGATACCCAACTGGGGGCAAAAGGGGAAAGGTCTGAAGTTGCCGGAAGGACTCGTTATAGCCATCGAGCCGATGATAACGGCTGGCAGGCACGACATTCTCCTGGACAAAGACATGTGGACATGGAAGACCAAAGACGGCTCTCTTTCCTCCCACTTCGAGCACACGATCTTGGTGACCAAAGAAGGAGCGGAGATAATAACTCGGTTGTAATTTTATTATGCGTTACTTGGGTATCGATTACGGAGAGAAAAGGATCGGTGTCGCGCTTTCCGACGAGAACGGAAGGATGGCTTTTCCGCATGGGGTGATAGCTAATTTGGGATTAACTAAAACGATAAAAAAGATAATGAAAATTTGTCGGGATAACAATGTCGGGAAAATCATAATAGGAAGATCATTGAATTACCAGGGAGAGTCGAATCCGATAATGGAAGAGATCGAGAAATTCAAAAGAGAACTGGAGGAAAAAGTCGGACTGCCGGTCGATTACGAGAACGAGACTCTTACCACGGTGGAAGCGGGAAGGGCGCTGAAAGGAGAACGCGCCAGGCCCCCGATCCAAAGCCAAAGGAAACCGACTGAGAAATATTTCAAAATGCGGAGAAAGATCGACGCTTCCGCGGCGGCGCTGATACTTAAGGCTTATTTAGAGAGGGCTAAAAAATAGTTTTTTCGGTCATTTTAAAAATCGCTATTCCATCCCAATATGTTATTATCATAAGCATGAAACTCATTTTCTTCGGATTCTTGGGAAAGCTTCGGGATTGGACGCTGCAATGGGCCGATTCAAAATATTCGGCTTTGGCTTTATTTACGCTGGCTTTCGTGGAATCTTCTTTCTTCCCGATCCCTCCGGACGTGCTGCTTATAGGCATACTCGCCATCAATTCCAAAAAGTGGTGGCGTTACGCCCTGATTTGCGCAGTCGGCTCGGTTTTAGGCGGACTTTTCGGCTATTTTATCGGGTGGAGTCTTTACGCGGCGATCGGACAGAAAATAGTCGATTTGTACGGCCTGCAAGAGGCCGTGGACGCGATCGGCGTGAGATATTCGGATCATGCTTTCCTCACCGTCTTCACCGCTGCTTTCACCCCGATCCCTTATAAGATCATAACCATAACGGCCGGTTTGTTTAAAATTTCTTTGTGGCACTTGATCATCGGCTCTATCATAGGAAGAGGATTGAGATTCTTTATAATCGCTTTTGTCCTGAAATTGTTCGGGCAGAGATTCAACGGACTTGTCATAAAATATTTTGATATTCTTTCTCTCGCGGCGGTGGGCGTCGTGATCCTAAGCTTCGTCGCCATCAAATTTATCTTTTAAAAAGCAGCCGTCATGGTAAAATATACAAATGAGAAAAAAGGGAAATTTTTTTCTTGATGTCTTGCCTCCGCCGGATTATTTGACTATGCCTGTTTTTTGCGTCGACCTCTCGGATCGGTCTCTGAAGTACATAGAGTTGGGAAGGAGGAAAGGAACGCCAGCTATTTTGAATTACGGAATTTTTCCGGTGGAGTCCGGCGTGGTGGAAAGAGGCGTAATAAAAGAGAAAGACAAATTAGTCGCCTTGTTGAGAAACTTGAGGGGGAAAATAAAGACAAAATATATTGTCGCCTCCTTGCCGGAAGAAAAAGTCTTCCTCAGTCTCATAAAATTTCCCGTAACGGATGAAGAAAACCTGAGGGAAGCTTTGGCCTTGCAGCTGGACGAACACATACCTATGCCAGCCAAAGATGCTATTTTTGATTTTGATATAATAAAGGGGCGGAAAAAAGAGACTGACAAGTTCTTTCACATCAATCTTGCCGCTTTTGAACGGTCGTTCGTGGAGAGTTACAGGGATGTTTTCGTGGAGGCGGGATTCATGCCCCTAGCCTTTGAAATGGAAGCCCAAGCATTCGCCAGGTCGGTTGTTCCGAGGGATGAAGAGGAGAATGTAATGGTGATAGATTTCGGAAGGACCAGGGCGACTTTTGCCATAGTGAACGAAGCTAAAGTGCAGTTCGCCATAACAGTAGCCGTTTCCGGAGAAGAAATAGAAAAAGCTTTTATGGAAAACTTGAATATAGACCGGTCTCAGGTCGAAAAAGCCAAAAGGGAAATAGGGTTCCGTCGCCAAAAGGGCAATGAAAAGATCTTTGACGCGATCCTTCCCACCGTTTCCGCCATCAAAGAGGAGGCAGCCAGGCATGCCGACTATTGGGAAAGCCATCACGAAGCCAATGAGGAGAAAGTCAAAATTTCCAAGTTCATCCTTTGTGGAGGGGAGTCCACCCTGGCGGGACTTCCGGAATTTTTGTCTTATCAGCTTAAAAAGAAGGTCGAGCTCGGCGATCCCTGGACCAATGTTCTCTCTTTCGACGATCACATTCCGGAGATCGAGCGGAAAGACTCCCTCGCTTATTCCACGGTCATAGGTTTGGCGCTTAGGCAGCTTAATCCCTAAAACAAAACATGAATCTTCTTCCCGAGGAAAATAAGATTTTGTATAAAAGAGAATATTTCAGGCGGCTCATTGTGACGGGAGGTTTTTTTGCCTCAGTCTTGTTGTTTTCCGCCGCGCTCGCCTTGATTCCGGTTTATTTTTTCATAACCTCGTATGGGGCGACCCTTAAAAAAGAAGAGGCTCATTTTGCCGAAAGAAAAGATAAGATTGCTTCGCTGGATTTGGAAGCGGATATAAAGAAAATAAACCGCCGGATCAAGTTTATCGGGTCCGGAGAAACCGAGAAGTTATCCTCCTTGTTTGGCAGGGTAATAGAAAAAAGAAATTCCGGGATGGCTATAACGAGTTTGGCTTTCAAGCAAGGAGAAATGGAATCTCCGGGTAAAATGACGATAATGGGCCACGCCGCCAGGAGGGAGCAACTGATAAGTTTCGAGAACCATCTCAAAAGGGAATTTGGCGATCAAAAGGTCGTATCGCCGATTTCAAACTTGACAAAAGACAAAGATCTGGATTTTGTCATATTCTTAAATCTGCCAAAATGAAAAGAAAGTTAATGCTATCGGTTACTTGTTTGATCGTTCTGATCGGCCTATCCGGGAGCGCCTGGTTCTTTCTTGCGGCGAAAATTTTCGCCGCAAGAGCCGCGGTTATGGAGTTAAAAACAAAAGTTTCTCAAAATGGGAAAAAAATCGAAGAGGAAAAAAATTTAAAGAGAATGCTGGCTGGAATAAGCAAAGAAACAGCCCTTGTCGATTCTGTTTTTCTTGGTCAGGCGGAATTGATCAGACTGATAGAAGGGCTGGAGGGCATAGGGTCCGACTCTGGCGTGTCTTTGCAGATCAAATCCATCAACGTGGAGAAAAATTCGCCCTCTTTGAATCTCAGTCTCGAAGGAAGCTTTGAGAAATTGTTCGAATATCTTTACCTGCTAGAAAATCTCCCTTATCTTATCAATATCCAAAATGTTTCCTTCCGGAAGCCGGATGAAGGGAGCGGCGCGGCGGCCCAATCAGGGAATTGGCAAGCTGATTTTAATATATTGCTTGACAGCTATGAGAACTGATTTTAAAAAAATAATCCGGTATCTTAACCCGAACGGTCCGGACATATCCAAAATAAATCCGGTTCGCGACTGGAAGTGGCTTGTTTTGTTGTTTGCTTTTTTGGGGATGGTTGTGGTGGCGGCAGAGGGTTATTTCATCCGGAAAAGCTTGCATATTATGGATGAAACTATAATATTGGAGGAGCAGCCGCTAAAGTTAATCAACAGGGCGGCCCTAAATTCGGCCATAGAAAGGATAAAAGCCAGGGAGGAGCAGTTCAAGAAAAAAATGGATATCTCGATAAAAGATCCATCAATATAAATTCAGCCCTCGTAGTTCAAAGCCGACGCTTCGGTCGGCTCCCCGACTTATCGTCGGGGTGGATACCTGCCCGCCATGACCTGAGCCCTCATAGTTCAATGGATAGAACTGGAGACTTCTAATCTCCCAATGTAGGTTCGATTCCTACTGAGGGCA
>QZIU01000035.1 GCA_003599625.1 Candidatus Parcubacteria bacterium
AATTAAAAATGGCGCCGAAAAAATTTGCGCGCCATTACGAAACAAATTACAATCTTATTCAAGAGAGACTGGCTGTCTAGGAAAAGGGGTACAGGTCACTGATTCAATAACAGCCATTTCTCTTTTACCGCCATCGGACGCATAAATATAGTTACGCTGATACTCCGGCTGAATAGTCAATTTCCCCGACAAGCCGAACAACCCCTTGCCTTCAAGCTCGTTATACACAAATCCATTGCAGATTTCTTTGACCGTTATATTACTTTTTAAAATTGTCTTCATATTATTTTTTATACACAAAACTACCGCTTATCTTCCAAACTCCTTTCTCTCGAAAAGCCGGGATGCTTTGGCGCTTGGCGGCATTAGTAATAGACGACGGCGCGAGAGAATGTTTTTTAATAAATTCGGAGAGCGAGACAATATTTTCGCCTTTAAGATAGGCTATCCTTTTATGCAAAGATTCCGCAATGGCAAGCGCCAAAATCTTTTCAATAATCCTGGCGTCTTTTCTGTCTTTGTATTCGCGAAATGCTTTATAATAAACATCTTTTTCTTTGTTTCTGATGATTATGCGGGGAAAGCCGAGTGATAAAAGCTGCAGGTTTATTAACACACGACCCATCCTGCCGTTGCCGTCGCAAAACGGATGAATTGTTTCAAAATCAAGATGGAACTTTGCTATTTTGTCTAAGAAATACGCTTCATGGTCGCTCGCATACTCGCGCAATATTTCCTCAATCATTCTCTCTAAATGCTCCGGCGCTGGCGCTATATGCGTTCCAACGCGCACATATTCCCCTTTTTTTCTGAATCTTCCCGCAATGGAGTCGTCAATGCCACCGATAAGCATTTGATGAAGCAATAATATATTTTCTTTTGTCAGTTCCAATTTTTGATTATTTTTGCGCTTATATTCAATAACTCTCGCCAGATTTTTTGCTTCAAACACCTCTCGCACTGAAACATCTCTCCCCAGTTCCTGATCAAGCAAAATTTTCTCCGTTTCTTTAAGCGTTAAAGTGGAATTTTCAATGGCGTTAGAGTTGTAAACATTTTCGGGAATTTCAACATCATCAACCATAGCCAAAAGCGACTCCTTGCCGACACGCAAAGAATCAAACTCTTTCTTTAGTTCTTTAATTTGCCCCCTAAGTGCTTTGTTCGTAGCCATGTGTAAATTATAACAAATTCATGCATTTTTTGCAATATCGCGTGAATTTGGGCAGTTTTTGGCATAAATTCACGCGATTATTTCGCAAATATCATTTATTTCTAAAAAATTTCACTATCGTTTTTGTCGTCTTATTATTTATGACTGGATGTTGCATACTTACTTTTGAATACAATGTTGCATAAATACCATTGCCAAGTTTAACATCATGCGAGCACTTTTTTCGTCTGCATAATCTTGCTTAGGGTGAGCATTTCCACTTTTACCTCTTTCCCTCATTAAAATAGTTTCAATATTTTTAAAAATTTCAGTAGTGAATTTATCTGTAGGCAACTTGCCATTTTCTGTACCTTTTTGAATTATAGATTTTATGCCATCACTACCACCAATCTTTCCATCAACGATAATCTGTAAAAATGCTTGCACTGCGGTATTTACATTTGTTACGCAACCACTATATCCTTGGGGTGTATTTTTTCTATATTCAAAAAAAGCATCTGTTAAATCCCTATTTACGGGTTCCCATTTTTCGTCACCAAGAATAGCGAGAGTTGGTTCATAAATTTCTTTAATAATTTTTTCTTCTTGTCTTGGTATAAATTGATCCTCAATCATTATTATATCCAACAAAAACTGATCTGATATGTCATTGAAACAATTTCTAAATCTATCTCGATGTTTATAATAATCTGAGTTATTTAATTCATTAACATAATAAGATAAAAGTTCATAAACTATATCTTTGGACATAGTAAGAAATATATTGCGAAAATCTTTATGTGTATATTCTTTACAACAATTTTCAAGAAAATTACTATACGAAGAGTAATGCGGTCCACCATGCTTAAGATTTTCTGGACAAAAATTACTTGCCTTATTTGCATCACTAAATTTTTGCACAGCTTTATCTACATAATGTTGACTGTTATCGTCAGAAAACCAGCCTTTGTTTATAAAGTGTTTTAAAATTATTATTCGCTCTTCTGTATCACACTCACCTAAAGAACGCATTTCAAGATCTGGTTTAAGTGCTTCTGTTGCTTTTCTGTTATTTTCACTCCAAAGTTTAAACATGAATTTATTTTTTATTTTTCCTTATGCTTAATAAGTACTCTTTGATAAACTTTTTCTAATAAATCATCCCGAATAACCACCCCACTTGCATTTAAGTCATAAGTTCCTTTTTTCCCGAATTTGTCTAAATATGCCTGTTTGCATTCTGCTGAGGAATAAACTTTTGTTTTCATTTTATACAGGTCGATGTTTTCGCACATTCCCAATATCTCAAACTGTTCCGGACTGTATTTATCAAAAAAGCTAATCGGCACACCCATTACGCCGTTGTAATCGCTCGGGATGGAATCGGTAAACGGCACTTCTATAGCATCATAATTGTCATATTTATCATACGCTTTTTTGCCTTTAATTTCTTTGTGCTTGCTGTATTTTAAATTTTCTTCCATTGTCATAAGGGGCAATGGCCGGTGGCGTCGTCCGTGATCAAGATTAGTGAACCAACAAACATTTCGGAACTTCACTAAACCTGTTTTTGTGTCATAAACTCCCGAAGCAAAATCGCGCGTATTTGGCGTAAAGAAATACGCGTTGCCGGCATGAAAACCGTTTCCTAGCCAAAGATTGTTGTTTTTGATTAGTGGAAAAATTTCCTTGTATGTAATCGCGTTCATATTGCCGATAATTAAAAACTTTTTATTGTACTCAAAAAGTTGCTTCACATATTCGCGAAATAAACTGAAGGGCGGATTCGTTACCACAATGTCGGATTGTTTCAGTAGCTTTATACATTCATCACTGCGAAAATCGCCGTCGTCTTCTAGCGGCGTCCATTCGTTATGTTTATTTGCCTTTAGCTGCTTGGCAATATCTTTCAAGTTGAACTCGCCATCGCCGTCTATGTCGCGCACTTCGTTAATAATAAATTTATTGGCAGTTACCTTTGGACGGCCTTTTGATTTTGTGAGAGTTTTATCATCGCCAAATAACCCCAGTTGCGTGTTGGCTACCGGCAAAGGTTTGTAGCTGGTAGTGATAAGCTGCTTCAATCCAAGTTTGTTGAAATTGAGCACAAAATAGCGAAAAAAGTTGCTCTCAAACGGATCATCGCAGTTGCAATATACCACTTTACCGCGGAATACATCAGGATCGTATTCCAAATACGCCTCAATCTCTTTCTGAATATCTCCATATTGAGTATAAAACTCGTCATTCTTTGCCCGTTTTGCGCTTGTAAGATTTTTGTTTGCCATAAATTTATTTCTTGGTCCTTACGGTCTTTCTCTTCACCACAATTATTCGTTAGATTTTTCAAGCAACCATTCCCAGAGCGGCTTTAACTGTATGGTTTTTCCATCTCGTTTTACTTCGCGCTCTTCATCCCAAGTGAGCACGGTGAGATTGTCCGTCTTCAGCTCGCCGCTCGCCTCTACGAGAGCTTTCGTCTCACGGTCTTCCACGGATTGATTTAGCGATTCATAGCAAACCTGATAAAGCCCAAGCACTTCTATTCCTTTCTTCACAACAAAATCCACCTCGCGGTTATTCCGGGTTTTGTAATAAAACAATTCTCGTCGCGGATCACAACCACGCTTTACCAACTCCATGAAAACGAGATTCTCCATGAGCTTGCCCATGTCCGGCGAATGTTGAATTGCCTTAGCGCTCACGAAACCATTATCAACGGCATACACCTTCCTCGGCGATTTTATTCGTCGGGATGATTGGTATGAATGTCGGGAAATAGAAAAAATGAGGTACGCTTCCTCGAGATAAGTTATGTATTTTTCTGTCGTCGTCGCGCTCTTCAGGTCGAGAACGTCTAAAAGCTTCCGTGTCGTATAGAGACTTGCGAAATTATTTACGAGATGCGATCCAAGGACGCTCACCTTCGTGGAAAATTTTACCTTGTGCCGTTTTACCACGTCTTTGAAAAGTAAAGCATCGAATAGCACTTGCAAGTAATCTTTCGGATCGAGATTGTTCACTACTACTTCCGGGAACCCGCCGTTCTGTAAATAATTTTCCATCAAATTCAAGAGGGCTCCACGCTGTTCCGGCAAAGATGCGTACTGAGAGTCTATAGTAAATTTCTTTGCTCTTAGAAATTCATTGAAATCGAAAGGCAATATCTCTATTGGCATGTGTCTGCCGGTCAAATGTGTGGCAAGTTCCTTTGATAACAGATTCGCATTCGAGCCGGTCAGTATGAGATTGTATCCTTCGCGATGCAAGCGGTTAGCGAACAATTCCCATCTCGGCAAATTTTGTATCTCGTCGAAAAGAATTGTCTTTATAGGCCCGTACGCGGCATGCAGTTCTTTCATCAGCGCGTGGGTATCGGTCGCGTCCATGGCAACCACCGCCTCCTCGTCAAAATTGAAGTACATGAACGGCCGGTCCTTGAGAAGCATGAGCGAATAAACGGACTTGCCTGCCCGGCGCGGCCCCAGAATAACTTTTATGAGGCTCGAATCCAGCCATTTCTTGCCGAATTGGTCTTGGGTTCTTGGCACGTACTCTCCAGCCAAAAGCTCCTCTTTTTGCCGTTTTTGGTTCAAAACTACGTCTTTTTGCATATTATTTTTGGTGTAGTGGACAAAATATACCTTTTTTGTCCACTACAAGTATTATATTAAACATAAAGGGAAAATGCAATAACCGTGAATTATCCCAAAAAATTCGGCGGCTTTGGTTTAAAATACGACTCTCTATCTCAGGTATTTCTCCTTATTTCTCAGATGCTCTTCATAAGTTCTGGCAAAGCGGGTTTTGCCGTCTTTGCCGGAGAGATAATATAGATATGGCGACTGTTTGGGGTTTTGAGCCGCTTCAATGGCATCGAGGCCGGGATTTGATATCGGTCCGGGTGGCAGGCCTTTGTTTAAATAGGTATTGTAAATTGATTCGATCTTGTAATCGTCGAGCGTCACATCTTTCCGCCCGGTAATATAAGGAAAGACCGCGTCAACCTGAAGAGGCATCCCGATCTCCAACCTCTTCCAAAGAATCCCGGATACAACTTTTCTATCCTCCGTTTCCGGCACTTCTTTTTCTATCAAAGAAGCCATGATAACGACATTCTGTTCCACTTCACCCGTTTTCTTGGAAAAATTATCTCTCATGGTTTTGATAACTTGGTCGGCGTTGGCGCTCGGAAGAAAAAGATAGGTGTCCGGGAAAAGGTATCCTTCGGAGTCTTTAGCTATCGCCAAAAATTCTTCTTTGTCGAAATTTTTGAAATCTGCAAAAAGTTCGCTTATATTTTTATTTGAAAAGCCTTCGGGAACAACGATTTTGACAGCGCCAAAACCAAAATCTCCCTTGGTGAGCCTTGTCAGCACGGCCAAAACCGATAACGGCTTCTCAAACAAATACTCCCCCGATCTTATCTTTCTGGACTTATTTAGAACTTTTGCCAGAATCTTGAAACCCAATTCGCTATGAATAATACCGGATCCTTCCAATTTTCCGGCAATCGAAGACAAATTTAAGCCCTTTTCTATTGTCACCACCGAACTGGCCGGAAAACTATCTGGCCTTTTTAACAAGAAATTCCAGATCAGAGCGGCAAAAACAATAAAAAATAAAAGGGCTGAAAAAATGATCCTCTTTTTCATATGATTAGACAGTACCGCGAGGGTTAACCTACGCGGCAGAAAGCGGGACTAAACCGGCAAAGCCGCCGGAGGCTCTCCTTTCTTAGCCTCGATCCTTGCCAACGTCGGCGTTGTGATGACAGCGCCGGGGAAATGATAAATAGTGGCCAACTCTTCCGTATTTAAAATATACAATTTTCTTTTGTGGGGAGAATAGAAAGCCGACCTTCGGACATACGCGTCGAACATCCTTTCCTTCTTCCACCCTTCTCTCGTTTTTGGAAATTGATAAAAATGATCCAAATAACCGGTCTTATTTACCAACTTGAATGCATTTAGATTATTGGATCCGTATTGCTCCATTACACCACCTAAAATACCTCTGATGGTCCCTCTGTATTTGTCTTCCTTCGCCAGATAAGCGGCTCGGATGCAGACATCATACCCTAACTTGGCAACATTTCTTTCTATCGCTTCAACGATCATTCTTTCCCCGGGAGACAAAGTCATGGAACCAAAATCCGTTTCCTTTTCCTTGTCTCTCTTAAGAAGTTTATCGATTATTTTCGCGCCCGCGTTTTTCCATTCCGTATTCGTGGTAGCCCTGATCAAAACCTGGAACCAGAGCTGCTCTCCCCCCTTGAGCGACCCCATGAATTCCAACAAAGCCGACATCGGATCCGTCTTCTGCTCTTCCTCATTTTCAAGTTTATGCAATTCGTAATCTATGTAAGTTCGGATGGGATAAGCATCGTCTTTTTTTAAAGCGAATTCCGTCGAATAGAACTTGAGACCTTCCTCATTGTAAGCCGAGATATTCCTCGTATAATCCTCCGCCTCCATTATTTCCACTTCCGGATACTGCGCGTAGATCTGCTCCTCGACCAGGCCTCTCAAGCCCTTCTGGACGTAAATATAAAAATGTATCTTTCCCTCCAAGCTGACGATCTCCAAGCTGTACCAGGCTCGAACCAGGCCTTGCCAGTACTTATCCCACCTGTTGCCGTCTCTCATTTGATACAGAGAATTAAGGACCATTTCCATGGCCCGCGGACTTTTAGTGACCTCCTTTGGCAATTTGATATCCAAGAGAACCCATTCGATATTGCTGACGAAATAAAGCCGGGCGTAATAAATCCAAAACTTTACCAAAGCATATCCAAAAATAACCGGCAGCCACAAAAAAGCAGAGTCAAGAACTATATTGAAGAATCCCGAGAAAAAAGCCTGGACCGAAAACGATTCCATGCCTCCATAATAGCATCAATTTTTGAAAACTGAAGAGGGACTAGGTTCTAGGGACTGGGGACTAGTTATTTTTCTAATTTCTAGTCCCTAGTCCCTAGTCCCTAGTTTTTACTAAGAAACCAAGTATCTTCCGTCTTTATTTCTCTTGAAGAAATCCCTATTCTGCAGATTAACGAGAATCGTGTTTTCTTTTACATATCTTTCCTTAAGAACCTTTTTAACTATCTCTTCTTTTGTGGAGGGCCCTTCAGACTTGATTATGTATTTTATGATATCCCTTACCGTTCCGTATTTATATCCCCATTCGGAAAGAGCGTACAATCCCCTGCCCACCAAAACGAATCTGCCATCTTTGATAAGTTCGTTGTGAACGGTAGCCGAGTTTGCCAGCTTCGCGAAAGAAACCGAGATCTTCTTTGCCACTTCCATAAAGTGCATCGGGGAACCCTCCTTCCTCAAAATAAGATAGGCCAGATCCCTCACCCCCCTCGGTTTGATGCTCGGCGACATGGCAAAACCCCATTCGCCCATTGGATTCGAACTTATGACCTTGGATAGATTCAGCCATGACCGCGCTATGTTTTCGCTTATGTCTTCCCCAAGAATTTTCTGACCATGCTTCTTGAGGGTTACGATGATCGTTTTCTCCGGAACAAGATCGTCTTCTCCCATTTCTCCGTGCAAAGCCCTCAAAACTTGATGCACTTTGTCCGCGCTTTCAGCATGCATCGTCCATCGATGATGGAATTCGTCGTCTTCTTTGAACTTAGTAAAATCGTCGCCAAGGGCGAGTAAAAAATAGATATGATTTTCCGTCAGGTCGTCCCCTCCGGACAAATAAGGCAAAATTTCTTTTTCCGCCAATATCTTGCCGCGTTTCTCCATGTTCTCCTTAAGCTCTTCAAAAGCCGTTTGGTGAGTCTCGAAAACGGGACTCTGTTTTATCGAGCTAAAGGCGAAGTTCGTTATCTGCCTTACTCTTTCTCTGGTGATCCCGTACTTTTCCCCTATCGCCTCAAGAGTCTTCTTCTCCGTATTCTCCGACAACCCAAAACGCTGAACCACAATATCCTTAGTTCTTTCTTTTAAACAAGAGATCAACTGTTTGCTCACATTTTTTGGTTTGAATTTTAGGATTGCCATATTTTTTTGATGCTATCGCAATACTATATTTATTATTCTATTAGGCACGTAGATTATTTTTTCCACGCGCTTATCGCCTATCCATTTTCTAACATTTTCGCGTTTTAATGTCAATACTTTGACTTCTTCTTCCGCCGTTCCAGCCTCGACTTCAAAAGAATCGCGCATCTTGCCGCCTATTTGAACGATGAGTTTAAATGTCCCGCCAGATAATTTCTTCGGATCGAACTTTGGCCATTTTTCGCCGTGAATGGATGTTTTTTTACCCAGAATGGAGCGCCATATTTCCTCAGCCATATGGGGAGCAAAAGGGGTAAGAAGCGTAACCAGTAACGAGTAACTCGTAACGGGCAACTCGTTCTCTTTTTCCATCTCGTTGAGCAAGATCATCAAAGCGCTGACGGCAGTATTGAACTTTAACGATTCCAAATCTTCCCCGACTTTCTTGATAGTCTTGTGCATTAAAACTTCTAGCTTAGAATTTTTTCCTTCAATTTTGATTTTTGTCCGCCGGTTGGCGGATTGATTTTTGATTTTGAGCGACAGCGAATACACTCTCTCCAAAAACCTCTTCACCCCGTTTATCCCTTTTGGATCCCACGGGCCGTCCTGCAAATAATCGGTCATGAAAGCAAGATACATTCTCACCACATCCGCGCCGAAATTCCTTACAAGCTCGTCCGGGTCGATCACATTGCCCCTTGATTTGGACATTTTAAAGCCATCGGGACCGAATATAAGGCCGTGATTGCGTCGGACAATAAAAGGCTCTTTGAAATCGGCAAAACCAATATCGGCGATAAACTTGCTGAAGAACCTCGAATAAAGGAGATGCATGGTGTTATGCTCCGCTCCTCCTATATACAAAGGAACAGGCAGCCATGATTTGATTTTCTTCGGATCGGCGAATTTTTTCTTATTCCTTGGATCGGTGTATCTGAAGTAATACCATGAAGAATCCACAAAGGTATCCATCGTATCCGTTTCTCTTTCCGCTTTACCCCCGCAGTTCGGACACTTAACTTTTACCCATTTTGAGGCTTTCGCCAAAGGCGATCGTCCGTCCTCCGCAGGCCTGAAATCGTCCAATTTAGGCAATTTGATCGGCAAGTCACTCTCCGAGACCGGAATGATTTTGTATTCCACTCCCTCTTTAATAATATAATTCTTCCTTAATTTTTCGTTTTTCACTTTTAGTTTTTCACTTTCTCCGCATTTACGGCAGTAAATGACGGGTATTGGGACTCCCCAATATCTCTGGCGGGAAATAACCCAATCGCGCAGGCGATAAATTTTCTTTCTCTTTCCCAATCCTTTTTCCTCAAGCCATTTGGTTATCGCATCCCGAGCCTCCTGCGATTTCATCCCGTCAAATTTGTCCGAACCTACAAGATGCCCTTCGCCCGCGTAAGCTTTATCCAAAACGGGACAAATAGGTTTCGGATAATTCGGACATACTACTTGCCGTATCGGCAGACCATATTTTTTGGCAAACTCGTAGTCCCTTTCATCATGGGCTGGCACGGCCATTACCGCGCCGGTACCATAAGAAGCCAACACATAATCGGCAACCCAAACTGGCAACTCTTCGCCATTAGCCGGATTTATTGCTTTTATGCCCTTCAATTCAACGCCGGTTTTTTCTTTGGAAGCCTCGCTTATTCTCTGAAGTTCGGTTTTGTGTCTCGTTCCTTCTACATATTTCTTAACTTCCTCATAATTCTTGATTCTTGATTGTTGATTCTGAATTATCGGATGCTCCGGCGCCACAACCAGATAAGTCACACCAAATATAGTATCTACTCGAGTTGTGAAGACCTCTATGTGTCCGGTTGATTCTTTTTTTTGTTTATTTGAAATTGAAGAATTATTTGAAAATTGAAAATTGAAAATTGAAAATTTTATTGAAGTTCCTTCCGACCGCCCCACCCAATTCTTCTGCGCCAGCTTTGTATTCTCCGGCCAATCCAAGCCTTCCAGATCATCAATCAAACTGTCGGCGTAATCAGTAATTTTTATCATCCACTGAGTAAGCTTTCTCTCCTCTATTCTTGTGCCGCACCTCTCGCAACAATTATCCACAACTTGTTCGTTGGCCAGAACGGTCTTGTCGTTCGGGCACCAATTCACCAAAGCCTCTCCCCGATAGGCCAAACCCTTCTCATACATCTTCAGGAACAGCCATTGCGTCCATTTGTAATATTCGGGATCAATGGTGCTGATCCTGCGGGACCAATCGAAAGAAGCTCCCATGCTCTCAAGCTGTTTTGTCATGAATTTGATATTCCCTTCCGTCCAAGATCGAGGATCTGTGTTTCTCTTTATGGCGGCGTTCTCGGCGGGCAAGCCGAAAGCGTCAAAGCCCATCGGATACATCACATTCTTGCCTTTCATTCGGTAATATCTTGCCAGGATGTCCGGCACGGCGAAACTGAACCAATGCCCAATATGCAAATCCCCCGACGGATACGGGAACTCGGTGAGCAGCATAAAATTTTGCTTCCCCCTTGCCTTATCCTTCGTCTCATGCATTTTTTTCTTAGCCCATGCCTTCTGCCATTTGCGCTCTATTTTTTGAGGATTATACTTCTTCATAATTAAATTGGATAATACAACAAAAATCCCGATTTTTCAACCGGGAATTTTGCGACATAATCTCGTTCTTTTATTTTTATTGAATTCTTTCCTTATCCTTTATTGCGGGATATAACTCCGGATCTATTTCACGATCGAAACATTGCCTGCCGGATTCATGCTGCCAATCATCATTGATCCTTCTGTCGAAGATCGGTGCTTTAGCGTATGAGTCATTTTGCCCGTTTCTGCTTTCCAAACTGAACATGGCGCACAATCTGAATTTCAAGTCGCCTGTTTTTTCGTATTCATAAGAAGAACCGGTCTCAGGATCGTTCGGAATGATTCCAAAACCTGATAGTGGATCTTTCAATTCATCAAGATTATTCGGCAAACTGCCCTTTCGCTGATAAAAATTTATAACCTGATACTGAATATTCTGCAGATCGGAAACTCTTCTCTCGTCAAATCTCTGCTTTCTTTGCGTCGATGGAGAACCCATTAAAAGGAAACCTCCGACAAGGGCGGCCAAAACAACAACGGAAGAAATAATCATGAATATTTTTCCTGCCGCCGACCTGACCGCCACATCTCTTCTTAACTCGTAAACATAATATCCGAAAATCGCTCCGGCCACGACAAGAATAGAAAGCACTTTAAGCAAAAATCTGATTGTTATTTCCCCGCCCAGAAAAGTATTTATAAGAAAAACCAGATCGGTGATGATCGTAACTCCGGCCACGAAAAGAGTTACGAAAGTAAGCCACTTCCTTATCCAAATCCCCCTCTTTTCCGGATGCTCTCTCAAGTCCTTGTTTAAGAAATAAGACACGACAAGATGAAGAGGAAAAACAATCACCAGGGAAGCTATCGAAAGCCTCATGGAAGAAAAATTATCGAAGCTGTAGCTTAAAGGATCGGGGAAAAGATTGTCTGTCATCTTAAAAAACAAATTGATCAGACTTATCCCGCTAATGTACAAAGTCGCCATCGCCGCGAGATAAAGAAAAAAATCCTTCGGCGAAGTCCTGACCCTGGTTTCAATATTATTCATTTTTTTATATTAGCTATTAATGTCTCAATAATACAACAATGGAACCCCGTTTTTAGTCTTGACAGAACTCTAAAGGCATGTATTATAATGGCAGGAACTTAAAAATTGAAATAGAAATTTCTTAAAAATTTTTGCCGAAAAGGAGGGTTGTATATGTCAAAGGAACATCCAGAAAAACTGCAATCAAATAATGTAGGAAGAGAAGAGTTTCAAGAGATTTTATTGAATAAAATAAAAAACATTGGTCAGACTGGAGATTCTGGAAATGTAAAAGAATTTTTATTACCACAGCATCCAATTGCGCAGGCATTGGGTATCATGGCTTACAGTGGGCATGATTTTTCAATTGATTTTGATTTTAAAAAGAAAGATATTAGTTACAAAGGACTGATTGATTTACTAAACTCCACGTTAAGAGGAACCCAGGTAGATCTCAGAGAAGATACAGGGTGGATAAGTGGATGTTATGATATTGTAGATAAGACAGACAACAAAAGATTAGGAGCTGTTGTTATTACGTTAGACCCGGAAGAGAAAAATGTCCATATTTCTTTTTGGTACGGAATAGTTGCACAAAAATCATTTGAGAAAAACTGCTAAGGGGTATGTAAACAGAAAAATTGTGAACTCCTTGGACTTAAGTATTAAGTCCAAGGAGTTTTTTATTTCAGTTGGGCGTGTAAGCAAGTTTGTGTGTAAATGGCAATGGATAATAATTTCCGCGGCGCTAGTTTAGCAAGACCTTGCTTTTTTATATCCGAAACTCTATCACATCCCCGTCTTTCACCACATATTCCTTCCCTTCCGTGCGGACGAGGCCTTTTTCTCTGGCTTTGGCGTAAGAGCCGGCGCTAATCAGATCCTGCCAGTTGATCACTTCGGCCCTGATGAATTTTTCCCTGAAGTCGGTATGGATAGCCGCCCCGGCTTCCGGCGCGGTGGAATTTTGCCTGATGGTCCAGGCCCGCGTCTCATCTTCGCCGGTAGTAAAATAATTCATCAATCCGAGAAGTCTGTACGACTCCACGATAAGTTGATCAATATTGCTCTTAAGAACAAGTTCTTTTTTATCTTCATCGCTCATTTCCATCAAGTCCTCCTCCGTTTTAATATCCAGAACAACATGATTCTTCTTCTTCAATTCTTCCGGCAAATCCATATTTTTATCAGAAATATTATAGATATACAAAATCGGTTTCAGTGTGAGAAGATGCAGGTCCCTCATTAAGTCCATGTCGCTTTTGTCCAAACTTTCTTTTGCCAATTTGCCTTGCTCGAGCGCCGCTTTCACCTTCTTGACCGCTTCCAATTTCTTGATGATTTCTTTGTCGCCCGATTTTACTTCTTTTTCCAAAGTCCCGATTCTTTTATTGACCGTTTCCAGATCCGCCAAGATCAGTTCCGTTTCAATCACCCCGATGTCTCCCACAGGGTCAACTTTGTTATGCACGTGAATGATCTTGTCATTGTCAAAAACGCGAACTACCTGTCCGATCGCGTCCACTTCCCTGATGTTGGCCAGAAATTTATTACCCAGCCCTTCCCCTTCAGAAGCGCCCTTCACCAGACCGGCAATGTCCACAAACTCCACCGCCGCCGGCACTACCTTTTTTGACTTGGAAAATTCCGCCAGCTTACCCAGCCGCTCGTCCGGCACTTCCACCACGCCCACGCTCGGGTCAATGGTGCAGAAAGGATAATTGGCGATATCCACCTGCTTTTTAGTAAGCGCCTTAAAGAGCGTGGACTTCCCCACATTCGGCAGACCGACGATACCGATAGACAAACTCATGCGCTAAACTCTAGCATTTTTTGAGAAAAAATAAAGGTATTCGGCAATGGTTGCGATCCACAGTATCCAACAGTATTTACATTTTTCCCTGATCTGTTACAAACCGCTTAGTAGTTCTAAGGAACGAACGGCGGTTTTATTTTTTCCGGTATCCAAAAATAATAAGCCGTTAGTAAGAGATATGCGCTCTTGCTAACGGCTTTCAATCGTTGTTTGGGGAAAGAAAAAGTCCCCCTTCATCTTAAGCAAACTCAATCTCTATTTTCTCCTTCCTCCTTGTTTTTTACGAGAATGCGCCTTCGTCATATTGATCGAAGCGCCTCCTTCGGAAACATTGAAGCTGAAGGAGTAATCAGCATCCATCTGCGTGCCTGCAAAATTAGCAGCGCGGATGGCTCGCTTGAAAACAGCCGTATAACTTCCTGGATTGAGGGGTGAATCGGGCTTAAAAATAACTTTCCTTCCGTCACCCTTTGTCCATCCTGAAACCTGTCCGTCCGGACCAGTCAGAGAAAAAAACTTATCATCGCTTCTGCCTCCCGTATCAACCCCCCATGTTGACTGATTGATATCATCTGTATTGAGAAGCACGTTGAAGCTTGCCGTCACTTCTCCGTCGGAATATTTCGAAGAAATAACATACAACTTTTCAACATATACCGGCCCGGGGTCGGCAGCGGGAGGAGCGGACTGGGTAGTAAAGGACCAGCCATAACTACGGTTGATCCTCACATTGTCCACGTCGCGGATCCCGAATCCAACAATGACGATATGAGATTCGTCATAGCCAAGAGTCGTGGAAGGGGTTAGATAAACAGTTGTGCTTCCGCCAGTGGTTTCAAAGGAATAAGCTCCGGAGAGGCTAGACATTCCGCCATCTCCCCATAACGACAAGCTGGCGCTTACAGTGTCAGTGTCGATCTCTTTGCTGAAATTAACGCTGATAACTTTGTTTATGGAAACGTCAGTATCGCCGTTCAATGGCGATACTGAAGAAGTCACCGCGGGAGCCAAAACCCCGTCTCCTCTGGTCGTGAAAGCAAAACTTGTCCCGGTGCCTGCCCCCGTCAATGGGTCATCCGTCGAACTCAGCAACCCATTGGTCAAGGTCACGACATAGGTCGTGCTTGAACCCAAATCATCATTAGGATACAAAACGACCGTGTCGTTCAAGGCATTTGTCGAATCAAAATAAATTATCGCTGAGACAACCGTACTTGTCCCATCTTCGGTCATATAGACCGTACTCGATGTGGCGCTTGCAGTCCCGACACTGTCATCGAAAAACATTACGATGGAGTAATTTTGATGAACCGTGTCGGAACCATTTCCGGGATCAGAGCTTGTTAAATCAAAAGCTCGCCCGGTTGAACAAAATGATAAAAACAGTACAACAAAATAAAATGCGAAAATTACCTTCTTCATTTTACCCTCCTGAATTAATTAAGGACAAAAAAATAAAACGCGCCAAATACAACAACCCTCCTTTCTGATTGAGTTTGTAAGATAAAATTAAAGAGCTTTCCGAACTGTTTTATCCATAACATACTTTTCCGAAAAAGTAAATATCAATTTATCCACAGCTGATTTATAATAATTTAATGAATATCGGGGCTCATGTTTCCATTTCGGAGGGTATAGATAAGGCGCCGGAGCAGGCGGCCAAGTGGGGTTGCGAAGCGATGCAGATCTTCACCCGGTCGCCGCAGGGAGGACCGGTCCCGCCGATCAGCGACGAGAAAGCCGCGGCGTTTAAAGAAAATTGCCAAAAATTCGGAATCAAAGCCGTTTACATCCACGCCCCCTACTACATAAACCTGGCTTCAAAGAACAATCGAGTTTATTACGGCTCGATAAGTTCCATCAGGAAGGAACTTGAAAGAGCCACTCTTCTTGGAGCAAAATATGTAATGACCCATATCGGCTCGGCGAAAGAAGCCGGGGAAGGATCCATAAAACTGGCCGTCAAAGGTCTGGAAAAAATATTTGACGGTTACGGCGGTTCCGCTTCCCTGCTGATAGAAAACAGCGCCGGAGCCGGGCAAATAATCGGATCCAGATTCGAGGATATTTCGGAAATTTTTGCCTCTTTCAAAGATCAGAAGTATTTGGCCGGAGTTTGCCTGGACACTCAGCACAGCTTCGCGTCGGGCTTTGACTGGAAAAACAAATTTGAAGAAAGCCTCGGATTAATAGATAAAAATTTTGGCGTTGATAAAATAAAACTGATGCACGCCAACGACAGCGCCACCGATTTAAACTCCCATCTGGATCGACACGCGCATATCGGCAAGGGGAAGATCGGTCTTGAAGGGTTTGAGAAATTGGTTAGATTCGCCAAAGAAAAAAATATCGACATGATCTGCGAGACGAATTATCCGGGCGTGGTGGAAGACATTGAGACATTAAAAGAGATTAGAGATGAATTTTAAATTTCGAATTTTAAAATTATTAACATGCGTAACAACATCGTACATCAGGGCGCGGGCGAATTGGCCTACGAAATAAGAGGCATTGTTGAGATTGCCGAAAAGATCCAAAGCCTCGGTCAGGAAATAACCTGGGAGAACATCGGGGATCCCGTAGCTAAAGGTTATAGAATACCGGATTGGATCAGAGAGATCGTCAAGAAAGCGATAGACAATGAAAGGTCTTTCGGCTACAGCCCTACCAAAGGTCTTCTCGGCACGAGACAGTTTTTGGCCGAAAGACGCAACAAAAAAGGCGGCGCCAAGATCACCCATGACGATATCTGTTTTTTCAACGGTTTGGGCGACGCTATCTCTAAAGTTTACACTTATCTCCGGCGTGACACCCGCGTGATCGGTCCGTCCCCCGCTTACTCCACTCACTCTTCGGCGGAAGCCGCTCACGCCGGATCGCCGCATATCACCTATAATCTCCTGCCAGAAAAAAATTGGCTGCCGGATATGGCCGACCTGGAAAACAAAATCAAATATAATCCCTCAATCTCAGGCATCCTCATAATCAATCCCGACAATCCGACCGGCATGGTTTATCCCGGGAAAGTCCTGGAACAGTTCGTGAGTCTGGCGGAAAAATACGATCTTTTCCTGATCAGCGACGAAATATATTACAACATCACCCATGATTCGAAAAAGATGGTGGAACTTGGAGAGATCGTTGATGGAGTGCCTGCAATCGCGATGAAAGGCATATCGAAAGAATTCCCCTGGCCGGGGGCCCGCTGCGGTTGGATCGAGATTTACAACAAAGATAAGGACGAGATTTTCGCGAATTATGTGAAAAGTTTATTAAACGCCAAAATGCTCGAGGTCTGCTCGACGACGTTGCCGCAAAGCGTCATACCGGCGATAATGTCCGATCCTCGCTACGAATCGCACCTGAAAGAAAGGCGGGGATTTTACAAAAAACGCGCCGAAAAAGTTTATAAGATTTTCAGATCCGCGCCCGGAGTGATCTCGCCGAAAACAAACGGGGCCTTCTATGTCTCCGTGGTTTTTAAGAACGGCATTTTAAATAATAATCAGAAACTGGAAATAAAGAACAAAGCGATAAAAAAATTCGTGGAAGAAAAAACCGCCAACGGAACGCCGCCGGACAAAAGATTCGCTTACTACCTTATGGGCGCGACGGGCGTCTGCGTCGTCCCTCTTTCCGGCTTCAACTGCAATCTGCAAGGCTTCCGCGTAACCCTTCTTGAGACCGACGAAGCCAAATTCGACTGGACATATCAAACAATAGCGGAAAAAATAAAAGAGTATTTGGGGAGTTAACACGGCCATCTACCTTTGGGCGATAAAAAGAATATCGGCTTTAAGTATATTCCTAAAAAATTTTTTGTGAACTTCCGGGTAAACTTTAATAAAATCTTTGCTTTTTATCGTTAAGGGAAAATCAATAACAAGGTGATTACTTTTAGTATTCCAATAATTTATCCATTCAGAAATTTTGTCTTGTAAACTTGCGCTTCCGGCAATAACAACTTTTATCTTTGTTTTCAAATTAATTTTGGATTAAATAATTTTTTAAGCTTCTCCATCCTTTCAGGAAAGAGTTTTGCTTCGTAAAGTTTCGAAATGATTCTTTTTCGACAAAATTTTTACCGATGGCGATATCAATAAATTCGTTAAAATTGACTGGCTTCACAGTTATCTTTTCTCCCGCGTCCAAATTCAAATCGGCAACTTTTTTCAGTCCTTTCGCAATAAAAGTGTATATAACCCAGTCAATCTTAGATGTAGGATGTTGAGCATCCCAAAGAATAAATTCGGACGCTTCATATCCGGTTTCCTCAAGCAATTCGCGCTTGGCAGCTTCTAAAATATCTTCTCCTTCATCCACGCGTCCGCCCGCCGCTCCAATAAATAGCTCCTTGCCGGGCTGTTCTTGTATGGTGAGTAAAATCTTCCCATCGTCCAAAACCGGAAAGACAACAACAGTGTCGGGGCGCTTCAATTTTTCAAAAGTGGTTTTTGTTCCATCATACAACTTCTGCTCCCATTGATACACATCAAACAGCACGCCCTTAAAAACTCTTTTGGCATGCTCCGGGATCGGTTGTTTAGACTTCGGACGACTGATTTTCATAAATTTTATTCAATAATTGAAACTCTTTTATGTACTATTTCAATCAATTGGGGAAACGGTCCGTATCCGTCATCGGAGGTTATGTGTCCGCCGTTTGGAACGGTTACGATTTCCGAACCCAATAATTTTTCGAATTTTTCTTTTGTTTTTAGATATGGCACCCAAGGGTCATTGTCGCCCAGAATGGTGATTGAGAACCCAAGATTATTTTTGACTTTTTCGGTATCAATCGGAGCCTCAAGCCAAGGCTTGGCGATGGCTTGCGCTTTTAACCCTTCCAGATTATCAAGATCAAACCAACCGGCAACAAATATCGCGCCCCCAACTTTGACGTCAATACTTTCCAAATACCGCATAATAGTTTGGCACCCGATACTATGACCGATGAAATAAGTCTCTTGATCAGGTTGCCCAACAATTTTGGAAAGAAAAGGCACCCAATCCTCGATGGTCGGATTTTCGCTATGCGGAAGATCGGGACAAAGAACCTCATACCCAAACTTCTTAAATTCCGATGTAACCCAAGGCATCCAATCCAAATCAGCCGCCCCATCCCAACCGTGAACAATAATTATTTTTTTCATATATCTTGATGTTTGTTCAATTAGAACTCATAATATTATTGCAAACTTCATAAGGCTACCTTTTCTAAAATATCCAACCCCTTTTTAGCAACTTTCTTTTCAATATTCAAAGCAGGAAATAGAGTAAATATTTTGTTGTTGAGCGGAGAAAAAAGAACACCACTTTTTTGAGCTTTTGCCACTATTTGGTTAGCATAGCCAGCGTGCTCAAATTCGACACCTATTGCCAATCCTTTCGCGCGAATTTTCGCAGGATATCTAAATTTCACGTGCGAAAGACGATCAACAAAATATTTACTCATCTCATTTGTATTTTTTTCCAGTTGACCCTTGTGCTTCACAATGTATTTTATATTTGCTATAGCTGCCTCGGTACTCAATGGATACCAACCATAGGTTGAGTAAAAACTAAATTCATACTCCATTGATTTTGCAACTTCTTCTGTCGCAATAGTCGCACCCAAACCGCCATATCCGCCCGTAATTCCTTTTGCCAAGCACATGATGTCAGGTTTTATTCCAAAATGTTCTGAAGCAAAAAGTTTTCCAGTTCTCCCGAAGCCAGTAGCAACTTCGTCCATAATGAGTAGTGTGCCGTATTTTTTGCAAAGTGCTTGAGCGCGACTCATAAACTCCTTTTTTGGGATCTCGACGCCCAGATTGCAAACTATCGGCTCCATGATGAGTGCGGCGGCGTCACCCTCTTTCAGCAATGTCTCAAGCTGATCGGCAGCTTTGTCATCAAGCGGAGGTTTTATCTTATAGCAATTTGGTAGGAGATTTTTGTACCAACTACGAAAATCTGACGAGCCAACACTCATCGCACCAATTGAATGTCCGTGATAACTACCTTCAATTGAAATAAACTTGTACCTCTTTGTGTGAGACATCGCCGCCTGAAGCGCAATTTCTACCGCTTCTGTCCCGCCCGTAGCTCGGAAACTTTTTTGTAAATTTCCCGGTGTGATTTGTGCCAGAAGTTTCGCTAATTCTGCCCATGATTTATACAAATAGGCAGGATTTACATAATCAGGGCATTTATACTGACTAATTTTCTTTTTGATCTCTTTATTACCCCAGCCAATATTTCCAACACACCAACCCATCAAAAAATCGATGTATTTCTTGCCTTTGGAATCAAACAAAAAACTTCCGTCAGACTTTATAATCTCCAAATCTTCGGCTGGCAAGTCACGCGCAAGAAATTTTTTGTCCGATTCTTTTACTTTCATAAATTTTCCTTAATAAATCATCATAAAAAAAGTCAGAACCCGCTTGCGGAAAAACCCTGATTGACCGCCTCATAAATTTATTTTGCCCTGATTAAAAATCTTTAACTACTTTTGCCTGAATAAGCGTTTGATAATGATTCGGTTTTACCCGTTTAAGATATTCAATGACTTTCCCGCGTACTGGCGCAATTGTGAGATTTTGCGATTTTGCAAAATTCATTATTTTTTCAATCGCGCCTCCAATGTCTGATTTTTCATTTACCATTAACTCAATCTCTCCGATATTGTAAGTAAAACTTTGAAAATCAACGACATCAAGGTCGAAATGGTTCCTTTTTATACTTTCTTCTCGTTGTTTTACAAACACAAAAAGGAAAATAACCAGCTTTTGCCAAATCATCCGCGAGATTTCCATTCGATGGTAGATTTAGAGCTTCTCTAATTTTCTCCTTATCTTCTAATTCATCATATTGATCAGCCAACCTCTCTACTCCCTCGTGTAATGGAAGTTTTAGTTCAAATCTACCATCGCGAGAACGGAGCCATTTATCTTTTGAAGTTAGAGAAAAAATTTCTGTATCATAATAAATATCAGTGAAAACTCGCTCGTTCAAAAATTCCGCGTCTTTCCTTAGCCGCTCTTTATCTTGCTCATTAAGGATAAATTTTTTCTCTACTTCAATCATAAAAATTACTTTAACCAGTTTATATCAATAAGAAATAGTCCAATGGGATCTTAACTACATTGGTATCCTCTAATAAGGTAAGTGAATTGCGACAGACTACCACTCCGTATTTTGCCGAACCAACTTTTTTCATAGTGCTTCTAACTTGCGTTCCGAGCTTTTCTCCTATACCAACTTCGATCGGAATAATATTCTTGCCACCGATTGTAAGAATAAAATCAGCGCCAGCTTTCGAACTGTCATAATTCAAAGCGCCCCGGCTATTGGCTACGAATTCCCGATATAGAATCATAGCTACAATATCCTCCATAAGACGGCCTTTCTGACCGGAAAAAATCTGCTCGTTACCGGCAACCGAAAGAAAAGCAGAGCGCATTGCGCTGGACATAAATTGATAGCGCGACGGCTTCCTCACTTTTTTAGCGTTAGAGCCGTGGGGCATAACACGGATGAGCAACTCTGCTTGCTCTAAAACTTCCAGAATATTGGAAATGGTATTGACGCTCACTTCAAGCGTGGCGGCAAGTTTCTGGATACTTACCACATCTGATTCTGCTAAGAGGAATAGAACTCTCTTAATATGGCCGAGTGTTTTAGTATCGAATCGGCCAAGACCCTGTACGTCTTGATTGATCACTTTGTCTAGTAATAAAGTGATTGTTTGGTATACCCGAACCTCATCCTTGATCCGTATTGCAAAGGGCAGAGTACCGATTTTTAGATACTCATCTACATAATGCCGGTCAATGGTTGACCAGGCATTGATTACGCTCTGCTCGCATTTCTTTAATTTTTCGTAAGCATCTTTTGCCGAATCAGCATGGAACAATGCTTCCTTTATGTTTTTCTTTAAATCTTTTACCGGATATTTACCATCGCGGATCATCAAGAATTCCGAGAAGCTGGTTGGAAAAAGTTTTTGGAAAATAGAACGGCGGATCACGTCGGGATTGGTTTGCAAAGATACCGCCGACGAGCCACTGCAAATCACAAATACTTTATTTGTCCTGTCGTACACCGACTTGAGTACCGCCGCCCACTTCGGATCATATTGAGCTTCGTCTATGAAAATAAAGATCGGCTGAGTCATTTTCTCAAAGCTTTCACCGATGATTCTTTCATAGGCGCTTAAAACATCTTTTAAGGACGAACCTATCACATTTACAACTTCATCTAGCGACACATAAAGCATTCGGCGATCGCCGACTTCCTTATGATGGTTTAAGAACAATTGAGCGAGTATCGTTGTTTTTCCAACACCCCGCAGACCAGGAATAATAATCCATCTGTCTTGAGCGTTGGGATTATGCAAAAAGTCGCGAAAATACTTATCAATTTTCACGTAAATATTCCTTTGAGGGAATTTCTTGCTTTGCTCGTCCTGGGTATAAGACCTCAGCCGGAAAGGAGCTTGAACAAGTTGATTCTGTACGTATTTAAGGGTTTCTTCCATATTGTTATAGCCTTTTTAGGTGATATAGTATAGTCACTTACTATGTTACTCTAGTGATATAGAGATGTCAAGTACTGATTTTTGCCTGGGAATTAGAGCCTTTTTAGCCTATTTACTAAATCCATATATCGTATTTTCACTATTATTCGATCAGTAATCGAATAATTTGACCTTGAGGGTAATCATTTATGCCACGAAATTTATCAGAGATCTTGGGTGATTTTGGACCCGACCGGATTCGAACCGGTGACCTCCTCATTGCAAATGAGGCGCTCTACCAACTAAGCTACGGGCCCTTTTTAACGGGAATTATTGTAACACAGAAAATGACCCATAACCAGTAATGGGTAACGTGTAATAAAGCGAGATCAAATCTCAATCTCTATCCAAATTACCGGTTACTCGTTACGCGTTTACTCATTACCGTTATAAACCGGCAAAGTAAAGTAAAACATCGAGCCGCCTCTGGGCGCCGGTTCGTAGCCCACCTTGCCCCCATGCTTTTCGATGATATTTTTTACGATAAACAAACCCGCGCCCGTCCCTTCCGTATGGACAGCCTTTGCTCTTTTATCCCTGAAAAATTTTGTGAAGAGAGAATTGACTGATTCTGGAGACACGCCGACGCCGTTATCTTTAACGCTGAACCAAATTTTATATTTGTCTTTACTTAGAGAAATGGCAATGTTGCCGCCATTGGGACTATATTTCACGGCATTATCCAAATAATTGGCAACGGCGGCGCCAAGGCGATTTTTATCGCCCCTCACCGGAAAAACATCCTCCGGGACTTCGCATAAGATTTTAATATTCCGCTGGGTCGCGGCATCCTGATAATTTTTTGCCGCTTCCTTTACGAGTTCCGCCATGTCGACTTTTTCAAACTTGTATCCGAAAAGGCCCTCCTCTATTTCCGTAATATTAAGAAGATGAGAAGTGAACTCTATAAGCTCGTCCGTGTTTGCCGTTATATTTTTAACGCCGGACTCTTTCTTCGCCTCATCCAAACCCTTGCCCATCAGCATCCCCGCGGCCCATTTTATATTTGTAAGAGGAGTCAGGATCTTGTGAGACATTATCGTGATGTATTCGTTCTTCATCCTGTCCAGATACTTCGCTCTCGTCACATCTCTTATGATCTTGAGGATTTCCCCTCTTTCTTTACTGAGCGGAACCTGGATAAGCTGATAAAAAAGATCCTGGCCGTCTTTATCTTTGTAACTGAACTCCGTTTCCTCTTTATCCTTCATTGGCATAAAAATAGCCCTGAGCAAAGGTTGAGGGTTATTTACTTCCGCCACCGTCTTATTTTTAAGGTCGGGAGCGGACAAGCCCAAAAATTGTTCCGCCATTCCATTTACGGTCAAAATTCTTCCCGAAGAATTGTGCACAATAAGACCCTCTACCATATTCTCGACTATTTCCCGCTGCCGTTCTTGAAGAACTTTCCCTTCTTCTTCTTTCTCATCTATTCTTTCAATAAACAAGAGCGAAAATTTGACAAAGACAATAGCCACTATGGCTATCAAGGGAACAAATATGAAGAGTATATAAGCGAAGGTAGAAAAACTTTTGGGGTACAAATAAAATAGTACCCCATTAGTTAACGCGAATGCTATTATACCACCGGCTATCCAACCGATCTTTTCCCTATCCAACTTGACCATTTGGCAATATATCTCTTCTCGCTTTGGCTATCTTATATAGACCGAGTATCACCATGATGAAGCCTATGCCGACGCCAAAGGCGTGAGCTATGGATGAGCTGGCTGGCCCAAGAAACGGATACACGCTTTCGACTCCCGTGTACATCCAAACAAGCAGATGCGTATCTCCCACTCCGTACATCAATACGCCCCAAGCGATGAAATAAAGGGGTTTTTGCAAAGCGGTCCCTTTAAGTATTCTTGAAGCGAAGTAGGCAATGATGGAAGTCAAAACCAATAAGGTTATCTCCACGACCAATGTCACGAAGACCTGCGAAAATCCCTGGACGGCCAAAGCTTTCCCGATCTTTTCATAAGAAAGCATCACGGGAAAAACCAGGATCAAATCGATTACGACGACGGCAATGATAAAATATTTCAATTTGCTTAACATTTTGTTTATATTCCTTCTTTGGTTATGAAGGTCTTAACTTTCAAGACAATCTCTTCCGGCGTATGATAAGCCTTGACTATGTAATCCCTGGCTCCAAGCAAAATCGCCTTGTCGATGTTGTTCTTATCATAAAGATTGGACAACACCAGCACGGGAATTTTCTTCAACTCCTCAGAGGAATGCATTTCTTCAAGGATTTTAAACCCGTCATTTTTCGGAAGAACCATATCCGTAAGAATAAGGTCGTACTTTTCTTTCCTGATCTTGTTCAAACCATCCTCGCCGTCCATCGCGGTATCGATGTCAAAGCCTCCTTCCTTTATTTTTTCCGCCAATATTCCAAGGAGAAACGGATCGTCTTCTATGATGAGCAATTTCGCCATATTGTCTTTAGATTAAAACCGCCAAACCATTAAATTATTTCTTATAATAAGATTAAATTTTTGATGCAACCCGGCAATCAACCATGACTCGACCGGATGATTGCCAAGGTTCGCTATATGTGAATTTCATATTAAGTTTATCAGGGCTGAGTCCGCTGTCAACTAAAAAATATACACAGGGAAAAAATATGTTATATTGGATACCATGATAATCAAGGACAAATACGGCCCGGAATACATGTTGGAAGTTTACGACCCCGAAACAGATATGGAAGGATACCTTGTCATAGACAACACCGCTTTCGGACCCGGGAAAGGGGGCATCAGGATGACCCCTGCCGTATCTCTCGAAGAAGTTTACCGATTGGCCAGAACGATGACTTGGAAAAACGCTTTGGCCGGAATCCCTTTCGGCGGAGCCAAAGCGGGAATCAAGTGGCCCCGCTTGCAGGCGGGCAAGCCAAGCAATGAGCAAAATGTTAAAAAGCAATTTATTCAAAGTTTTGCCCGAGCCGTCAAACCTTTTTTAATAAAAAAATATATCGCCGGACCCGATGTAAACACGGGAGAAAAAGAAATGAACTGGTTCGTCGAAGCTGCCGAGGATCCGCGCGCGGCGACGGGAAAACCGTTCGACTTTTGCCACTCCTCCGGCAAAAAATGCGGGCTGCCGCACGAGCTTGGCAGCACCGGTTTTGGCGTCGCGCAAGCCGCCGCCATCGCCATTGAACTTTCCGGCCTGGACATCAAAAAGACGAGCGTCGCGATAGAAGGATTCGGCAATGTGGGAGAATTTACTTTCCGGCACTTGGCAGAAATGGGAGCCAAAATCGCGGCCATAACGGATATTCACGGCGGCGTTTACGATAAAAACGGTTTGGATCCGGAAAAACTCATGAACCTGAAGAAAAAGAGGAGATCCCCCGTCGAATATGACGGCGGAGTCAAAATTAAAACCGGCGAATTATTCTCTCTCCCAGTCGACACGCTGATACCCGCCGCGGTTACAGATTCCATAAACGAAGCTAACAAAGGAAAGATAACAGCCAAGATAATAGTCGAGGGAGCCAACATACCGATGCGGGAAAAAATAGAAAAGGAATTCTTTAAAAGAGGGGTTCTCGTCGTCCCTGACTTTGTGGCTAATGCCGGAGGAGTCATTTCTTCTTACGCCGAACATCGCGGGTACGACGCCAAAAAAATGTTCGAACTTGTGGATGCCAAGATAAAAAGCTCCGCGACGGCCGTGATCAAACAAAGCTTGGAACAAAAAAGATGGCCTCGCGAAGTGGCCATGGAAATAGCGGTAAAGAGAGTGGAAGAGAAGATGGGAAAATAATTTTCAATTTACAATTTACAATTTTTATTAAATTACCTCTTCATCGCCAGCGTAATAAGATGGTCAAGTAACTCCCTATAAGATGAACCCACCGCGTTGATCGCCTTTGGCAAAAGCGATTCGCTGGTCAAGCCAGGTAAAGTGTTAATCTCCAGAATATAAATCCCTTTTTTCGAGACAATGAAATCCGAACGCGAATAATGCCTCGAACCGATGGCGTTGTGAGCCGCGACAGCCAGGGATTCTATTTCTTTCTTGATGCTTTGATCAAAATTGGCCGGACACAATTCCCTCGTCGCGCCGTTGTATTTCACTTCATAAGCGAAGAATCCCGAATCCGCCGGCGGAATTATCTCGATCACCGGCAAAGCGTAATGCTTTTTCCCCCTGAAGTCGTCTATCACCCCGCAAGTCGCTTCCCTGCCTTTTATGTGTTCTTCGATCAAAAGCCTGCCCAAAGAAGATGAGGTTCTTTCCAAAGCCGAGACCAGTTCCTCGAAGTGATAGGCAATGGAAACTCCGAAGGAAGAACCGCCCAATGGATCCTTAACGACCCATGGCGGAGGCATCGTCCTGAAAATCTTTCGGGCTGATTCCTTGATATCTCCGTCAACTAAAATTTCCATGGCCATGGGAACTTTTAACCCAGCTCTCCTGAAAGACTCCCGCGCCATGATCTTGTTCATGCCTAAAGCCGAAGCGGTCACCCCCGAACCGGTATAAGGGACATTGAATGTTTCCAGAATATGCTGGACCTTGCCATCCTCTCCATATTCTCCATGAAGAGCGTTAAAAACAACATCAATGTCTCTGAGCGCCTGATCATGATAGACCGGCCTGTTTGATTGATGCCATTGCCCGCCTTTATCTACGAAGATATCTCTTCCAATATATTTTTCCGGCGACAAATTGGCCAAAACACCCTCTCCGGTCTTAAGAGAAACCTCGTGCTCCCTTGAAGGCCCGCCGCGAAGAACTCCTACGATAATCTTGCCCATGCAATAATTATAACTGCAACTGGCGAAAAGGAAAATGGGATTTCACAACAACTCAAATATCAGAACTCAAAAGTCAAAACTACAACTCAAAACGCAAAGCTGGCAATTAGTTTTTTGTTTTTAGTTGTGGTTTTGAGCTCTGAGTTTTGAGTTTTAAGTTTTTTAGTAGAGCTTTTTTAACCACTCCACTATCTCTCCCATCAAGGCGGGTTCCTCTTTGAACATCGTCGTGCCGTGGCCCGCGTTTTTAAGAATCTTCATTCTATTGTCCTGATTTTTTGAAAGCGCAAAAAGCTTGCTGACCGTTTCGCTGGAATAAGCGTCATTTTCTCCGCCAGCTGCCATAAAAAACGCCTGATCTCCTTTGAGCTGCTTGGCCAGCCTTTCTGTCGCGATACCCTTATAATCAAGTCCCGGCGAAAGCAATACGACAGCTTTTATTTCCGGATGCTCAACTTGGAATTGCAAACAAAGATTCGCTCCGATGGAAGCTCCAACAAGAGAAATTCTCTTCAAAGGAATGTCTTGATTGGTAAAAAAGTTAACAGCCGCTTTGACATCGTTTATCGAACTTTGATGATCCTCGTCGCTGAAGTTCTTGAATCCGTCCGGCCCCCCTTGCGATTCCCCGTGTCCCCTAAGGTCGATGGCCAGGCAATGGAATTCCGCCATTTTTAATTTTTCGGCCAGATCATTCCAGCTTTCTTTAGCGGCAGGCATCATGTGGAGCAAAACAACAGCCGGAGAATTTTTGATCTTCGACGGAAAATAATTGCCTATTATCTCGACGTTATCTTCCGTGACTAATTTAACTCTTTGGATTTTCATATTATTTTAAACCCTAAAAACATAAAATCCGCCGAGGCGGACTTTATGGGATATGTATTAGAATGCCCGTTCCATATAATAAGAGAACAGGAAGCACTCACATGATTATATAATAGCAAACCCAGGAAAAAAGGTCAAATGGACCTACGGGGAATTGATTTTCTTATGGAAAATCCCGGGGTTAAATTATTGCTTCGCAATATAATTTAACCCTTCAATTCCCCACGCAAGCCAAGCAGTTGGCTTACTGTAGGTCATTTCACTTCGTTCAATGGACCTACGGGGAATTGAACCCCGCCCTCGCCCATGCCATGGGCGCGTTCTACCGATGAACTATAGGCCCTTCAATAAAGACAGTATATACAAAAATAACGGATTTTCAATCTTGCGGATATGCCCCCAGTATGAATCGAACATACATCTTATCCTTAGGACGGATCTGCTCTATCCATTGAGCTATGGGGGCCGATTTTCCATTTTTCACCTTAGCACAGAATGAGATTTTTTCCAAAATAAAAATACGACGCGTAAACGAGTCGTATTTTTACCGGTTTTTATATTCCCAGCATTTGGGAAAGTTTTTCCTCATCGAATCCGATCATGACTTCCCCGTCCACTTCTATCACCGGCACGGCCATCTGTCCGGTTTTCTTTATCACCTCGTCTCTCATTTGCGCGTCCTTGGTGAGATCGTAGTCAGTGAAAGGAATATTTTTATCCGTTAAAAAATCCTTTGCCATCCTGCAATAAATGCAAGTCGGCGTCGAATAAATGATTACTTTTTTCATATAATGATGATACTACGTATAATTTTAAATTTCAAATTTTAAATTTTTTTAATAATTCTTCCCCCACTTTATATATATCTCCCGCTCCTATTGTCATCACGACATCGCCTTCTCTCGCGTTCTCCCTTAAATAATCTTCGATTTCGGAAAAATTTTTAAAAGAAAAAACCGTTTTACCGTTCTTGGCGATCTCGTCTCTTAAAATATCCGAACTGATCGATGGATCAGGCTTCTCCCTCGCGGCATAGATCGGGGCGAGAACCACCATGTCCGCATTCTTAAAATTCTTGGAAAACTGACCAAGAAAATGTTTGGTCCGACTATAAAGATGGGGTTGGAACACGGCGATGATCCTTTTGCCCGGAAAATATTCCCTGGCTCCCGCCAACACCGCTTCGACTTTCTGCGGGTTATGAGCGTAATCATCATACACCAGCGCGCCTGTATTTGTGATTCCTTTATACTCAAATCTTCTCCATGGCCCTTCAAAATCCTCTAAAGCCTTCCGAGCCGCTGGATCATCAACGCCCACCGCCGCGGCCGCGCCCAGGGCCGCCTTGGCATTCATTCTGTTGTGATCTCCGGGAAGTTTAAGCTTAGGAACGGCGATTCGGGCATAATCGATAATTTCGCATTTCACGGTCTCTAAAATTGGCGTGATATTCGGATTTGATTTATCGGTTATCAAAAAACCATCTTCCGGAATCTTGCTTGCCAATTCCGCGAAAGCATTTTGGATGTCGCTTAAATCCTTATAGAAATCAAGATGATCTTCATCGATGTTGGTGACGACCAAAATTTTAGGATTCAGGCTATGAAAATTTTTCTTGTACTCATCGGCTTCCACCACCAGGTATTTGCTTTTGCCGTGGATGAAATTGCTTCCTCGCCTCGCCGCAGCTCCGAGCGCAGGCGGATCATTATCTTTCAAAAGACTGCCTACGATGACAGTCGGATCTTTTTCGGCATTAATCAAGATTTTGGCTAACATTGCCGTCGTTGTGGTTTTGCCGTGAGTGCCGGAGACGGCAATAGTGTATTTTTCTTTAGAGATCAAGCCCAGCGCTTCGGAATAAGAAAAGGTTGAAACATTTCTTCTTCTGGCTTCGACAAGCTCCGGATTGTCCTCGGCGAGAGCGGCAGTGTGGATCACCGCGTCGCAACCGTCCGGAATATTTTTCGCGTCATGGCCAATGGAAATTTTCACCCCCAGCTTTCCCAACTCATCCGTCACCAAAGAAGAGGCCTGATCCGATCCGCTAACCCTCTTCCCTTCCTCCAGCATCATTCTTGCTATGGCCGACACGCCAATGCCGCCGATCCCTATAAAATGCGCTTTTTTAATTTTGGATAAATCAATATATCTCATCTCTGCTTTGCCTGCTTACTTTACTATGACCCAACAGAACATTCAACACATTAAAAAAATTTAGCCCTCTTTTTTCTCCACTCTTCTATCTTCTTATGATCCCCCGATTTGAGGATCTTCGGGATGGAATACTTTTTGCCTTTAAATTCGAATATGTCCGGCTTGGTGTAAAGCGGGTAGCCGGAGACGTACCGCTCTTCTTCCAGCGATTCTTCTTTGCCAAGCACTCCCGGAATTTGCCTGGAAACTGAGTCTGCCACGACGGCAGCCGGAAGCTCGCCGCCGGTTAAAATATACGGCCCGATAGAAACTTCTTCCACGCTTACCCCAAGAGCGGGTATTATCTTTTTTATCCTCGCGTCAATCCCCTCATATCTTCCGCAAATCATTATGATATTGTCGTATTTTTTCGCCCAATCCCGCGCCAATTTTTTATTAAATTGTTTTCCGCCTGGAGAAAAAATGATGATTTTTGTTTTCCTAAGTTTTGAGCTTTGAATTTTGAGCTTAGAACTTAAAATTGAACCGATTGTATTGACAATCGGTTCAATTTTAAGAACCATCCCCGGCCCGCCGCCAAACGGCTTGTCATCCACCTTCTTATGCTTATCTTCCGCAAAGTCTCTTAAATTATGCAAATTTACTTCCACGAGCCCGCCCTTCCGAGCCCGACCCAAAATGGAAGAATTGAAATATTCTCTTAAAACTTCGGGAAAAATTGTTATGACATCGAATCTCATTTTAAATGTTTACACTATTGGCAAAAGAAAACCCCTTCCGCCAGGCGGCGGATGGGGTTTTCTAACTAAAATCAAACTATATTTTCAAATCGTCCATAGCCTGATCAACGCTCTTCACCGGTCTGGTGCTACCTTCCGGCTCTTCAATCTTAAGATTGACTCGAGCATTGTTCTTCATGCCAACAACTCTCAAAAGAGTTCTGATGGCCTTGGCCGTGTTGCCGCTTCGTCCGATAATCTTTCCCATATCGGCGGGATCAGTTTTGAGAGTTATAAGAACTCCCATTTCGTCGACCTTTCGGTCAACTTTCACCGCTGAAGGGTTATCAACGAGCGCTTTGACGACGTACTCAAGAAATTCCTTATCTCTTTCAGCCATTTTATTGTGCTCTATCGCTTATTTTTTATAATCCGCAGTTCGACCGCGTCTGCATCGTGGTTCTATTATATACGAAAAAAGCCCTTTGTCAATACCTATTGACAAAGTGGCTATACTACAGGATTATTTTGCCGCTTCGGCTGGTTCCGCGACCGGTTTTTCTTCCGCTTTTGGTTCGGCAGCAACGCTTTGAGCAACTTCCGCTCCGGTTTTAGTCGGTTCTTCCTTCTTGGGCTGAGACGGCAAAACATTAATCTTAGGCCCTTTTATAACTTTTTCCCTTACCAAAAGATTGTGGACGGTGTCCGAAACTTGGGCTCCTTTGGTTATCCAGTCTTTTATTTTGTCGCCGGAGAGCTTTATCTGATCCTTCTGGGCGTTATAAAAGCCAAGCACTTCTATGGCTTTTCCGCTTGAAGCGGCCCTTCGGGAATCGGTCAAAACAACCCTGAAGGACGGGTCATGCTTCTTGCCTACCCTGTGAAGTCTTATCTTTAACATAATGAGAATACTAGCAGATAAAAATAAAGTTGGCAATAAGAGCGAACCGTACGTTGAAAAAACCGCCGAAAAATAATAGACTCTTTTATTATGGATAAATATTTGATTACCACCTTCGGATGCCAAGCCAACATGGCCGATTCCGAGAAAACGTCTTGGGTAATGGAAAATGCCGGCTATAAAAAGGCCGTGGATGAAAAGGATTTACTCTCCGCGAAGAATCCTATATTGATCTTCAACACCTGCTCCGTCCGTCAAAAAGCGGAGGATAGGATCTTCGGCCTGAATAAAAAAACCGAGTTATTCAAAATTCAAAATTCCAAATTGAAAATTATCTTGACGGGTTGCATGATGCACTACAAAGAAGAAGAGCTGAAGGAACGGCTTCCGTTTTTCGATCATTTCGTGGATATTAAGAATATCGATACGCTTCCAAAATTCATTGGTCACAGAAATGAGCTTAAAAAAACAAATGTGACCACTGGATTGCGATCGCAATCCAGTGGTAAGATTTTGGGTCGCGGAGAAAGTCTGATCAAACGGAAGACTTCCAAAGTTTCGGCTCTTATTCCCATCTCGCATGGCTGCGATAATTTTTGCACTTATTGTATTGTGCCGCTGGCCAGAGGAAGAGAAATTTCAAGGCCGGTTGAACAAATTTTGAGCGACGTCAAAAAAGCGGCAGATGGCGGGGCGAAAGAAATTTGGCTTTTGGGGCAGACGGTGAATAGCTATAAAAAAACGGTCAATTTCGCCGACTTGTTAAGACTTGTAAATGCAATTCCGGGCGACTTTTGGATTCGCTTTACTTCCCCGCACCCGAAAGATTTTTCGGACGATTTGATTAAAGCGATGTCGGAATGCGAAAAATTCGCTCATTACATAAACCTTCCCGTCCAATCCGGCAACAACACGGTTTTAAAAAGAATGGGCAGACCTTATACGGTGGCGCGCTACAAAAAGCTTGTCAAAAAAATTCGCCAAGCCATGCCCGACATCGCCATCTCAACGGATGTGATAGTCGGCTTCCCCGGCGAAACAAGAAAACAATTCGAAGATACGAAAAAATTATTTGAGGAAATAAAATTCGATATGGCTTTTCTTTCCGAATACTCTCCCCGCCCCAAAACCGCCGCCGCCAAAGCCTTCAAAGACGATGTGCCTCACAAAGAAAAAGAAAAGCGCAAAGATGAGATCAATGAGGTATTAAAAAAGACCTCTTTAGAAAACAACAAAAAACTTATCGGCAAAACGGTAAAAGTTTTAAACGGGCGCACGGAAGGCAATAAGCCAATTGGAATCGAAGGCAACCAGCCCAAAAATAAATTCGCCTTAGCAAAAATTACAAAAGCAAACACATGGAGTTTAAAAGGAAAATTATTGTGATTCTCGGCCCGACGGCGAGCGGGAAAAGCGAGTTGGGGGTAAAGTTAGCCAAAAAAATCGGGGGTGAAATTATTTCGGCCGATTCTCGGCAGGTGTATAAAGGGCTAAACATAGGAAGTGGTAAAGTTGATGGCCGGTGGATTATTGAGAGTTTAAATAAAAAACAATTCAGAAAACTCAAAAGTCAAAAGTCAAAAGTCAAAAGTACAACTCAAAATTCAAAAGTTTTTAAATACAAGGGCGTATCACACTATTGCATTGATTATGTTAGCTCGAAAAAAATCTATACCGTGGTTGACTTTAAAAAATGCGCCGAAGAAGCGAAAGAGAAAATTTTCGCCGGAAATAAAATTCCGATTATCGTCGGCGGAACAGGATTATATATTCAGGCGATCGTGGACAATATTGTCCTGCCAGAGGTAAAGCCGGACTGGAAACTAAGAAAGGAATTGGAGAAAAAAACGGCAACGGAAATGTTTGAAATGCTTAAAAAACTTGATCCGGAAAGAGCCAAAACCATTGATCCGAAAAATCCCCGACGTCTGATCAGAGCGATAGAAATAGCAAAATCCTTAGGTTCCGTGCCAATTACGCGTTACGGATTACCTGTTACGGGTTACGATTTTCTTCAAATCGGAATTAAATTACCGGATGAAATTCTTAAAAAGAATATCGAAAAAAGAATCAAAAAAATGCTGAATCCGCCGGCAGGCGGAGGGCTGGTCGCCGAAACGAAAAAATTAAAAAAATCCGGTTTGACATGGAAGCGAATTTACGAGTTTGGCTTTGAATACAAATATCCGGCCATGTTTTTGCAAAAGAAAATAAGCAAAGAAGAGATGCTTTCGAAAATGATTGCTGAAAACTGGCAATACGCCAAACGGCAAATGACTTGGTTTAAGAGAGATAATAGGATCGAATGGATTGAAGACACAAAAGAAGCGGAAAAAATGGCGAAAGATTTCCTGAAAAAATAAAAGCCCCTTGATGTCGGGGCTTTACCACTTTATTTACCTAAGACCGGGAAAAAACTAGCAAAGACCATCCACTTCTTGATTAAGCCTCTCGAAAAATTTCTCCATGAAATTGTGCCGACTCTCGGCCATACGCCCACCCTCTTCAGTCTGCATTTTATCTTTCAAATGTCTTAATTTCGCCAAGTATTCCCGATAAGGAGTGTCCTCCCTCGAGTATTCTTCGGTTTTTTCTAAGTCCACATTCTTATTGTGCAATCTCGCCCCGTGCTCTCCGGAAAAGAGGAAAGCCCTGCCTATTCCCACCGCCCCCATGGAATCAAGCTTGTCAGCATCAAAAAGTATTTTAGCCTCGAGGGTTTTTGGACTCTTGTTTCCTCTGAATCTATGAGTCTGTATGCAATGACTAATCTCTTCTATCGCATCTTCTTTAAGACCATGGCGCTCCAAAATCTTTCTTGCCATAATGGCTCCTAACTCCGCGTGGCAAACCTTGCCGCAACTCTCGCCCTCCTCGCGCCTAGCTATGTCATGCAAAATTGCGGCCAGTCCTATAATATTAAGGTTGGCATCCACTTTTTCTCCTATCCGCAAAGCCAATTTATAGACCCTTTCAGTATGATCCCAATCGTGACTGCCTTTGGATCTAGACAATATTTCAATCGCTTCTCTTTTTATAGAATCAAAATGATTTTGCATTTGAAAATTTTGCGGGGGTACAAGGAATCGGTCACAAGTATTTTTCTGCTGAAAAATCTTGCGACCCCGCCTCGCGCCGCCGCGCTCCGGCTTTCGATTCCTCTCGGGTAAAATTTTTCAAATTCTTCAGGTTTAAGTTTGGGAAGTTGTTCTTTAGGTAAATTCATAGATTGACTAAGTAGGTCTCCAAATCCCAGTACTCTGGCATTAAATCCATCCTTGGTTAGGGCTTTTGCCAAGTAGTCCTTACCAGTTGCGTTTAAGCCGGCAAATACAATGGTGGGGTTTAAGCCTCCTACTCTATGTTCAGCTTCAACATTTGGTTCTATAACAACTGCGGTTCTACTGCCTAATTGTTCAAGTCTGAATTCGGATTCCTTGTGGCGATTGTTTTGCATAATTATCCTCCCACGATTTTAAAGTAATAATTTCTGGTTTCCACGTTCATCTTTTTATATTTGAATTTTTCTTTTTTAAAATACTTACCTGTAACTCGTTGAGATATTTCCACTAAAGGTTCAAAGTTATCTTGGTCGTAATTGACATACTCGGCTGGAAAATGGGGAACATGTAACTTATTGATTTGGGCTTCTACTTCAGTTAATATTTGTTTTTGAGTGAGAAAGTCGATAAACGAATTTATTTTTTGAACAAAATCTTTTCCAATTTTGCAGGCTTGTTCATTTGTCTTAGCTAGTTTTAGATTTTTCACTATTTCTTGATATTCTTTTTGCAGTTGTCTAGCCTCCTGATAGGAGCCGTGTTTGTATATCAGGTACATTTGTCCTGAGATATATTTTTGGTATGCTTTACCAGCAATTTTATTATTTGCTGCATTCACATTGATAACAGGAATGTACAATCTTAAAAAGAGACTTGATTTTATTTGATTAAAAAGCTCCTCACGAATGAGGAGCTTTTTTTATAGATTGCAAGATTCGTCTTTTTAATTCAGCTTTATTGCGAATTCCGGTATTTAACTGAATCTCATATGCTTTGTGTACTAATTTACCCATTTCTGGGCCTGGTTCAATTTCTGGCATTAAATCGCGACCTTGTAATATTGGCTCTTCAATACCATCATAAACCCCTGCTATTTGCGCCCTTTGTATAAATTTATCAATTTCAGGAATTG
>QZIU01000010.1 GCA_003599625.1 Candidatus Parcubacteria bacterium
TATCCGCAGCCTTAGGGAAGAGATCGACCTTGAGGCTCATTTCCCTGAGACGGGGGAGTCATTTGGGGCTCATTATGTATGGGAGGAGACTCGGCCTTGCATATTTTTTCCGTTATGCTAATCTATATTCAGAACAGTTCTTTTTAAAACCAAGAGAGAAAAAGGGACTTTTTGCCCCCGGGAGACTGTTTTCTATCTTATTTTATTTTCCTAAGCAACACTCCAGCTCCCGGAGGCCCTCGATCCTTTTTCAACAAATTTTTAACCCCCTTTTTTCTCTCATATTATAATAGCCACCCAACGAGGTGGCTTTCTTTTTGGCCGATTGGCTAATTCCAACCCGGCGGGTTGGCTGAGTTATTCACAGTTTATATACATGAAGACTTTACCGACTACTTATCCGCCGCGTATTGGCGGGCGTCGTCGAACTTTATGGAAAGGAGTCTTGAGATGCCGTCGCTTCCCATCGTTACGCCGAAGAGCGCGTCCGCTTGCCGCATCGTTTCCCTGTTGTGGGTGATAACGATAAGCTGGGTTCGCTCACCCAGGCTTTTGAGCATCAGGGCGTATTTTTGAGAATTCGATTCATCCAGCGCGGCATCCGTTTCATCCAAGATCAAAAATGGGGGCGGGTTGACTTGCGATATGGCAAAAAGCAGCGATATCGCCACCAGAGATCGCTCTCCTCCGGAAAGCATTTCAAGGGAGGAAATTCTTTTCTTCGGGTGACTGACCTTGATTTCGACACCTGTCGGCTCCTCTACCTCCTCCGATACCTCCGACACATCGGCAAGGCCGTCATCGTCATCCTCCTTTTTGGCTTTAATTTTTGCGATCAACAGTTCCGCCTTTCCTCCGCCAAAAATAGATACGAAAAACTTTACAAATTCGCTGTTTATTTTTTCCACCCCGGAAACAAAATCATTTTCTATCCTTTCGGCCAACTGTTCCATGACTTCGCGCAAACTTTTTTCCGCCTCGGCGAGATCGTTCAACTCTTTCTGATAACCGCCGTCCCGTTCCATCGCGGAATTATATTCTTTAACTGTTTCGTCGCTCACGATGCCGCAATCTTCCAGCTTTATCTTAAGCCTTTCAGCTTGACGCAAGAACTTTTCACGCTCTTGATAATCGAACTGGTCATTACCGGACGCGTCTTTTGGAAGGCCGTCAACAAACTCTCTGCCAAGCAAAGCCGCCGCTTCTAATTCCTCTCTCGCCAACTCATCAGATCTGATCTTTATCTTTTCCCCCTCCGAAACTATCCGAGAATGTATGGCAAACAACTCCTTCGATCTTGCCTCCGCCTGATAATTTTCTCTTTCCAGTTCCAAAATCTTTTTCCTCGATTCTTCGATGGAAGACTTTATCAAAGCCGCTTCTCCAAGCAATTGTTTCTCTTTTTCCTCCAGCTGATCGATCAACGACCGGATTTGAAGATGCTTGGTTTCGAGCTCCCGGATATCTTTCTGGCCGGAAAGATTTTTAACCGGCTTTTCTCCGGAGAACTTGGAGATAAAATCTTCCGACAGCCGAATTATTTCCGCGAATATCTTTCTGGTTTGGCCGACATCGGTTTCCATCATGCCCGCCTTGGCCGTTTTTCCCAAAGAATCTATGACGGAAAAAACTTCCTTAAAAGGAATTGGCGGTTTCTCTTCTTTTTTATCTTTGCTTTCCTCTCCGCCAAGAGACTTTCTGTATTCAATGATACCTTCCAGTTTGCCCAGTTCCCTCTCCATGGCGTTGCGATTGAATCTGACTTTGCTGAGCTCTGATTCGCGGAAAGATAATTCTGCCTCCTTGTTTTTTATCCCCTTTTTTTCTTCTTCGCCGGGAGAATTCGCGAGAAATGCCGCCTTCTCCTCCCGCAATCTTGCGATTTCTTTTTCCAGTTCTTCTTTTTGGGCCTCTATCTGGCCCTTTTCCCCGATTAGAAACCCGTTTTCTTTAGGAAAGTACCGGGAGTAAATTGTCTTCAATTCCGTTTTGAGTTTTTCAATCTCTTCTATCTTGTCCACTTCTCTTTTTAAAAATTTAAGCTGGTGGTGGATCTCTCTTCGCAATTCTTCCACCTGTCTGATGTTTTCCGTTGTTTTTTCCAGCCGCTTCTCGGCATCGGCCTTTTTGACTCTATAGATCTTTAGCCCTAAAGCCTCTTCTATCATATCTTTTCTCTCCTTAACCGAAGCGTTAAGCAATCGGTCCGCTTCCCCCTGGCTTATGATATGATGACTGGAAACACCCAAACCCATTCTGCTCAGCAGTTCGATGATGTCCTTCAAACGCGCGGGCGAATCGTTTATGAGATACTCGTTTTCCCCCGTCCTGTGCACCACCCTGGAGATTCGCGCTTCATCGTAATCTATCGGCAAGACCTTGTCTTTATTGTCAAAAACCAAAGTCACGGAAGCCCTTCCCATCTTGGGCGCGCTTTGCGAACCGTTAAAAATCAGATCTTCTCCCCTCTTCCCCCTCAGACTCTTCATCGATTGCTCTCCCAAGACCCACTTTAAAGCCTCGGCCACATTGGATTTGCCCGATCCGTTTGGTCCGACGATGGCGGAAACGGCGCAAGGAAATTCCAGCATTGTGGTCTTAGCAAACGATTTGAAACCGGATATTTCGATCTTCTTCAACAGCATTGCTTTATTATAGACCAAAAACCCCCGATATTCGACATCTTTGATAGGTCCCAGTTGGGAAAAAGAAAAGGACCCGTTACGAACGAGTCCTTTTGGGAGGGCGATTGTATTTAATCTCAAAAATCAAAACTCAAATTTCAAAACTATACTGCTGCCACTGACGGCGCTGACGGGGACAAAACTTTTTTTAGAACTTCTTTTTGCTTTTCTTGTCTTTCCATTTTTTCGATTCTTTCCAAAATCTTTTCAATCGCGCAAGTCAACTCGTAAGTCGCCACGATGAGCTGACTTTTTTCATTCATGTTATCAAATCCGGAAAGAACCTTCCTGGCCATGGCTTTTGCAAAATTGATATACTCATGAAGTCTTTCATCTTTGTTTGTTTTATAAGCCGGAAAGACAAGATTCACCTTGCCAAGTTTCTCTTGAACCAAGATCGTTAAGTCCGTCATTTTTTCTTTGATCATCTTTAAAAATTGATCAAAATTTTCTTCTGCCTTTTTTATCATGTCTCTTCACCCCCTCTCACTCTAAAAACTTTATCTTCGACACCCTCCTTATCCTTATATAAACAAAATTCTTTTTGAATATTTTACGCGCGAAACGCGATATCAACACGGAATTGAACTGTTGAATCTCTCATTTTGCCGCTCAAATTCAAAAAATCAAGAATTTTGGTTGTTTTAAAAGACCGTTCTATTTTTAGCCTAGTCCTTTAACGGTCTTTGTCAAGCTGGCTTTTATGTCCTCGAAACTTGAGGAACTGGAACTCGAACCTTCCTCTCCATAAGAGGACGAACTTGAGGATGAATTAAATCCGTCTCCATTAAGATCGTCTTGATTTCCCATCCCCGCGATCAGGAAGTAAATTAAAAAGCCGAATAAAATTACGAGCAAAACGATTATTAGGGTTCTCATTTAATTGTTACATGAATCCCGCTCCTGGCGGGGCAAGCCATTAAAAAACGCGAGTTGTATCGCGTCATTAAACTATAACAAAGCGAGCCCTGAAAACGGCCTTTTTATTTTGTCTGCCAGTTTTTTATTCTTAAAGCGTTCCTGGCAGCATCCTGTTCCGCTTCCTGCTTTGACGCTCCTTTCCCTTCGGCGATTAGATCATCCTTCAAAAGGACCCCGACGGAGAAAGTTTTCTCGTGATCCGGACCGAACTCGGCAAGCACTTTATATGACGGCGTGATCGCCTCGATCTCCTGGGCTTTTTCTTGGAAAAGACTTTTGGCGTCGATCCAGAGTTTTTTTGTGATGACATCTTCGATCTTATAAAAAAGAAACTTCTCAAGAAATTGGAATGATTTGGCATATCCCTGATCCAGATAGACCGCTCCAATAAGGGCCTCGATGGCATTGGCTAAAATATATTGGCCCGCTTTGGTTCCGGGGCGACCATCCAGGGGCAAGCTCTTGGCTTCTCCTTTAGATAAAAGCATAAAAGCCGCCATTTCGATGGCAAGGGCGACTTCCGACAAAGTGACGGCATTAACAAGGGATGCCCGCAAAGCCGTCATCTCCCCTTCCGTTTTTTTAGGATAAGTTTTGTATAGATGTTCGGTGATGGCCAGCTCAAGCACCGCGTCGCCGAGAAATTCCAACCGTTCATTATGCTCGATTGCCAAACTTGGATTCTCGTTCAAATAAGAACGATGAGTAAAAGCCTGCTTCAAAAGGCTTTTGTCTTTAAAATCTATTCCGATCTTTTGTTCGAATTTAGAAAAATCCATTCTACTTCTTCTTCAGTGTTTTTATCGCCTCGGCCAGGATCCCCCGTATATCGTCATATATCTTGAGATCGACGAGATCCTGCATCTGAAACCATTTAGCCTCATCAAGGCCGCCTGTTTTCTTCAGTTTAATATCGCCATTTTCCGCGGAGGCCAAGAAATACGTAACGCTCTTTTTTACTTTCCCTTTCTCGGGATCAGAGGCGATGTATTCGTTTTTTCCTATTTCTTGCCCGATTGACACATCCAGACCTATTTCTTCTTTGATCTCCCTTTTGGCGCCCTCCGCTTCGCTTTCCCCTCCCTCGATCCTGCCCTTGGACAGCGTCCAGTAACCAAATACATCATGAACAAGCGCGAACTCAAGTCCTTTGTCTCCTTTTCTGTAAACAACCGCCCCGCTTAACTTTTCTTCAATGGGAGGCTTGTCCTTTTTTTCTTCGCCAATATCTTCCTCTTCCACTCCCAATTCCCTGTAGACCGTTCCGAGAACGCCATTGACGAATTTACCGGAAGAGTCGCCGCCAAAACTTTTAGCCAATTCTATTGCCTCGTTAATTGCCACTTTATATGGCACCTCTTTTTTATTGCCGAAAAGCAGCTCAAAAAGGCCGATTCTCAGGACATTTCGATCCACGGCGGCTATCTGATCAATAGGCCATTCGGGAGCGGCCTTCTCGATAATGCTGTCTATCTTTTTTTGTTTTCCTATGACGCCCCTTACGAGATCTTGGACAAAAGAAACATCATCAAGCCCCGGAGCGAATTGCTCGATATTTCTTTGGATTATAGAGTCGATTTTAGAATCCGCTTCCTGAACGAAATCCCGCTCAAAAAGAGTTTGCATTGCCACGCTTCTGGATAAATGCCTGTTTGCCATGTTTCAAAAATTTAAAAGAAAAATTGGAAGAAAAATTCTACTTGTATTACTTCTTGCCTTCCTCAAGTTCCTGTTCTTTTAATTTCCTTTCTTTTTTGGTGAGTTTGGCAAGGACATCAATGACGGTCTTTTCTTTATATGTCCCGCAATTAAGACAAAGCGCGTGCGGAATCTTTTTGGATCCGCATTTCTTGCAATCGACAAACTGCGCCGACTTGAGCGCGTGATGAGACCTTCTGTTCCGCGTATGAGAACGCGTGCTTCGCATTCGAACTACCATATTGACTATATAATACACTATTTTAATTTTTGTGCAACTGATGGAAATCTTAACCCAAAGAGCGCCTTCTGAGTAAAACGGCATTGATGGCAACGATAACAGTTGAAAGGGACATAAAAACGGCGGCCACTGCCGGATTCAAAACAATTCCCTGGGCGTAAAGCGCCCCGGCGGCAATCGGCATGGCTACAATATTATATCCCGCGGCCCAGAAAATATTTTGGATCATTTTGACGTACGTCAGCCTGGAGAGTTTGATGATCTTGGGGATATCTCCGGGATCGCTTTTCACCAGCACTATGCCCGCCGATTCTATCGCCACGTTCGTCCCCGCTCCAATGGCCACGCCAAGGTCTGATTGAGTGAGAGCGGGAGCATCGTTGATACCGTCTCCCACCATGGCAACCTTCATCCCTTGTTCCTGAAGCAATTTCACCTTATCGGATTTTTCCTCCGGCAAAACTCTGGCGAAGTATTGATCAAGACCAAGTTCTCCGGCCACCCACTTAGCCACATCTTCGGAGTCGCCCGTGATCATCGCGGATCTTATTCCCATTTCTTTCAGTTTCTTTATCGCGTCTTTCGATTCCGGACGGATCATGTCGGCAAGAGCGATGCTTCCGATCAGTTCTCTTCCTTTTGCAACATGGACAACGGTCTTGCCCTGCTTTTCAAGTCCGGAAACTTTCCCCGCAAAATAATCATCCGCTCGAACTTCGAAATCCGCCATAAGATCCCTGTTTCCCACCGCGGCTAAAGAATCCCCGACCTGAGCTTTAGCGCCCTTTCCGGCCACTCGCTCAAAATCGCTTATGGACGCAAGGCTGATATTTTTTTCTTCCGCCTTTGCAAGTATCGCTTTGGCCAACGGATGTTCGGAGCGAGAATTGATCGAAGCGGCCAACCGTAAAACTTCTTCTTCGGAATGATTTTCGCTTGGCAAAATCGAATAAACTCCGAATTCCCCTTTGGTCAGCGTTCCCGTTTTGTCGAATAGAACGATATTAATATTTCTGGCCTCTTCCAAAGCCAGGCGGCGTCGGACAAGGAGGCCGTTTTTGGCTCCCATCGTGGTGGAGATGGAGGCCACCAACGGGATGGCCAGACCCAACGCGTGCGGGCAGGCAATAACAAGCACGGCCACGACTCTCTCGACGGCAAAGAAAGCGTCTTTGCCCAGAAACAGCCAAACCAGCAATGTCATAAGTCCTCCGACTACCGCTATGATCGCCAAATAGAAGGCGGCCCGATCCGAAAGCATTTGCAGTCGCGATTTGGAGGCTTCCGCCTCGGCCACCAATCTCATTATTCCTGCCAAAAAGGTATTCTCTCCGATCTTGGTAACTTGAACGATCAAACTGCCGTCTCCATTGATAGAACCGGCAATGACTTCATCTCCCGCTTTTTTTACTGCCGGCTTTGATTCCCCGGTGATTATGGATTCGTTAAGTTCCGATTGACCTTCGATTATTTTTCCGTCAGCCGGGACTTTAGCGCCAGGACGAACAAGAACCATATCTCCCTCTTTTAATTCAGAAATTGGGACAATTTCTGAATTAGTTTTTAGTTTTGAATTGTAGCTTTGCGTTTTGTCTGCCGCCGCGGCGGATGAGTTTTGAGTTAATTTTTCCGCCATATCCGGCAACAGCCTGGCCAGCTCCCTTAATGCCCCTTTCGCCCCCTGCACCGCTCTCATTTCTATATAATGACCGATAAGCATTACGGCTATCAAAGTGGCCAGCTCCCAGAAGAGAGTGTGAGCCCCTCCCGCAAAAGTAACATAAGCGCTGAAGCCGTAAGCCGCCGTGATGGCGATGGCGATAAGCGTCATCATCCCCGGAAGCCTGGCTCTCAACTCCCTGTAAGCGCTGGTCAGAAAAACACCGCCTCCGTAGAAAAAGACCACTGAGCCCAACACAAACATCAGATAATCAACGCCGGGAAAGCGCGGGGCGTTCCAGCCGAAAGCCATCATAATGACGTCCGAATAAAGCAATATCGGAATGGTAAGCGCCAAAGTAACATAAAATTTCACAAGAAAGTCGGTCTTTTTGTGTCCTTTGTGTTTGTCATGTTCGGTTGGAATTTTTTTAGGAGGCTTGGCGGGAACCAGAGCCATGCCGCAGATCGGACACATGCCAGGCCTCTCTTGGATTACTTCCGGATGCATCGGACATGTATGCCAATCGCCCGGCTTGACCTCATCTGGTTTATTGTTGGCATGATTATGGTTGTGATGACTGTGATGACAATGATTATTATTCATAGTTGTTTTGTTTACCTCAGTTCTAAGAAAATAATTTAAAATTTTATCGAAAGAGACAAAATCAGAATATTGGGCTTTACAGAATTGAACGCCATCTTGCCAGCCATAATACTATAGAAAAACATTCCTGCAAAAAGACTTTCTGTGAACTTCACAAAAGCCGAAGGTTCTTATTTTCTCTATATGCGCCTCCGTGCCGTAGCCCTTATTCTTATTAAAACCATATCGGGGATAATCTTCGTGCAATGAGATCATAAATTCGTCGCGAGCAGTCTTCGCGATAACCGAAGCCGCGGAGATAAGAGGAACTTTTTCATCACCTTTTATGATCGTTTCCTGGCAATATTCACCGGGAGCTTTCAAAGCTCCGTCCATCAAGACCAAATCCGGTTTTATGCTGAACTTGGCCAGAACCTGCTCGATGCCCAAAAGCAACGCCCTGCCAATCCCTATCTTATCTATCATCTCGTGCCCGATCAAGACACAGTGCGACTCGAAATTAGCCGATATTATCTTCCGCCACGCCTCTCTCTGCCTAACCGTCAATTTCTTTGAATCCCTGATGCCTTTCAAAACTTTTGAATTTTGGAAGTTTAATTTTTGGTTTTCTTTAGAAATTGGAAATTGAACCTCCCTGCCGAGGAGGCAGGAATTGGAAATTCCCGTTGCCGCGACAGCGCCAATTGCCACCGGTCCCGCCAACGGCCCCCTTCCCGCTTCATCTATGCCGATTATGGTTTGCTTATGATTCATAATAACTTGGTCTAATGATAGCACAGCCTGCCACCGGCGAAAAAAGCATTGACAAGAGGACAAGTTTATGCTTGAATAGCATTGCAATTTTTCGAAATTAAGCTTAATCTCTAGTCAATTAAGCTAATCCTTAACAACGCGTGACTAGCGCAAAAACAAAGGAGGTTGACGATGACGACACGATCGATCACGTCCATCACAGAAGGACAGAAGAAGCAGTACAAGCGGTTCGTCGAAGATGCCGCCGAGCGCGCGCTCAGGGACACGGGTCTCGACAAGGACGGCATCCAGAAGCTCATCGAGAACGGTGACGAGTTCCAAGCTCGCATCATCACCGGCATCAAGGAGCTCTCGGTGTCCAACCAGTTCGCCGACGAGGAAGTCGAGTCGAGCTACGCGTATCCCAAGGGCTACAAGGTCAAGGGGATCACGGAGCAGACCAACATCCTGCGCCAGCTCTTCCCGGGCATCGGCTTCGCCGATGAGAAGCTGGCCGAACAGCCGCTTCCGCCGAACGCCGAAGGATGGTTCGCCATCCCGAAGTGGCAGACGCTCGCGCCGACGTATGGCGAAGCGGTCGAGAAGGTTCTCGCGATGATCGCGTCGAAGCGGAAGTTCTACAACTACCGTGACGGCCAGCTCGGAGCGGAGTACCTGCGACAGCACGCCAAGACGGTGAAGATGTTCCAGAAGCTCGGCGACGAGCAGAAGGATCACGACATCCTCGTCGTTCCGGCCCAGTTCGGTCTCAGGCACCGCGGTCGTTCGGTTCGCCGGGCACGTGAGGTCTTCACGGCCAACGAGTTCGGCCTCGGTGCCTTCGCAATCGGCATCATGTTGCTGACCCACCCCGAACGCGAGGTTCAGTGGGAACAGCTTCACGTCGACTGCGCTGGTGACGAGTTCTCTCCGGGCGCCGATGGCGACTTCTCGGGCGCGCCGATCTTCGACTTCCGCGTCGGCAGGGTCGAGTTCGACGCCGGCTGGGGCGACCGCGCCAACGAGTACTACGGTTCCGCTTCGGCCTTCGTCTCGCAGTAACCTGCCTGCCGGCAGGCAGGTCGATCCTTAATCCGCCACCGGCGGATTGAATTATTGGGTCTTTTGATCCCTTGAATTCCGCGCCCGTCGCCAAAGCTATAGCGGCGTGCGACCGAAGTCGGTCGAAAAAATGGGGTTATCCATGGCACATTCCCAAAAAAGGAATGACATGGGTAACCTTTTCTTTTTAAGGATTGCAAGATTTTGACTTGTAAGATCTTAAGATTGCAGACTTTTGAACCTTTTTAAGGTTCCATTCCCAAAAATGATTTTAAAATCTTACCACATAATTGCGATCGCAACCAAGTGGTAACATTTTAAATTGGTGAAGTATAAAACTTTCAATAAAATCCAAACTTCAATTCGAATTGTTCCTGATTTGTAAAATAATCAACGGTTAAAAATTTTACATATCTTCTTATCTTAAAAACCTCGATAATAAAATTGATCTCATCTTCGCAAGGATAAGGAAATATAAAAAGGCTTTTCTGAAACTCTCTAAAACCAAGCTTTTTTAATTTTATTCTTAAGGCTTCTCTCGCCAGTTTTTTCTTTTCCGGAATATCAAAAGTCACCATTCTCCACTTTCCATCCCATTTTTCCGGAATATTGACATGCATATCATTTAATTTATAAAGGAGGGCTTTCTCTTCCCCCTCTTTAGTAAGAACTATTTCAATTGTTCCATCCTCCCTTTCTTTGTAAGTTACCAGTCTTTTTGTGTAAAATTCTTTAACAATTCTTAAGAGGCGCTCTTTTTTGATGTTTTTCCAATCGTCTATTGTCGCTTCCAAGACTTTGAAATATCCCCTCGGAGAACGAGACATTCCCAAACAAAATCCGGCAAGCAAACCTAAAAGAATTTTTTGCTTTAATTCACTCTTTATAACCATGGAAATATTGGTGATGAACCCACCACCAAAATCTTACCACATAATTGCGATCGCAACCAAGTGGTAACATTTATTGATCCCATTTTTTCAAGTTTTTTTGCTGTTTTTTGTATATTTTTTTGTTATAATGCTTTTCAGTTATATGTCTTCGAAATTCGTTCATCTTCATACGCATTCGCACTATTCCCTTTTGGACGGACTGATCAAAATCGATGATCTGGTTGATGAAGCGGTCAGACTGGGCATGCCTGCTTTGGCGTTGACGGAGCACGGCAATATGTACGGCGCGATCGAATTCTACAAGAAGTGCAACAAGGCCGGCATTAAGCCGATCTTGGGCGTTGAGACTTATGTCGCCATCGAGTCGATGCATCAGAAGCGGGCGGGTATCGATGATAAGCGTTACCACCTTGTCCTTCTGGCCAAAAACGAGACGGGTTACAAAAACCTCATCAAGCTCGTCACCGGCTCTTATCTCGAAGGCTATTATTACAAACCGCGGGTGGACAAAGAATTTCTTAAGAAACATTCGGAAGGATTGATCGCTCTTTCCGCCTGCATGGCGGGAGAAGTTCCCCGCATGATAGAAAGAAAGGATCTTGGCCGAGCCGAAAAAGCGATCATGGATTACGAGGAAATTTTCGGCAAAGGGAATTTTTTCCTGGAAATAGGACATCATCCCACTATCGAGAAACACCCCGAGATCATGAAAGGCATGGTCGAATTGGCCAGAAAGCTAAAAACGCCTCTTGTCGCCACGCAAGACATTCATTATCTGAAACAGGAAGACGCGGAAGCGCAGGACATACTCGTGGCCATCCAAACCAACGCGCAGCTTGCCGATGCCAACCGCTTGACGATGAAGCATGAAAATTTCTCCATGCTTTCGGGAGAGGAAATGGCAAAACTTTTCAAAGAAACGCCGGACGCGATCGAGAACACTTTCAGAATAGCGGAGATGTGCGACATCAAGCTTGACCTTGGCAAATGGGTATTTCCCAAATTGGAAATTGAGAACAATCAGAAGCCTGAGGAATACATCACAAAAACAGCCATAAAGAATTGCGAAAAGATATTTGGCGAAGAAGGGCTCGCAGGGAGCGAAGTGAGAAAAAGACTGGACTATGAATTGGAGGTCATAAATTCAAAAGGCTACGCCCCGTACTTCCTCATAGTTTCCGACCTCATAAATTTCGCAAAACAGCAAAGAATAATGACAAACACCAGAGGTTCCGCCGCCGGCTCTCTCGCTTCCTATGTTCTCGGCATCACAAACGTCGATCCGATAAAATACGGCCTGCCCTTCGAAAGATTCTTGAATCCTTACCGGCCATCTCCGCCCGACATCGACATGGACTTTGCCGACGACCGAAGAGAAGAAATTCTGGAATACGCCAAAGGGAAATACGGCAAGAACCATGTGGCGCAAATCGGCACCTTCGGCACCATGATGGCCAGAGGTTCGGTAAGAGACGTAACAAGAGCTTTAGGCAAACCGTATGAATTGGGCGACAGAATATCAAAACTTATCCCAATGGGTTCTCAAGGCTTCCCCATGACGATCGACCAAGCCATCAATATCACTCCGGAACTGGCGGAAATATACAAGAAAGAAAAGGAGGTCAAAGAAATAATCGACATCGCCAAGAAAATAGAAGGCTCCGCCAGGCATGTTTCCGTCCATGCCGCGGGAGTGGTCATCTCTCCCACCGAACTTACCGATTTCGTGCCTCTGCAATACGAACCCAACGGCGACAAGATCATCACCCAATACGATATGTATTCCGTGGAAGAAGCCGGCCTTCTTAAAATGGACTTTTTGGGAATCAAAAACCTGTCCACTCTCGGCAACTCCGTCGAACTCGTGAAGGAAAGAAGGGGTATTGAAATAGACATAGAGAATATCCCCCTGGACGACAAAAATACCTTCGAACATCTCGCCAAAGGAGAAACCATAGGCTTATTCCAACTTGGCGGAAGCGGCATGACGAGATACTTGAAAGAGCTTCGCCCCACAACCCTCACCGACATCATGGCTATGATCGCTCTTTTTCGCCCGGGACCCATGGCCAACATTCCCACCTACATAAACAGAAAGCATGGCAAAGAACCGGTGAGTTATCCCGATCCTAGACTGGAAAAAGTTTTGGACAAAACCTTCGGCGTAGTTACCTACCAGGACGACGTGCTTCTTATCGCCATCGAGCTGGCCGGATACAACTGGGACACCGTCGATAAATTCAGAAAAGCCATCGGAAAAAAGATCCCGGAGGAAATGGCCAAGCAGGAAAAGATTTTTATCGAAGGGTGCCAAAAATTCGGCGGGGTCAGTCAAAAAAAGGCGGAGGAACTTTGGCAACTTTTCGATCCGTTCAAAGGTTACGGCTTCAACAAGGCGCACGCCGCTTCCTACGGAATGGTGGCTTACCAGACCGCTTACATGAAAGCGAATTACCCCGCGGAATTCATGGCGGCGGTGCTTACGGCGGACGCGGGCGAGGTGGAAAAGATCGCCGAAACGATCGGCGAATGCTTAAGGATGAAGCTGCCCGTTCTGCCTCCCGACATCAACGAGAGCTTGGGGGATTTTTCCGTTGTGGAACTGGATGATTCCGGAACGGATTTTGGAAAATCCCTTAGCCCCAAGCTCGAAGACTCGCTTGGCCGCCCCCACCTAGGATTTTCAAAATCCGTTCCGGAATCATCCTCAAGATTAACAAAAGAAGGAATCCGCTTCGGGCTATATACGATCAAAAATCTGGGCGAGGAGATCGCCAATGCCATCATCGAGGAAAGAAAAGCGGGAGGCAAATTCAAATCTTTTTCCGATTTCCTGGATCGCGTCCAACACAAAAATCTGAATAAAAAATCCCTTGAAGCCCTTATCAAGTCCGGCGCCATGGACGCCATGGGCGAAAGGAACCAGCTTCTTTCCAACATGGAAGACGCTCTGGCTTACAACAAAGACAGCGGCAAGCAAAAGAAAAATCAGCCCTCGCTTTTCGCTCTTATGGACGACCATTCCAGTATCCCCGATTTGCGACTTAAGCCGTCTGAACCTGCTTCACAACACGACCGTCTGCTTTGGGAAAAAGAATTGCTCGGTTTGTATGTTTCCGGACATCCTTTGGACAGATTCAGAGATAAACTGGAAAAAATAAGCACCAAGATCGGAGCAGTAAAAAAATTGCCAAACAATATGCCGATGGTTACGGCGGGAATGGTGGAAGAGGCCAAGAAGATAACGACCAAAAAAGGGGACCCGATGCTTTTCATGAAACTTTCCGACTACACGGATAGCATAGAGAATGTGATTTTCCCCAAAGCCTTTGAAAAATACGGCTCCATGATCCGCGAAGGAAACTGCATAGCCGTCAAGGGCAGGGTTTCAATAAGGAATGGGGAATATTCGATACTGGTGGAAGAAATCAAAGAGATGAAGTAGCAAAAACCGTGGATAAGTTACTTACACTTCCCTATCTTTATATTTAATTTGATCTCCGAGAATAACCACTTTAGAAACACTCCCGTGCCCATGGCAATAAGAATATAGGAGACAATAACCACGAAACCGCCCTCCCAAAGCCAATGAGAAAATGGCACATACTCAACGGACCGTTGAGAGGACGAAGTTGGAATAAGAGAATGGGCCAACAATTTTTTTTGCATAATTCAGTTATTAGGCGCTTATAGCTATTTTTCTTTCAAGGCTTGATCTAAGATCGCCTTGACGTTTTCGTAAGGCTGGGCTCCGTTGATAACGAACTTTTTACCGCTTTTTGTCAGGACAACACTGTAAGGAGTCCCCCTCGCGCCCGCGGAAATGCCGTCCTGCAAATCATCCTCCACGTTTTTAGCATGTCTTCCGCTATCAAGACAATTGGTGAACGAATTTTTATCCAGGCCGATCTTTTGAGCGATTTTAGGCAATTCTGCCAGATCGAGTCCGTCGTTCGAAGGAGTAACCGCGAAGATTTCGTCCAAATAGGCCCAAAACTTTGCGTTGCCCCCAAGTTCGCCGGCGCATTCCAGCGCCTCGGCTTCTTTTCTTGCCTTGGAATGGATCGAATCCAGAGGGAAATGCCTGTAAACCCATGCCACTTTTCCGCTTTTGCCGTACTCGTCAAGTATCTGATTCATGGTGTAATGGAATTTTTTACAGTAAGGACATTCCGTGTCCGAAAACTCTATGACGGCCACGCTGGCGTTTGGATTGCCTCTTACATAATCCGAGCTTGAAAGCGCCTTGACGGAAATTTCTTGCTTGACATCATCTTCAACGACGGCTTCTATTTTCCCGCCTTTACTCCCGCCAAAGAACATGGCCGCCGCCACAAGACCGCCGGCGATTATGATAGCTAGGGGGATGAGATAGCCGCTTTTCTCTTGATTATTCGAATTAATTTGTTCCATAGACTTGTTCCTAATTAAAATACTAAAAACCAAAATGAAAAATGGAATTACGATTTACATTTTTAATTTTTATCTGTCATTTTGATTTTTGATTTTTGATATTTGATTTTTGATATTTTAATTATACCACCCTCTTACCTTTTCGCAATTATGCTCTTCTTATAAGTATCCAGGTGTTCCAGCGCGGCGCCGGCTCCCTTGGCAACGCAAAGCAAAGACTCATCGGCCACTTTTGCTTTTACGCCGGTGGAACGGAAAACAAGCTCGTCCAAATTCCTCAACTGAGAGGAACCGCCCGTCATGGTGATTCCGTTGTCTATAATATCGGAAGCCAGCTCAGGCGGCGTTTCCTGCAAAACATTTTTGATGACCTTCATCATGTCTTTAAGTTCGGATTCTATCGCCTTCACTACTTCATTGGTCGTTATCTCCGCGGTTCTGGGCAAGCCGGTGATAAAATCCCTTCCCTTTATCCTGTAAACCAGTTCATCGTCCACGAGGACAGCCGAGCCGATCTTGATCTTTATCTCCTCCGCGGTCCTGTCGCCCACAAAAAGGCTGAAATTTTTCTTGATATAATCCGTAATAGCTTGGTCGATCTTATCTCCGGCGCATTTCAAAGAAGCGCAGGCGACAATGCCTCCAAGCGAGATGACAGCCACATCCGTCGTGCCTCCTCCGATATCGACTATCATATGCCCCATTGCTTCCTGAATGGGAATGCCGGCTCCTATGGCCGCAAGTATCGGCTCCTTCATCACGTAAGCCGATCTTGCTCCGGCTTTAATGGCAGCTTCCACCACCGCGCGCCTTTCCGTTGAAGAAACTCCCGCCGGAACGGAAACCAAGACCTCCGGCTTGATAAAACTCCATTTGCCAAGAGCTTTGGAGATAAAATATCTAAGCATCGCCTCCGTGACCCTGTAATCCGCTATGACCCCGTCTTTCATCGGGCGATAAGCGATGATCGTATCCGGCGTTCTGCCTATCATGACCTTCGCTTCATCTCCCACAGCCATGACTTTATTGTCGGGAATGGAAATGGCCACAACGGACGGTTCGTTCAAAACAACTCCTTTTCCGGGCGCAAAGACAAGAGTGTTGGCCGTACCTAAGTCAATTCCAAGTTTTTTAGAAAATAGTCCCATCTTAAAAATTTAAAGTTAAAAAATCAAAAATCAAAATTTTGGAGTCGCCGGGCGAGATTTATATAAATCATGAGCGAAGCGAATACTATAATTTTACACTTTGATTTTTTAGTTTTTAATTCTTTCTATGTCTGCCCCAATACTTCGAAGTCTTCCGCAAATATCCTCATATCCTCGCTCGATCGTGTAAGTATTCTTTAGTTCGGAGCGTCCTTTGGCGGCCAACATCGATAACAATATTATTGCAGAGGGACGTAAAGCGGGCAAACAAGTAATATCGGCGGCCTTAAACTCAGTCGGCCCCTTTACGAAGACCCTGTGCGCGTCGGCCAGGTCCACTTTGGCTCCCAATCGATTTAACTCCGTATAATAAATAGCCCTGTTCTCATAAACCCAATCATGGATAAGAGTTTCTCCCCCCGCTTTGGCCGCTATGGGCACGAAAAAGGGCAAGTTGTCTATATTGAGGCCGGGATACGGACGGCCGTAAAGTTTTTCTTCGGGGGCCGTTAAATTCGACGACATTGTCTTTATGTCAGCCAGCCGGGCAAAACCGTTTTCTGAAACATATTCATTGATGACCTTGTATTTGAAGCCCATTTTTTCCAGTTTGTACAATTCAAGCTCAAGAAAATCCAACGGGCATCTTTTTATCAAAATGGATGAACCCGTGATAATGGCGGCGGTCAGGAAGAACATGGCCTCGATCGGATCTTCGCTGATCTGGAAAGAATAATCCTGAACGATCTTTTCCACTCCATGGATCGCGAGAGTGGTCGAGCCGACTCCTTCCATTTTCACCCCCAAACCGATAAGAAAATGACAAAGGTCTTGAACCTGATAATTGGCGGAAGCGAATTTTATTACCGTCTTGCCGGGAATGAGAGAAGCCGCCAAGATCGTGTTCTCCGTAGCCGTATCGCCTGATTCGTACAAAACGATATTTTTAGCCGGAGTCAGCTTTTCCCGGCTGATCTGATATTCCCCTTCTTTGACTTTTATTTTTATGCCGAAATTTTCCAAAGCGTAGAGATGCGGAGCGACCGTCCTTCTGCCCAGTTTGCAGCCGCCGGAAAATGGCAATGAAAACTTTTTGAATTTGTGCGCAAGAATGCCGATCAGCAGGATCATGATTCTTGTCTTAAGAGCAGCTTCGATGTCCAATTTTTCCAGTTTAAGTTTTTCGGGCGGAATGATCTCGAAGGATTTTCCTTTCCAGGAAGTTTTTACTCCGATGCTTTCCAATATCTCGATAATTCTAAAAACTTCTTCTATTTTTGGAATGTTGATCAGTGTCGTTTTACCTTCGTTGAGAAGAGCCCCTAAAAGCAAAGCGACGGCCGAATTTTTGGAAGCGTTGACCGTTATTTCCCCCTTTAGCTTTTTCCCGCCGTTTATGATGTAATTCGTCACAGTGTAATGATAATGGTTTTAAAAAATTGCGCAATTCTGCCCTTTTCCAACCCGGCGGGTTGGATGAGTTACGGGTTGGATGAGTTATCCACAGATTTTCCACAGACAAAAATAAAAGCAGGCGGCTGGTCTTTGCCAGAACGCCTGCTTAACTACAAAGGGAATTTTTTATTTTTTGACCAGACGACTTAGCGCCTGGTCAGGATTCTGCTGGAGTTCTTTCTCATACCTAGCAAGCTCAATTTTGAGCTTGCTGTTATATTTGCCGCAGGCCCTGCAAAAAAATATGGAGGCAGCAACTGTAAACAAAATTACAAAGATAATCTCCCCAATTTTCAAGGATTTTTTAAAATTCATTAAAAAACTCCTTTCTAATTTTTTAGACTTCTAAAATTTCCCGGATACGTCCGGAAAATTACTTCCCTTACAAAGTTCTGTTTAGTCAAATCATATCATGAATTTCATATTTTTGTCAAGAGATTGGACTTTTTCTCTTTTTTTTGCAAGAATAGATGATATGTCAATCAAGAAAAGGAGAATAACTCTTTTAATTTGCGTTATTATTTTTCTGATCGCCGCGCCCGTTGCCGCGATGTACAGTTCGGGTTACAGATTCAGTCCGATTTCGGGTTTCTACAAAACCGGCGGAATTTATGTGTCTTCCCCTCTTTCCGGCTCGAGGATCTTCGTAAACAACAAGGAGGAGGCTAAGACGGGGCTGCTTGAAGAAGGCGTTCTTTTGCAAAATCTTAAACCCGGCAAATACAGTGTCCTGGCGGCCAAGGAAGGTTATTGGCCATGGCAAAAAAAGCTATTTGTCAGAGAGCAAGCTGTCACTGAAGCCCGGGCATTGTTGGTTACAAAGGAACCTGTTGGCAAACTTCTTTTCTCCGCCGAGGAAATAACTCAAGGAAAAATTTGGCAGAATCAGCAATATTCCAAAATATACAAAGACCTTCTGACTTTGGAAAAGATCAGCATGGAGAAATCCACAACGACGGAGAAAATTTCATCAAATGGAAAACAAACCCTGTCAATAAACGAAGAAAGAACAACCTTGTCCGCAAGGTGGAACGACTACTCGCAAAATTCTCCATACTTCTTCTGTTCGGATGATGACGAAAAAGATTGCCCGAAGGAGACCATCGTCCTGCAATCCAAATTTCCTGTCAAAGGAGCCGATTTCTACCCCGGCCGGGATGACGCCATGATAATTTCCGTTGAATCCGGAGTTTACGCCATCGAGATAGACGGCAGGGGCGGAAGGATGCTGCAGCCTGTTTATAAAGGAAGAAATCCGGTTTCCATAATGTACTCCGGCGATCCGCTTATTTATATTCTGGACGAAAACTCTCTCTTTCAATTAAGTTTGGACTAATACAAAATGAAGATTCTCGACGTGATCCCCATTGCCAAAGGCATTCCTCATCAGAAGCTTTCTTATTTCACTTCCAAAGAGGTCAAGCCCGGAGCCTTGGTCGCCGCGCCGCTGAATAAAAAAGAGATCCCCGCCATAGTAAGCGCCGTTTTTGACGCGAAAGAATCCAAAATAAGCCTTAAGGACACGAGTTTCTCGATCAAGCCGATAAAGTCGGTTTTATCATCCAATTTTCTGACGCCGGAATTTATAGAAGCCTGCAAAGAAATCGCTCATTATTATATGTCCACCCAGGGAGCGATCATCAAGGACTTTGTTCCTCAGGCCGTTCTTGAAACCAAGATCGAATTAAAAACGGGATATCCGGACAAAGAATCAGCTTCCCGCTCGAGACGTTCCGAGATCCTCCTTATACAAGCTCCGAAAGAAGAAAGGCTCCAGCGATACAGAAGCATTGTCAGAGAAGAATTCGCCAAAAATAATTCCGTCTTCTTCTGCCTGCCGACCCTTTCAGATATGGCCGTCTGCGCCGAAGAGCTTCAGCGCGGCATTGAGAAATATGTCTTCATGCTCAACGGCAAAATGCCGAAAAAGAAGATGATCGAAACATGGATAAGAGCCTCCGAAGAGAAGCACCCTGTCTTGATCGTAGCCACGCCTTCGTTCCTATCCATTCCAAGAAAAGACATCAACGCCATAATAATGGACGGAGAAAATTCTCCGGCATACAAAAATCAAAAGCAGCCTTACGCCGATGCCAGGAAAGCCGCGGAGATAATTTGCAAGAAATTAAAAGCAAGGCTCGTTTTGGGCGACGAACTACTTAGAAGCGAAACCGCGCGCAAACAAGAAACAGGTGAAGCGATGTCTTCTCCCGCTATCCTAAGAGTCGCGTCAACCGCGGAACAACTATTGATAGACGCTAAAGATAATTTTGAAAACATTAAAAAAACCGGGGCCAAAAAACTTATTTCCGCCCCCGCGCTGGTCGAATTGGCGGACCGAGCTTTGCGAGTAAACGGCGGCGAGAAAATCGTTATTTTTGCCAATCGCCGAGGCCATACCCCTACGACCATCTGCCAGGACTGCAACCGGACCATACTTTGCCCCCGATGCGCCGTCCCGCTCGTCTTGCGCAAGGAACTTTCAAAGGGAGCCGCGCAAGTATGCCATAAATGTTTGAATCAAGTTCCGGCCCCCGATCAATGCCCTTATTGTAAAAGCTGGCGGCTGGAAGGGTACGGGATAGGAACGCAAATGGTGGCGGAAGAAATGACCGGCTTTTTCCCGGAGACAAAAATTTACGAGCTGGATTCAGACACTGCTCCAACCGATAAAACCGGGAAGAGAATTGCGGAATCATTTTATGCTTCCGGCGGCATTCTTGTCGGCACCGAAGCGATCTTTTCCTATTTGAAGAAACCGGTTGATCGCGTGATCGCCATCTCGGTAGACGGACTTTTTTCCGTGCCGGAATTCAGGATAAATGAGCGGGTTTTCCGGCTGTTAATGAAGCTCAAAGGTCTGGCCAGGAAAACTTTTGCCATACAGACAAGATTCCCGGAATTAGCCATCTTCGATGATGTTCTGCGGGGGAATGTCTCCGGCTTCTGCAAAAAAGAGATCGAAGCGAGAAAAATTTTCCAATATCCCCCGTTCAAGTTTTTGATAAAACTAACAAAAGAAGGCAAGAACGAAAACCAGCTGATCAAAGAAGTCGAGAACATCCAAAACACCGTGAAAGATTGGCAGCCTGTCTCATACCCCGCCTTCATCCCGAAGGTCAGAGATTTATACCGGAGGCATATTCTTATAAAACTCGACCCCGGTTCTTGGCCGCCCAAACACCCCGCCCAAACCCAGACAGAAAACGCCGCGACATCGAACCCGGAAAAATTATATCAACTTCTCTCCTCCTTGCCCCACGGCTGGAAAGTGGATATCGAACCGGATAATTTGCTGTAGCCTGTGGAAAACTTGGCAGTCCCGCCAGGTTAGGTTTCGAACCTGGCGCGGTCGGACAAGTTTTCCACAGGATGGTTGAGTTGTGAAAAATTTTGCTCTCCTGCCAGGTTGAAGACAACCAGGCAGGAGAGCAAAATTTTTCACAACCTTACCAAACCGCAGGCTTCGCAAATAAAAAAGACCCGTCCGGATTTCTCCAAGACGGGTCGAAGTGAGGATTGATCAGATGACGAATGCATCGATCAACTCCTCAATGCTCTTGCGCTTGCCGATGTATGAACTCAAAGCATCGGCATGATTCTTCAAAATTTTCCCCTCTTCGATCATTTTTTCGACATCCGGAAGAGAAAAAATTTTTACGGCTTTGATTTCTTCCCCGGCCTTCAACTCGCCGGAGTAATAACGGACGGCGTAGACAAGAAAGTCGTGCTTGCCCATGTTCCGCCTAAAAACTTCTTTTGCCGAGTCTTCCATCACAATCCCAATTTCTTCGCCAATCTCCCTCATGAGAGTATAGGCGGGGCTGATTTCACTCTCATCCCTGCTTCCTCCAGGCAACTTCCATTTTTCCCACTGTCTGGAATGAAAGCCTTCCTTCTTGTCAATGACAAGGGGAATCCCCCCAAAGACACCTTCAATTATTCCAAAAACCGCGTAATCTTTTTTCGGCATCATTCGATGCCTCCTTTCTCAAAAAAAGTTTAAAAGATAAAAATCAAATAAAAAGTTCTTGAATCTAGTTCAGAATCTATCATAAATAATATACTTTGTCAATATAAAACAAATATTTTAAAGTGCTAGGATGGAATTAATGAGCGATATAGTGCAAACCGGAAACAACGTCTTAAGGGAAATAGCCAAAGAAATTCCCGTTAAAGACATAAAATCGGCAAAAACAAAAGAACTGATAGGGAAAATGCTCGAGAGCCTCGCCCAAACCAAAGACGGGGTCGCTTTGGCCGCGCCGCAGATCGGAGTTCCTTTAAGTGTTTTTATAGTTTTAAAAGAATACATCGATTATAAGCCGGGAAAAGAAACGCCGGACGAAAGCGACTCTCGATCGGGGCAGATAAACGCGAAGAAAGGAGAAAAACCTGCCAAAGGAAAACCGGAAATCGCCGTCTTCATCAATCCCAAAATTTTGAAAATTTCCAAGAAGAAGCAGCGAGTAAAGGAAGGCTGCCTAAGCGTGAGCGGCATTTTCGGCCTCACGGAACGAGCCGACAAAGTAACACTCGAAGCCTACGATGAAAATGGAGAAAAATTCACCCGCGGCGCCTCCGGCCTCCTCGCCCAAATCTTCCAGCACGAAATGGATCATCTCAACGGCATCCTTTTTACCGACTCCGCCACCAACTTGGAGAAGATAAAATAGCTTAGAAAAAATAGCCGCCAAACCTCAAAAATCATTAAATTATAAATCCTAAGTAATAAATCTGACCAGATAATTGCTATCGCAATCCAATGGTCAGATTTTTCAAAAATAAAATGTTACCGAAAATATGCTCCAGCTTAAAAACGGTAACATTTTTATTTTTGGCAAAACAAAACCCCTGAATAAATTTAATTATTCAGGGGTTAATTGGGAATGAGTAAATTACTTAAACTCGATTCCCATTTTTTCAAAATCTTTTAATATCCTCTTTCCTCCTTTCTTGGCAAGGATCCTGTCCTTGGACTGGGACAACTCTTCAAGATTCGAAATCTTGAATTCCTCAATGAAATTGGCAGACCTCACGGTCGCCTCTCCCATTATGCCCTTGAAAATCACCGTACTCCCAAAAATCAAATTCTCCAGTTCTTTCTTCATTTTCCGCTCCTCCTTCAAAAATTTACTTTTAAAGTTACAATACGAATATACCGATATTGGCATAATTTTTAGCTCATGTCAATAGAATTTAGAGAAATGAGGTGCTAGAATAATTCCGTTATGGAAAAGAAAAATCTTAATTTCGCCTTCTTCGGCACTTCGGAGTTTGCAGTCAAAATATTGGATAAGTTGGTCAATAACGGCTATATACCCAGTCTTGTTGTTACCGCGCCAGACAAACCAAAAGGCAGAAAACTTATCCTCACTCCCCCGCCGGTGAAGGAGAGAATTATGTCCGCCGGGGCGGATGAATCAGGAATCAAGAATAAGATAAAGATAATTCAACCCGAAAGATTATCTCCGGACTTAGTTATAAGTTACAAGTTACAAGTTACAAGTTACGACCTTTTCGTCGTTGTCGCTTACGGCAAAATTATCCCAAAAAGCATACTTGAAATTCCAAAGCATGGGACCCTCAATGTCCACCCTTCCTTATTGCCTAAATTCCGGGGTCCTTCGCCTATCCAATCTTTCATATTAAGCGGGGAACAAAAAACGGGGGTAACGATTATGCTGATGGATGAGCAAGTAGATCATGGACCAATTCTTGCTTCGCAAGAATTGGAAGCACGAAGCACGAAGCACGAAATCCTAGACAAATCCGAAATTAAAAATCAGAAAAAAACCAAACTAAATTCAACACAACTCGAAGAAAAATTAGCCGAGCTTGGCGGAGAGATGCTGGTTGAAATGATTCCCAAATGGATTAGCGGAGAAATAAAGCCCCAAGAGCAGGATCATTCCCAAGCCACTTTCACCAAAAAGATTACTAAAGAAGATGGCTTGGTAGATTTGGAAAATGACCCGCCCGAAATTATTTATAGAAAATTCTTGGCCTTCCAGCCCTGGCCGGGAATTTATTATTTTACGGAAAAGAAAGGAAAGCCGATTCCGTCAGAGGCTTCAGCGAACCAAGGAATCCGCGTCATAATCACAGAATTAGATCTTGAAGACAACCATCTCATTATCAAAAAAGTAAAACCGGAAGGAAGAAACGAGATGAGTTATGAGGAACTTACCAAAGCTCTTAGCTAACTCACCAACGGCACGAAAGCGAAGCCGGGATGGATTTGTTCCTCGAAATCTGTCTCGGTTTTTTTGATGAATAAATGGATCGCGTCTTTAATGGGAGCGACGATGCGTCCGTCGGTTTTGAGCTGTTCTTTCCAGGCCATAGGCAGTTCCGAACCCGCGGCGGCAGAGATTATTCTGTCGAAAGGGGCTTTCTCCGGAAAACCTTTGATAGCATTGAAGGAATGAAATTCCGCTATTCCTTTCTTTATAAAATCATATTTAGCAACATTCTTACGGCCAAAGGCCATGAGTTCGGGAATAAGTTCTATGGCAAAGACCGCGCCAGAATCCCCAACCACGCTGCAAAGCAAAGCTGTTTGCCAACCGGAACCAGAACCGACATCCAGGATTTTGTTTCCCTTTTCAGGTTGCAAAAGTTCCAACATAAAAGCCACGGTAAATGGCTGGGAAATGGTTTGCCCAAAGCCTATGGGCAGAGGCGCGTTTAAGTAGGCTTTATTCTTGATCTCCTCGGGAACGAAGTCCTTGCGATCTATTTTCTCAAAAGCCTCGATGATGGAGGGGGTTTTAAGAATCCCCTCGCCGATCAATTCTTGAGTGAGGAGCTTCATGGTGTTTGCCTGACTTCATCTTTCCCCCGCTCTAATCCAAAATTTCGATAGATTCTATGGTGATGTTTTCGATGGGATGATCTCCGCGGGATTTATCCGTGGCAGTATTTTCTATAGCGTCCACCGTTTCCATTCCCGATACCACCCTGCCGAAAGCGGTGTGTCTGCCGTCCAGCCATGGGGCGCTGATGGCAGTAACGATAAAAAACTGGCTGCCATTGGTGTTCGGCCCGGCATTGGCCATAGCCAAAATGCCGCGAACAAGTTTATTTGGATTTATCTCGTCTTTAAAAGAATAACCCGGCCCGCCCATACCGTCGTTTGACCAATCATCATCCTTACTGTTAGGATCGCCACTCTGGATCATGAAATCTTTTATCACGCGATGAAACCTGACCCCGTCATAGAATCCCTCTTTGGATAACTTCAAGAAATTATTCACCGTTTCTGGCGCGTCCTTCAAAAACAATTCTAATTTGATCTCTCCTTTGTTTGTTTTCATCGCCACTATCGGATTGTTTGTGTACCCTGTTTGTTTTACCATGGAATCGTTTGATATTTTTTTCTCCGCTTTCATTGCGGCCTTATAACCGAATACAGCTCCCGCCACGCCCAGAACTATAACTACGAAAATCAACCAGTGGGCCCGACCTTGATTAAGTATCGTTTTGCGCATTGCCATTTTTATTAATTTTATTTTAAAAACGGGATAAATTTTTTGAACAGCCGCGCTCCCCTCCTGGCCAAAGAAATTTTCTTATCTTTGATTTTTTCCAGTTCGATCTTCATCTCATCATGAGCGTCGTCTATCGCCTCGTTCAAGCTCTCATGAGTCGCCTCGGCGCGCGCTCCTCGGTTGTAATGCGGAATTCGTATCTGAATCTCCGCCCGATATATATCGCCTTTTTGGTGATGGTTCGTCGTCTTCTCCAGCTCTACCCAAGCTTGCACGCTCTCGTCCATTCCTAAAATGAACTTCTCCAGGCTGTTAACTTTTCTCTCCGCGTAATCCCGGGTCTGCGGGGTAATTTGGATATTAGTGGTCTTTAAGTTTATTTGCATGATTCCATTATATACAACTTGCCGATAAAGGCAAAAAAGCAAGCTACACCGAACAGCCGCCTCCGCCGCTGCGCCTGTCGGTCCCGCCGGTATTCTTCATTCTTTCAACCAGTTGCGCATACCCGGAACCGCTGGAATAATTCAACCCAAGAACTTCTCTCGCGTTGACATTCTTCCAATCAATTCCTTTTGACTTCATGTGTTTCGCGATGGTCAGGTAGGTATCGGGAAACCAAAAAGAATTTACCGCCAGAGCGGCTTTGTACATTTCTTCTTCCGAAACGCCCTGCGAGGCCATCAATTCCAGCAAGCCAAGCATCGCCATACCATGATTGCAATCCGGAAAGTAAGTGGAATTATTGCAGCAAGGCCGATAGATATTTTTGGCCGCTCTTTCCACCATCGCCTGCTGTTCTTCGGTAAGAACAATGAAGCGATGTCGCGAATAATGATCCATGGAATCGCTGGCGCTCAGTGTCCAACCGCCGGTCGAAGCGAATCCGCCAGCTCCGCCATATTTCGAGTCCGTCATCGGGCCGTTTTCCAAAATGATATTTTTATTTCCCAACCCGAGCGCCCAGAGAAGGTTGAGCAGCAAGCCGGAATTTTCCGAATTGATAACCAAATTGCCGTTATCGCTACCTTCGATGAGCCGTCTTTCCACCTCGCTCAGACCACCGCGGGAAGAATAAATTTCTTCAAACTTAGCTTTATCGATCACGCCAACACTTGTCACTCTAAGGCCTAGATCTCCCCAAACAGCGGGCAAAACAACACCATTCTCCGGAAGAATTTCTTCCGCGTCAATATCGTCGACTTTTTGATTTTTTGAAGAAAGTATCGTCTTATCAACCCGCCGATCATCCGGTTTCTTGTAAGCCGCGTATCCTATGGAACCGGCAATGATAAAAGATGCCATAAGAATGGTTGCCTGAAAACTTAAACTTTGTTTCATAAAAGTTATAAGAGGCTCTTCCGTCAAACTTCCCGGAAGAGCCTCTTTGAAAACTACCTGATCACATTAATGTCCATTAAAAGCATCATCGGCTGATCCGAAGAATCGGTCTCGATGTAGACCGCTTTTTTGGCGGGACCCGTTCCTTGCGGGCCATGCGCGGCAGGATCCACTTCGACTTCTATTGTTACTCTTTCGCCGGGGTTGACTGTTTGATTCGTCCAATTCATACCGCCATGTCCGGGCATGCCGTAAGGGCCTTTTTTGGAACCGCCAATCGTCATCATCGCTTCCGTGCACATGCAGGAAGTATAAATCCTGTTTATCTTGACTTGCCCGGAACCCTGGTTTTGCAGAGTGAATGAATGTTTCACCTTCCCGTTCATCATCGGGACCATCCCAAAGTCATAGATATAATGATCCGCCACAAAATTTCCCGATGACCCTTCAACCGCTTCCGCAGTATCCGCGTAAAAAACACTTATTCCGTTCGGCATCTTGCCCACTTTTATCTTTTTTATCTCCTTGCCTGTCTTTGTCTCTATCACCGAGATATTTTCATCCAGCAGATTGGTCACATACGCGTATCGTCCGTCTTTGGAAACAACAACTCCGTGCGGAGCTTGCCCTCCTTGAATCGTCTGATCAACTGTCATCGTCTCCAGACTGATACGATAGATCTTATCGCTTATCGGTTGCTCGAAGTAATATCCCTGATCGGCAAGATAGACATATTTAGAATCCGGAGAAGCGTATATCTGCACGGGGCCTTTGGCCTCTTTCGGCAAATCCACGTAACTTAATTTCTTGGACGCGATCTCATAGACGGCCAAACTTTTAGCGTCATATATGGAAGCCAAGGCATATTTCCCGTCTTTAGTCACAGCTGTTTGCACGGCGGCTCCCTTCAAAGGAACGTTTGTGAAAGTGAAACTTTCCATATCAAGAACACCGAGCGCCCCTTTCATCGTCGCGATATAAGCCCGCTTGCCGTCAACGGAAACTCTGAGTCCGTGAGGCTGGGAATCTTGCCCCGTAGCAACCTGCTTTTCTATCTCATAAGTCTTGACATTTACCTTAAATAGTACTCCTTTTGTCTGCGAAGCGGCAATGGCAAACGATGAGTCCGGACTTATATCCACATGAGACAAATGCATGTCTTCCCCTACCTCTATTCGGCGAATGATCTTGTCGGTAATGGGATCAATCACAATGAGTTCGTCTTTTATTCCCGTCATATGACCGCCACCGTCGCCATGTCCGGCGTCAGCCTTGGCAACGGGGATGCCGAGAAAAGATGTCTGAGGCATGGCCATTACGTTGGCTGTGACCCAAACGCTCTTATTGTCCGGCGCGACTTGGATGTTGTGAGGCATATAACCCATCATCATCCCATCCACTTCGTTGTTAAGACTGATATTTTTAATCAGTTCGTTGCTTTCCTTATCTATTACTGCGATCTCTCCCGCTTCTTCAACCGCGACATAGATCTTATCGCCGAGAATGGCGCCTTCTTTTTCGTTTTTATCTGTTTTTTTAAAACCGCCCCAGATGAGGCCGGCCGTTCCCAAAAAAATCAAAAGAACGGCCAGAATGATAGTTTTTGTTTTCATAGTTTTTAAATTAGAGTAAGTCTCAGAAACATTCGACACACTGCGAGCTGTGGGAAATTTTGCCGACCCGCCAGGTTCAAAGCAACCATGGCGGGACTTCAAAATTTTCCACAGCTGCCGTCTTTAGTAATTCGGGCTGTTTTGAAAAAGGGCCAGCCATCGAGTCGCAAATATTTTTTGAAGAAAAAAGCCCGGATCGAAATTATTTTTCCTATTTATGAAGAAAAGCGTTAAGGATGGATTAATGATCAAGTACGTGATTATCGCGAAGAATAACGGAAATGACGATGGAACCAAGGGAAGCAAATCCAGACTCTCTTCTTTGCATGGCAAAAAAGTTGAAACTATGGAAAAACAATCGCCAGCCGCAAGAGCATGCGATGCGGGTTCGCTAAGATGAATGGCGCTCAGGGAAAGAACAGCCGCAGCCAGAAATAACGTTAAAATTAAAAATATTTTCTTCATCTCTGTCCAGTATATATAACAATCAAACATAATTCCAGTGTCAAAAAATAAATTTTATGCTAGTATTGGATTATGAAAAATGAAGAATCTAGTTCGGCCAGGATGGAAAAAATCCGTCACTCTTTGGCGCATTTGATGGCTGCCGTCATCAAGGATAAACACCCGAAAGTGAAGCTTGGCATAGGGCCCGTTATCGAGAACGGCTTTTATTACGATTTTGATTTTTCGGCGCTTGATCATTCACCCACCGAAGAAAAATTGCCGAAGTTGGAAAATTTCATACGCGAACTGATAAAACAAGATCTCAAATTCGAACGACAGGAGATTCCAGCAGAAAAAGCCAGAGAAATTTTTAAAGACGAACCTTTCAAATTGGAATTGGTAGAAGAATTGGCCGCTGCCGGAGAAAAAATCTCCGTTTATAAGTCCGGCGGCTTCATTGACCTTTGCGCCGGACCGCATGTCGAATCAGCCAAAGAAATAAATCCGGACGCCTTCAAACTCACCAAGGTGGCCGGAGCCTACTGGAAAGGCAGCGAGAAAAACAAAATGCTCACTCGTATTTACGGCGTGGCGTTTGAGACCAAAGAAGAGCTGGGGGCTTATCTCAGAATGCTTGAGGAGGCGGAAAAAAGAGACCACAGAAAATTGGGCAAGGAGCTTGAGTTGTTTGTATTTTCGGATCTTGTTGGACCAGGACTCCCTTTGTATACCCCCAAAGGAGCAATAATAAGGAGGGAAATACAAAATTACTCAAATGAATTAAGAAAAAAAATCGGCTATCAGGAAGTACACACCCCCCAAATTAACAAGGCCGAGCTTTTTAAAATATCTGGGCATTACGACAAATATAAAGAAAATTTGTTTAAGGTAAGCTCCAATTATACAGAAGAGGAATATTACCTAAAGCCTATGAACTGCCCCCAGCATACGCAAATATTCTCTTCACAAATGAGGAGCTATAAAGAGTTGCCGATTCGCATCGCTGATTTCGCTAACCTTTACAGAGACGAAAAACCCGGAGAACTGAGCGGACTCACTCGCTTAAGGGCATTTTCACAAGATGATGGACATTGTTTTTGCAGAGAAGATCAAATTGAAGAGGAATTCTCGGCAATTTTAAATTTAATCAATGAAGCCATGCGGGTTTACAATATGAGCTATTCCATAAGACTTTCTTTAAGAGATGAGCAGAATAAGCAAAATTATCTTGGGAGCGAGGAAGTGTGGCAAAAATCCCAAAATATGATGGAAAAACTGCTCAAAGAAAAAAACATCGATTATATTCGCGGAGAAGGAGAAGCCGCTTTTTACGGACCCAAAATGGATCTTATCGCCAAAGATTGCTTGGGCAGAAATTGGCAATTATCCACCATACAACTGGACTTCAACATGCCTGTCCGGTTCGGACTTGAATATATCGGAGAAGACGGAAAAAAGCACACACCCGTGATGATTCATAGCGCCCTTGTGGGATCTGCTGAAAGATTTATGGCAACATTGATTGAACATACCGCTGGAAATTTCCCCGTCTGGATCTCGCCCATTCAAGCGCTGATAATTCCCGTAGGAGAAAAATACAACGACTACGGCGAAAAAATGTTGAGCGAATTAAAATCCGCCGGTATCAGAGTTGAAATAGACAAAACAAGCGAAACTTTGGGCAAGCGAATCCGATCAGGCAAGACTCAAAAAATTCCTTATCTTCTTGTCGTCGGCGAAAAAGAAAAAGAAGCCGGAACGGTAGCCGTCAACTTCCGCGACAAAAAAGAACAAGAAACAATGGCGATCGCCCAATTCGTCGAACTCATCCAAAAAGAGATTAGGGAGAAAAAATAAAAGGAGAAAGTTTCTGCCTTTCTCCTTTTTGTGAATCTTTAGTCTTTAGTCTCGCTCGCATCTGTGTACAAGCTTTGCGGATGTAAAAATTACACCCGCATTGCCTCTAATTTTAAAAAATTAGGAAGTAATAACTTCAAACCCCCGCTTTTCTTGCTTCGTCGTGCAAAGCAGCCAAACCGGCAAGAAGAGTGAGCTGTTGTATCGGATGATCAATGTTATGAGAACAAAAGTTGTACCCATGATTCAAGTCCTCCCCATAACACAAATCGGGACCAATCTCGGCAGCGTTTCCCGGACAACCCATTATCAGTCTTCCATCCCTTAGCGTCAGATTGAAATCACTATCAAAAGTCCTTCTTTTTCCGTCCATGCAAGAATACGCCTTGGTTGTGACTTTTTTAATGGAGTAAATAAATCCTTCCACATCTTTAATCTTTTTAAGCCAACCAACTAATTGCGGACTGAATTGCCCGCAAAGACCGCAACCGTGCATTTCGCGCTCCGTGGCAGTTTCCACGGTCATCAACTGAAACCGAGAAAAAGTTGCTCCAATATCCTTTCTTCCTCCAAAAAGGTAAGTAAAAATCAAGGTAAAGGTGGCAGACAAAGCGTAAGCGTTTTTATAATTGAAATTAGGTTTTTGTCTGACCATCGGCAAAACAGCTTTTAGCTCAATGACGCTACCGCTTTTTACCCCATTATTTATAAACACCCCCTCAAAACCGAAATTTTTCGCGCGAAAATCGCCGAAAAATTCTTTGAATCCAAACCGTTCTTTCATGCCCTTAACAATTGTCGTGCTTTCCAATCTAACAGGTTTCTTTTTCAAATATTCTTCAGATATTTTTAAAGAAATAGTGCCTTTATTCCATGACAGCTCATACCAACATGGGAATTTTTCATTGATTATAAAGTCCATAAATCCTCCTTTAAAGTTAAGGTTCAAATGTAAAATATTACTCCGCATTAATTCCTACCTTAAATGAGCGATTTTTGCAATAAAAAAGCTTCCTTAACTTTGCGGTCGCAAAATGAAGGAAGCTTTTTTTATTTGCAGTTTGCGCGGCAGCCTGATTTTTGTCGAGATCTTTTATATATCCAGATTCTGCGCCGATTTGGCGTGAGATTCGATGAAGAGACGACGAGATTCCACATTGTCTCCCATGAGCACTTCAAAAATCTTATCTGCTTCTTCCGCGTCCTTTATCGATACTTGTTTAAGAGTCCTGTTTTTAGGATCCATGGTTGTCTCCCAGAGCTCGCCGGGGTTCATCTCTCCCAATCCTTTGTATCTTTGCACGGTATAATTTTCTTTGCCTTTCATCAGCCTTTCTTTCTCGTCGTCGTTGAAAGCGTAAAGGATGTCTTTGCCTTTGAAAATTTTATACAAAGGCGGCTGGGCGATGTATAGATAACCCTGTTCTATAACCGGGGAAAAATATCTGAAGAATAGCGTCAGCAAAAGCGTGGTGATATGCGCCCCGTCCACGTCGGCATCGGTGGCGATGATTATTTTGTGATATCTTAATTTGCTGATGTCGAATTCTTCGGCAATGGCGGCGCCAAGCGCTATAACGAGAGCTTTGATCTCCTTAAAGGCGAGCATTTTGTCTATCGTTGTTCTTTCCACGTTCAAAATCTTGCCCTTCAGCGGCAAAATGGCTTGAGTTCTTCTGTCTCTTCCTTGCTTGCTTGATCCTCCGGCGGAGTCTCCCTCGACGATAAACAGCTCGGATTCGCTGGCGTCTCGGGTTTGGCAATCCGCCAGTTTGCCCGGCAACGTAAGCCCTTCCAAAACGCCTTTTCTCAAGATGCTTTCTTTGGCCGCCTTGGCCGCTTTCCTTGCCTTCAAAGCAAGAATGACTTTGGAAACGATCGCCCGGGCGTCTTCGGGGTTTTCCTCAAGAAATGTTACGAAAGATTCTCCAAAAACGGTTTCAACCGCGCTTCTCGCTTCCGGATTCCCTAGCTTGGCCTTGGTTTGGCCCTCAAACTGCGGCTCTCTTAATTTCACGGAAATGACGGCAGTCATCCCTTCTCTCACGTCATCGCCCGTAAAATTATCCTCGCTTTCTTTGATGAGATTGTTCTTTCTGGCGTAGTCGTTGATCGATCGGGTCAAAGCCGTTCTGAAGCCGGTCAGGTGCATGCCGCCGTCCGGGGTTTTGATGTTGTTGGCAAAACTTACCTCTTTGATGTCTATTTCTTCTATATATTGCAGCGAGGCCTCCACCATGATCCCTTCGGCTTCCTTTTCGATGTAAAAAACTTTGTCATGCATCGGTTTGTCGCCGCGGTTTAAATATCTGACGAGAGACATGAGACCGCCTTCAAAATAAAAAGTGTACGAGTCGACGGGCAGCTTCAAAGAATCCAAATACAAAATCTTGGAATCGTCTATCTTTCCTTCGTAGGCTCTTAGATCCATCACCCTGATCCTCAATTTCTTTACAAGATAAGCCTGCTGTCGCAAATGGTTAAGAATGGTTTGATAATTAAATTTGGTTTCGGAAAAGATTTGCGGATCTGGTTCAAAAATCACTACCGTGCCATGAAAGCTTGATGGAGCGATCTTCTTGACCTTGGCTTTCGGCTTTCCTCTTTCGTATTCCTGAACATGCTTGCCGCCATTCTGATGAACTTCCGCCTTTAGCCACGTGGAAAGAGCGTTCACGACCGAAGCTCCCACGCCATGCAAACCGCCCGCTATCTTATACGATTCTCCGCCGAATTTTCCTCCCGCGTGGAGTGTCGTCATGACCGTTTCCAAAGCGGAAACGCCGGTTTGCTTGTGAATGTCGACAGGTATGCCGCGGCCGTTGTCGGCGACCCTTATCCTCTCGCCTGGCAAAATAGCCACTTCGATCTCATCGGCATAGCCGCCCATGGCCTCATCCCGGCTGTTGTCGAAAATTTCCCAAACCAGGTGATGCAAACCGTCCACGCCGGTAGAACCGATATACATGCCCGGCCTTTTTCGAACCGGTTCCAGCCCCTCAAGTATGTAAATATCGTCAGCGGTATAGCCGTTTTTCTTGTCTTTATTTTCTTTAGTGTTTCCCTTTGACATATATGTTGTCCTTAATTAATTATATCACAAAAAAAATCCACTCGCAAAAGAACGAACCCTAAGTTCAACAAATAATTGCAACTCCTCAAGTAAAATTGAGGCATATGGCAAAATCATCAAAAAAAGCCGCGAGGCGAAGAAGTTTTAACAGAATAAGTTACAAAGAGAGGGTAATCATTGAAAACAGGTATTGCATAGACAGGAAAAGGATATCTGAGATAGCCAAAGAGCTTGGTCGTCCTCTTTCGTCTATCATCAGGGAAATAAGGGGAAAACCTCGCATTGGCAGAGGCAGATATTCCGCGGATGTCGCTCAGGCCAAAGCGGAAAAGAACAGGGACAACCAAGGAAGAAAAACAAAATTCGATCATGAACCGCTTTGTTTGTATGTTTTGAAAAAATTGAAGCTCGGATGGTCTCCGGAGCAAATAGCCATCAGATTGCCCATTGAATATCCGGAAGATGAAAGGATGAGAATATCGCATGAAGCTGTTTATCAATATGTTTACGATCAGATATATCGGGAAGGAAACGGGCAGGTCAAACCGGGACGGGAAGATTTGAGAAAATATCTGGCCAGAAGACATAAAAGAAGACAAAAGAAAGGCTTCAGGAAAGCTCAAAAAGCCGAAAGGGATCTTTCTCTCCCTTCGATCGAATCCAGGCCAAGGGAAGCCGATGAGAGGGTCGTTGTCGGGCATTGGGAAGGCGATACCGTGGTCTCCAAACAATCCGATCACAGAATCAAAAGCGTCAATGAAAGAGTCTCGGGTGTCGTTTTTTTCGGGAAGACACCGGACGGTTCCGCCAAGGAATGCGACAAAGTGACCATTGCCCGCCTTATAAAGACGTACCGCCTGAATACAGAAAGACTTTGACTCAGGACAGAGGAACGGAAAACGTCGGCTACAAGATATTGGAAAAAGAATTGGGAATCTCTTGTTTCTTCGCTCATCCTTACTGTTCCCACGAGAGAGGCTCAAATGAAAATACCAACGGATTGTTCCGTCGGTATTTCCCCAAGGGGACTGACTTTGGCAAAATCACCGACCGCCAGATAGCCCGGGTCGAGTATTTGTTAAATACCCGACCAAGGAAACGCCATTGCGGTCTTACCCCTTATGAGGTATTTTATCAGATAACAGGTGTTGCGTTAGATTCTTGAATGTAGCAACCGAGATCGTGACAGATGGGAAATAGAAACCTATTTTTGCTTTTCCAAAAAATTTAAGATATATTCGGAATACTTGGAGTATTGTTCTATCGCCTCGCCAACAGTTCTGTAAGGCTTTGTTGAATAATTCCTGAACGCAAACAGACTTATGGCATTTGTGTTCAGGATCTAGGCAACAACGTACGAATCGGGCATTCCAAGCGTTGTCATA
>QZIU01000024.1 GCA_003599625.1 Candidatus Parcubacteria bacterium
ATTAAAAATGGCGCCGAAAAAATTTGCGCGCCATTACGAAACAAATTACAATCTTATTCAAGAGAGACTGGCTGTCTAGGAAAAGGGGTACAGGTCAGGATTCGCTATACGGCAAAGAAAAGAAAAAGCTTGTCGGAAAAAGTAACAACAAGATCAGGCTTTCCTTTGCCACCGTTTCGTTAAAATCGTTTTTTAAAATTTTAAACAAAAAACAGCTGCCGACTAAAGTAAACAAATTCGACAGCAATAAACCCGACAAAAAAGAATTTTTTGCAATAAAGTTCAAAAGTTTTATCGCCGCCGGATAAAGAGGATAAAAAGCTGAACTCATCGCGTTGCCATAGCCGTTCTCGGCAATAAAAAAGTACCACTTGGCATCCCAAGCAGAAAAAGCGCTTTTTAAAGATACCGGTTCTTTTTCCGGATAAATAAAATTAACAGCATATGTTCCTTGATTAAAATCAAAAAAAAGATAGGAAAAAAATATTACAAAAAAAACAAATCCCAACTTTGCAAGGACCAAAAAGATCACCCATTTATTTTCTTGGAAAATTTGTTTGAGGTCGATCTTTTTCTTAATGAAGCGATTCATTAAACCATTAAATGTGTTAAAATAAACAAGCAATCTTAATTCTAAGGCAAAACCCAACTGATTGCCAATTGATTTTAAAGATTATAGCTTTCATAATGCGAAAATTTTCTCAATTTGCCGGAAGATATCTTAAAGAAAACTATCCGGCCATATTTATTTGTCTGCTGTTTGCCGGGCTGGCTTTTTTTTCAGCGTCCGGTTTTGATTTTTCCAACCTCAAGCAAAGCGGCAATTCGATCACCAGCGATGAGCTGCCGCACATTCAAAGCGGTTACTACTATTTAAAAACGGGCAGATTCTTTTTAAATCCGGAACATCCCCCTCTGGCCAAGGACATATCGGCCGTTTTGCCTCTCCTGATCCTGAATCCTGTTTTTCCGGAAGTCTCCGCCGATTATTCAGAGACGACCGAACCGGCTGAAAAATTATTTTCCAAAGATCTCGTGTTTCCTCGGATCCTCGAGGTGGAGAACTACCAATGGGATAATCGGCTTTTTATTTTTAACGAAAACAACAACCCTGACCTCATTCTTCTTTTCTCGCGGCTTTCGGTGATTATCGCCAACACTTTTTTCCTCTATCTTTTATATTCGGTCCTCAAAAAACTTTGGTCGAAGAGAACGGCTTCTTTGGGTCTGGCGTTGATCGCCTTCTCTCCGCTTAGCTTGATACACGCTTCGCTGGTGACAAACGATTTCATGGCAGCTGTCTTGTCCATGCTGGCTGTCGGCTCTTTCGCGCTTTTAATAAGAACAAAGAATTCGGAACAAAAAAACGATCCTGCGGGACAATTTGCCACGAGGTTTAACCTTGCCGCAAGGTTAAACCTCGTGGCGGGTCTCTTTCTTGCCTCAGCTTTCCTCTCTCTCGCTTTGCTGTCCAAATTTTCCGCCCTAATCTTGATTCCCGGTCTTTTCGCCGGCGGACTTTTTTACGCGGTCTTTCTCGCGAGGAACGGCAAAAAAGTATGGGTAAATATTTTGATTTTTTTGGCTAAATACGCCGCGGTCATGATCCTGGCTTTATCCTTCACGTTGCTGTCATATTCCTTTCACGCGAAGAATGCTGACAGCTACGGGATCAAAAGACAGCTCGGATTCAACTACTCCAAGCGTCTGCCGGATTCCGGCAAGCACATTATGATGAAGATGGCGGAAGGCGGACGATTCGGGAAGGCGGCGGCCTCGTACGCCATAGGCTTATCCATGGTATTGAACCGAATTGACGGCGCCGGTCAGGCTACATATTTTCTCGGAGAAGTTCACGGCTCCGAGGGAGCCGGGATCCTGTACTTCCCGATATTGACCGTCACTAAAATACCGGCCGCGACCGTCATCCTAACCCTTTTGGCTATAATTCTTATTCTAAGAAGCCTGCTGACGAGCTCCTCGAAAAATCTTCTTGTCAAAATTAGAAAACTGGGCGCGGGAAGCGTATTATTTGTTTCTTTTGCCTTATTCTACGCGCAAAACGCGGTAAGCAGCGAACTAAACATCGGAGTAAGACATTTTATGCCCGCGATTCTTGCCGCCGCGATACTGACAGCCAGGGTTGTGGACTTATATTGGGGTAGGACTGTTTTAAGGCTAAAAACGGGTTATGTTTCCGGAGGAGCCGTTTTCCTGGCCGCGCTCGCGACGATTCTGTCCTTCCCTCATTATTTGAGTTACTATAATATATTGGGAGGCGGAACGAACAACGGCTACAAGATAGCCACCGATTCTAACTACGACTGGGGTCAGGATATAAAGAGGCTGGCAAAATGGGTGGACGAGAATGATGTTGATAAAATTTACACTCATTTATTCACGGTAAACCCGCTGGATCACTATATAGGAAAAGAAAGATATGAATGGTTCAATATCAAGGACGGCAAACTGCCTCCGCCCGGTTCCTATATAGCGGTCTCAGCAATGGAATACCAAAACAATGTTTACGATGAAAATCTTCCCGAAAACAAGAAATACACAATGCTGCGGGATAACTTGATCGGACGGGCCGGGAAATCGATCTTCATATTCCAAATCCCATAATCGCGCGGTCGTCCAAAATAATCAATGAATAAAGCCAATAAGAATTTGAAGGTGCTGATCAGCCTCCCCGCCTATAACGAGGAAGTTTTAATCCGCCAATCAGCCGAGCTGCTGAAAAGTTTTTGCGAAGAAAATTTAAAAAACTACGCCTGGAAGATAGTCGTGGCCGACAACGGCTCGACCGACAAGACGGCGGAAATAGCAAAAGAGCTGGAAACGGAAAACCCCGGAAAAATAAAATATCAGCTTATATCAAAAAAAGGAAAAGGCAGAGCCATAAGGGAAAGCTGGCTTGAGAACGACGCTGACATTTACGCCTTCATGGATGCCGACATGGCAACCGATCTGTCCGCCTTGCCGGATCTTATAAGCTCGATAGAAGACGGTTTCGAAGTGTCGGCAGGCTCAAGATTCCTGAAGAGATCCCGGGCCATCCGAACCTTCAAACGGAAAATAACTTCGTTGGGCTACAGCTGGCTGGTCCGGATGAAATTCGGGTTAAAAATAAAGGACTACCCGTGCGGTTTTAAAGCGGTTTCAAGAAGGGCAATGGACGAAATTCTTCCGCAAATAAAAAATGACACATGGTTCTTCGACACCGAGTTTCTGATCCGGGCGGCTCGGAAAAATTTCAATATTAAAGAAATTCCTGTAAAATGGCAGGACAAGGAGAGGGACAGCAAAGTCAATATATTGAAGCTTATTGGCGAATATATGTCCGAGCTGAACAGGCTTAAAAAAGATCTGACTTCAACAAGCAATTAAAATATGACTTTTTTGAAAAGTTTTTTTTCAAAAAGAAGCAACTTGCTGCTGGTCTACACGGCCATCGTTTTCATCGCTTCTTATTTGACCTACTTCAAAGGGTACGATTATCCGCCCTCCGTTTTTTGGGACGAGAATTACCATATAGCTTCCGGGCAAAAATATGTGGAAGGAGTGATGTTCATGGAGCCTCATCCGCCTCTCGGCAAATTGTTTGTCGCGCTGGGTGAGAAGATATTCCAACCCAATTCCGATCTTGATCTGACGGATTTTACCAAAACGGATTATATAAAAGATTTCCCCGCCGGATATTCTTTCCTGGGAGTGCGGTTTTTTTCCGCTTTATTCGCCTGGCTTTCAGGAGTGGTGTTTTTTTATATTCTCTATTTTATCTCAAGAAATCCGCATACTTCTCTCGCCTTTTCCTCTTTGTATGTTTTTGAAAACGCGTTGATCACGCACAGCCGCGCCGCCATGCTTGAAGGCAGTCTCTTGTTCTTTATTCTTTTGACTGTTCTATACTTCGTTTACCTGCTTCAAAAAAAGAAGGTCCATTGGTCTAATCACCTTTTTCTGGGCTTATTGTCCGGATTGCCGATTTCCATCAAAGCCACGGGAGGAATCGTGTTTTTGCTGTTTCCGTTTTTGTTGGCATATAAGTTGAGCGCGGGGAAAGAATTGTCTGAAAAAAGTCCTCGGTTCTCCGAGCCCCGCTTTCAGCGGGACTCGGCCAGACTGTTTTTCATCCAATTCTTTCCCCGCGCTCTTTCATTATTTAAAAATTTTATTACAAAAGGTTTGATTTTTTCCGCCGGAATTTTGATTGTCTTTTTCTCCGTCTGGTATGTCCATTTCACGCTCGGCAAAACGGCCCAAGAAGAAAAATATTATAAAGCGTCAGATCAATATAAAATGATCATGGAGAATGGTCTCACCGGCAGTCCCAAATATTTCTTCACCATGCTTGGCGACAACTTGGCTTACATGGCCAACTACAATAAGGGGGTTCCGAAACTTGATGTCTGTAAACCTGATGAAAACGGCAGCCACCCCATGACTTGGCCATTGGGTGACAAGAGCATCAATTACAGATGGGAGAAAAACAGCGAAGGTGTCCGATACATGTATCTTCAAGGCAACCCAATTATTTGGCTTATGGGTCTGGCCGGGGTCATTCTCTCACTGATCCTTATCATCGGAAGATTGATCTTTAAAATGCCGATAAAAAATCGCCGGTTATTTTTTCTGATTGTCGCTTTCTCATCCCTCTACCTTGCCTATATGGCGATGATGCTGCAAATAGAACGAGTGATGTATCTGTACCATTACTTCATACCCCTGCTTTTTTCATTCATCCTCACCTTTCTCGTTTTTAGTTACATTTTCGAAGAACGAATCGCATCCAAATCAAAAGTCCTTTTTGCAAGCCTGATCGCGATGGTCATCATCATTGCCCTGACATACAATTTCTTCAGCCCGCTGTCTTATTACCAACCCCTCACCACCGATCAATTCGAAAAACGCGTCTGGTTCGACTTCTGGAAACTCAAACCAGTGAAGTAATTCCACATTTTTTCACTTAAATTATTTGTTCTCAGCAACAATTTTTCATCACCCCATACCCCCGACCTATTTTAGCGATAGAAAAAATAGGTCGCACCATAGAATTATGGATAGATAACGATTTGTGGAGCAGTCAGGTTAGAGATTATAATAACTTCTCATAAGCTCGTCATTTTCGATTTCTTTGGCCAAAATATGCTTTATGCATTTTTTTACTCGAAAGAATTCGGCCACAAAATCTATTTCATTCTTGCATTCAAATGGGCACACAAAAACACTCTTTTGCAGAGGATACAATTCCATTTCATTTAATTTCAGGCTTAGAGCCATTCGAGCTTTCTTGTTTTTCTCTGGTATGTCGAAAATAATTATTCGCCAATAGCCATCCCATTTTTTGGGTCTGGTTAATTTTATTTTTTGTAAGTCATATGAGAGTATTTTCTTTCTGCCTAATTCGGTTATCTCGACAATATCTCGGTCATTTTTCTGATAAATTTTGACTAATTTCTTTTTCTTCATATTATCGACAGATCTCAGGAGCTTTCTTCGTTCAGCCGAATTTGTCGCTCCGAAAAAATCAAGCAATTGCACGGTGTTAGGCAGAGCAAGACCGGCTATCAAAACTCCGCCAATCGCCAGTTTTTTAAGAATTTCCCTGGCAAGCTCGCCTTTAATATGCCTTTCTCTGATTGATTTTATATTTTTGTCCTCTTCTGATTTCATATCCGGAGATTTTTTGTTTTTTAATCCGACCTATTTTTGCTATCGAAAAAATAGGTCGCAGGTGATTTAGTTATTGTATATTACTTCTTTATTTTAGGCTGAGAAACAAAAATTGGTCCGGTAAACTCAATCTCTGTTTCAACGCCCTTGAAGTCTATGTCCTCAATGTTCTTTCCCCTGGAGAAACTCTCCAAAATTCCTTTGCATTTTTCTACATATGAATCTCTTTTTTTGAAATACTCTTCTTTTTCCTTTTCACTAAATACACTTAGATCTTCTACTCCCTGCGCTTCGGCCTTTTTAGGATAAGTCCTCCAAAACATTTCTTTAAGCGTCCATTTCCCAGCAGGAGCATCACCAGCAAATTTTGTATCAAATCCGGCTTCCTCACAAAGTTTCAAATAATCTCCTTTGGTTAAATAGTTAGTTCCCCTGCCAAGCGCCTCTTTGCTTAAAATTTTATTTATAAATTCCACATGATATTGATCTTTTCCCGATATAACTTGGTTAACGAAGTAACCTTCCGGCTTCAACGAATCTTTTATATTTCTCAAAATTTTCTTTATGTCTTCAATGGAATTGTAATGAAGAACATTTCTCATGATGGCAAGATCTATTCTTTCAATGGGAACTTTATCTACCAGGTTTAATTCAAAAACACCAAAGCCCCTTTTTTCCGCTTCCTCTAGGAATTTTTTATTGACATCTACAATGGAAAAGTCGCTGTTTTTCCCCTCCCCTTCTAAAATCTTTTTTACAGATTCCGCTAAGCGCCCGCCAGCACCACCAAGCTGTACGGCTTTTATTTTACTTGGCAATTTTTCAATAATTCCACTTAAGCCAATCTCTATAAAAGCTTTCAAATTTTCTGGCTTTTTTGAATAATCTCCGCCGAATTTTTCCCGTTCGTGTTCTCTGATCTTAGCCTCTCGCTCTTTTTTTATGGCCTTAAAATCATTACTTGGCACCTCTCCAATTTTCTCCTGTTTAAAAGACTCCATAAAGCTTTAAATTGTTCTTAATACCTTATTTATTTAAAAAATAGCACATTTAATTTTTGAGACCTATTTTTGCTATCGAAAAAATAGGTCTCAGGTGTGGTTGAACTGTTTGGTAAAATCTTGTCTTATCGACCCCGCAGGAGTCCATTCGGCGTTACTCCAAGATTGCCTTTATTCTTCGGATGCCTGCCGAGACGGCTTCTTCCTTGACGATCTTGAAGCGGCCGAGTTGGCCGGTGGATGGGACATGGGGGCCCATGCAGATCTCCTTAGAGAAGAATTTGTCGGCTTCGCCGATAGTATAGACTTTTACTTTGTCTTCGTATTTATGCCCGAATAAACCGATAGCGCCGGATTTTCTGGCTTCTTCCAAATCCATCTCTGTCCAGGAAACGGGGAGATTTTCTTTTATCCGCTCGTTCACCAATCCTTCGACTTTTTCTATTTGTTCCTTCGTCACTTTTTCGGGATATGAAAAATCGAATCGCAATCTCTCGGAATTTATATTGCTGCCTTTTTGCGCCACCGACTCTCCGAGAACGAGTTTTAAAGCTTGATGAAGCAAATGGGTGGCGGTATGATATTTTACCGTCTTCTCCTCAGCGTCCGCCAAACCGCCCTTAAACATTCCCGCCGCGGCTGTGCGGGAAATTTTCTGGTGATCTTCAAATTCTTTATCAAATTCCGTTTTATTAACTTTTATTCCCTGTTCTTTTGCCATCTCAAGAGTGATCTCGACGGGAAATCCGAATGTTGAAAACAAAATGAAAGCGTCTTTGCCGGAAATCATTTCCTCGCCAGCCCTTGAAACTATTTTCTTGAACTCCCTCAGGCCTTTTTCCAAAGTTTTATTAAACTTAGTTTCTTCTTCCTGAATAACTCCTAAAATCATATCTTTTTTCTGCAGAAACTCCGGATAAAATTCTTTATAAATCTCAAAAACAGGCAGCGCTATTTCACTCAAAAACAACCCTTCAATTCCCAGCACCCTGCCATATCGAACGGCTCTCCTGATCAATCTTCTTAGTATGTATCCCCTGCCTACATTTGATGGCGCGACTTCGTCACCGATAATAAGCACACTGGCTTTTATATGGTCCGCAATAATCCTTTCAGCTCTCTCTTTTTCTTCCAGTTTTAAGTTTTTAGCTGTGGTTTTGAGTTTTGATCCTGCCTGTCTCTGCCTACCGGACAGGCAGGCGGTAGGCAGGCTTTGAGCTTTGAGCTTTTCCAGTATCGGAACAAACAAATCAGTCTCATAAACATTATCTTTCTCTTGCATCACCATGGCCATCCTCTCCAAACCCATTCCCGTGTCCACGTTTTTTTGGGCAAGCGGATAATATTTGCCGTCCAAGCCTTTGTTGTACTGCATGAAGACATTGTTCCAAATCTCCACCCAAAGATCATTGTCATCGTTGAAACTTTCCGGGGTCTCGTTCGGCTCGCCCGTCCAGTAGAATATTTCGGTATCCGGGCCGCACGGACCGGTAACCCCGGCCGGACCCCACCAATTGTTCTTCTTGGGCAGCCGGGCTATTCTATTTTCCGCCACCCCCAATTTTCTCCAAGCGTTAAAAGCCTCCTCGTCAAAGGGAGCGTCATCATCTCCGGCGAAAACGGAAACTGCCAGTCTGCTTTTATCCAGACCCAGCCATTTTTTATCGGTCAAAAATTCCCAGCTCCATTCTATCGCTTCTTTTTTGAAATAACCGGAACCGATGCCATCATGAGAATTCGGATCGCCGAAAGACCAGTTTCCCATCATCTCGAAAAAGGTGAGATGCCTTGGATCCCCCACCTCCTCTATATCAACGGTTCTGACGCATTTCTGAACATTGGCCACCCTGCGCCCGCCCGGATGATCAGCCCCGAGCAGATACGGAACAAGCGGCTGCATTCCAGCAGTGGTAAATAAAACGGTCGGATCGGTTTCCGAAGGCACGAGAGAAGCGGAAGGGATGATCGAATGATCCTTGGTTTTAAAAAAATCCAAAAATTTTTTCCTTATGTCGGATGAATTCATGAAGCCAGAGAGAGGAGTCGAACCTCCAACCTTCGCTTTACAAAAGCGCTGCTCTGCCATTGAGCTACTCTGGCAAATGCTCCTGTGTCCTGGTTTATTCCTCCTTCTTACCTTTGGATTCCGTCAAACTATTCCAATAAGGATGATAACCGCCCACTTTGACCTCCCGCTTCCCCCTTATATAGTGAACAAGTTGCAAAAGGAGCCTTTCTGTTCTGAGAACCATCAATCTGATCTTGGAAACGATTATCTCAAATTCTTTATATATCTTAGGCGCGAAAAAAACATAAACAAAAGAAAACAAGGGAAACAAGACCTTGAGCTTCACGTCATGGAATATGGGTTTTGATCCGGTCAATTCGATGACCAGTTTTTCCCTTGAAATGGATCTGGCCGCGTAAACGCCTTTGGAGATAAAAGCTATAAGACAGATAGAGGAGATTATAACGGTGTAGATCAAAATAGCCATAAAAGATATGAACTACGACAGACTGTACCTTGTAAACTTCGAGATTTCTACTTTTTCTCCAAATTTCTGGATTGCCTGATTTAACAATTCTTTAATTGTCAGGCTTGGAAGTTTGATGTAATTTTGGCTTAGCAATTCCTGAAGCTCATTTGCCCCCGTGGCGGCAATATGCATGGCGATATCTTTCGCAAGCGCCCTGAATTCTTCATTGCCTGACACAAAATCCGTTTCGCACATAAGCTCGAGAAGAACTCCGACTTTCTTGTTGTTGTGGACATAAGCCTCGACGACTCCCGCCCCCAACATTCTGTCCGCCTTCTTCTCAGCCGATCTGGCGCTCTCTCTCTGGAGAACCGCCAAGGCCTTTTCCATATCCCCGCCCGCTTCTTCGAGAGCCTTTTTGCAGGCAGACATGGAAACTCCGGTCTTGTCTCTTAATTCTTTGATTTGTTGGGATGTTATCATAGTCTTTTATCTCCCTGTGGAAACTCGCGCTTCTAACGAGGAAAGGTGAGCAAAGTTTCCACCGAAATGGCTATTTGCCAGTTGCCACTTCTTCCTGAGCCGCAGCCAATCCTTCTTTATAAGCCTTGCTTACTTCTGAAAGAAAATATGAAATACTGGTCAGAGAATTGTCATTTCCCGGAACTGGTTGGGATACAAGACTTGGATCGCAATCAGTGTTAAGAAGGGCGATCACGGGAAGGCCGACTTGAGTCGCCTCCTTAACGGCAATCTTCTCGTGCTTCGAATCGATCACCAATACGGCGGCTGGCAACCCTTTGAAAGTGACGGCCAAGCCGCCAAAATAGGTTTCCATTTTTTCTATCTTTCTTGTTATGTCGAGTCTTTCTTTTTTGGTGTATTTTTCCAACTCCCCGGTGTCTCGCTTTTTCTTCATGTCGTTGAGGAAATCGATCCTGGATCTTATTTGCTTGATATTGGTAAGTGTTCCTCCGATCCATCTTTCTTTGACATAAGGCATCCCCAGTTCGACAGCGATCTTTTGCGTCATTTCCTTGGCTTCTTTTTTGGTGCCGACAAAGAGGATCTGCTTCTTCTCCTTTCCCAGTTTTTTGACGAATTCCTTCGCGCCATTCAGGATATTTTTCGTCTTTTCGAGGTCGAATATCTCCACGCCGTTTCGCAGCCCGAAAATAAACGGCTCCATCTTTGGATTGCGGCTTGTGACCGAATAGCCCAGATGCATTCCGGCCTCGAACATTTCTTTGACCATGGAGTCAACTTCGACTGGCGCTTCCTGCGCCTCGACTTCTTCTGTTTGTTGTGTTTTTTCTTCTGTCATTAACATAGGCTAAATGATAACAAAAATCCCGCAAAATGCAAGCTTCAGAATTCTTCCCACCCTTCGGAATTTACTTTTTCCACCCTTAAGTTGACATTCAGGTTCTTCGTCTTGGAATTATCTTCTGCCGATATAGGCACATTATAATTCCCGGCGGAGATCGAACCGGGAACATTTTTTACCCTTACTTTGAAATCAGCCGATTCACCGGACAAATCCAAGGAAGCGGTGTCGCTCCAAGTTGAGCCGCCATTGGTGGAAAACTGGACTTTGGCGGCGCCCAGGGAAGAAGGAAGGCTGCTCGAAAGATTGACGTTTCCGATTGCCGAACCTTCAAGTTTAAGATTGACAGAGGTGGAGTTTGCCGGCTGATTCTCTACGATAGTAGCCAGCATGCTTCCATCCGGATTGGATATGGTGAAATCCGAGACGGGAACGCCTACGGCAATTGTTGTTTTTCCTTTAATTTCCGTCCAATTACCTCCATTATAAGCTTTGCATTTCAACTCATATTCCGTGTTTGAAGCGAGCTTTCCGGTTTTTTGCCCGGTTGAATTGTTGATGCTCACGCCTTTCGCGTAACTTCCAAAATTGCCAAACCAGGTTAGATAACCGTCCATTGAATCATTTTTGGAATAAAGAACGCAGGAAGATATATTGCTTGTGAGCCATTTAATTAATGAAGTTTTCTTATAGCTGACAGACTGCGGATCGCCCCAAATTTCAACAGAGGGAGAGCCTGAAAAATTCGACCCGACCCCGATGGTAACCGAAGCGCTATCGGAAGATCCGGCATCGTTTGAGCAAGTAATCGTGTATGTCCTGGCGCCTCCGTTGTCGGTAAAATTGACGGTGGTATAGCTTCCGGAAGTTGTGTTGCCAGCAGTTAACCATCCGGTGTCTTTATAACTTCCCGAACCAAGGCCGCTGTCCGGATGCGAGCAGGAAGTCGCGTTGTCGGAAGCCCAGCTGATGGTTGTGGAATTGCCATCGGTCACCGTCGTCCATCTGGCCGATATGTAAGCCTTCACGGAACTTCCGCCCCCGCCTCCGCCCCCGGGACCCGATTCGCTTGTAAATCTCGCCGTGACAGTTTTATCATCTCCGGGATAAGGATTTTTTTCCAAAATACATTCGTTGTCAGAGTTAACCGAACTGCAACCGGACCAACTGGAAAAGTATGATCCGGAATCTGCTTTGGGGACTAATTTAAATTTCCAATCCCGCCCCACTCCATCGGTATCGCCGTTGTTCATGACATCAGAGTTTCCCCAGCCTTCCCAACTCTCATTCCAAGCGTATCTTGTCGCGTTTCCGGATCCAGTTCCCGATGTTTTAAATGTCAAGTTATACCAATCGGGAGTGCTGACACTGGCGCTGCAAGAAGCGTCACTCCCCCCGTTTGAACCATAACAAGACCAATTCCAAGGACCATCCCCGCCAATGGAAGAGGGAGAACCGGCAGAACATAACTCACCGCCGGTTGGCGAAGAAGTCCTGGACGACCCGTTGGCCGAGCCGCAAATTCCGTTCACTGCTGAGTTTCCAGGATCACTAGGATCGCCAGGATCACCATTACAAGGACCGCTGGTGGGCGTGGCACTGACCTCATTTGTAAAAGCGGAACATTTATTGCCAGGATCAGTATTGTCATTGCATGCCCTTATTTTATATGAATATTTTTTGCCTCCTGAAAGCCCGGTGTCCGAATGGGAGTTGTTGCTCCGCTCAGGCCTGTTAATATTCATTTCCTTTTTAAAAATGAAACTCCCATCTCTGTAAATATCGTAATATTGCACAACCTTCGAGCCATTATTGGTCAGGCTGTCATATTTACCGTTACTGTCCTTATTCCACTCCAAATTAACCGCTTGACAAATTCCCGTCGCGGAAAGCCCGGTCGGCATATCCGGCGGAGTCAAGACATCGGCATCGGCAGTATCGCTTGCCATTCCGGATGAATTTGAACATTGAAGTTCATAGTGTTTAAAACTCTGGAGATTTGATAATTTTTCGGTTCCCGTCGTCCCGTCGCTTATCTCCGCTTTTGTAAATGTTTTATCTATGCCCCCGGATTGACTCGGATCATTTGACTTTAACGAGCAAGAATCGGCGTTAGACACCTTCCATTGCAAGTCAATGCTTTCGCCTTTATTTATTTGCACGGTTCCATCTTGGTAAGATCCCGTTCCTGATTTGCGAATCTTTAAATCGGCTGAAGGCTTGCCAATGGCAGATGAACAATTCGCGCAAGTTACATTAACCGTGTCGGTTGGCATAAAACAGGAAGCTTGGCCGCCGCGACACTCTACGTAGTAGATCTTATTGGATTGAATGTTATCTATCGTTTTGGAGCCGTTGACCGCCAGATTATTCCACTGATTGGAAACAGTGTTCTTATTTGAACCGGAGTATTCGTTCAAGAAACAATAACTAGGTCCGGAAGCGGACCATTTTAGCGTCACACTGTCTCCTTTGTTGACGCTAAGATTTCCGCTATTGGAAACATTCTCTCCCGTCCAGCTTGTCGGATTGCCGCCTTTGCCAATCTTCAAATCCGCCGCGGGCTTGGAGTTTACGCTTATTTTAACGCTGTCCTTGGCAGTGGTCGTGTTTGAAGATATTTTTTTAGCGCATTGGAGTCCGTATGTTCCGGTTTGAGTCACATTGAAGCTTCTGATTCCGGACTTGTCTATGGACTGAGTTATTCCATCATAATTCCAGTCGGAAGTCTTGGAACACGAATCAACATCCTCGCTTGTCCAGGTCAAATCCGCCTTGCAGTTATAATCGGCGGTGACAGGTCCGTCGCCGGAGCTGACAAGGGTATTGCCGAATGAATCCTTGATGGCGGCTTTCAAGTCAACGGAAGGATCGGGAAGGTTAAGCGGGATCTTCACCCGGATCATTTCTCCTTTTTCCAACGCTTCGGATGCGTCTTTGTAGTATGTTTTGTCGAGATCTTCATTGAATCCGGCCCGATAATATCCGTCCTTATGAGTGTCATGCCCTGCCTGCCTGAACTCGACGAACAAATATGGATTCTTCCTTAACTTCAACTGGCCGTCTATCGTTTCGTAAAATGAGAGTATGTCATCTGGGTCAATGGCAAAAGAGCGGTCGACTATTTTAGCCGAAGAAGAATTGTATTCTTGCGTAAAGCTTTTCTTGTAATCCCTCGAACCGATCTTGGCAAAACCGACATATTTTTCCAAACCATCAGCCTTTATGGACATTTTTATTTTCACTACCATGCTTGAATTACTGCAAGCGCCATCATCCGCCATATAATTGGCATTCACCTTCAACTGACCTCCGCTTTGGCTGAAATACTTGCTGAAATCGGCCCTTATCGAATATCCGTAATCACCCGAGGAAGGATTATCCTCCTTTTTAACCCTGAATTTATTAATATTGGAACTATCCCTGCCGCCCCAATAAGAATACAAAATATCGCTGCTTTTTTTCCAACCGCCGCCGTAATTCTCTCCACTGAACGCCTCAGCTCCGTCGTCATATGTCTTCGCCTCTCCCGAATTAAGAGTCCCGGCAAAAACCAAAAAAATTGCCAGGAAAAGACCCATGGCGGCTACGGCCTTATTTTTCTTTAAAAAATAGGCAGCGACCAAAGCTAATATCACTATAAGTCCTGCCATTAGCCAATAGAAATAACTTGGTCTCTCTTCGACCTTCGGCAAGACAACGGATTCTTTGGCCAACTCCTCCCCTGAAGAAGCCAGGAAGACTTCATAAGAAGCATTGGCGCATTTTTTATCCATTTTAACCTTAACAGTCCCGCTATTCAGTCCGCCGCCTTGAATATTATCAACTGGAACTTCCGCCTGACCGCAAATATTTCCCTCCCCATCCCTGACTTCAGCTTGGATTTTTACATCGTTTAATTCGGAAATGTTTTCCCTTGTACCGCTCCAAAAAAGATCCGCCGAGCCGTAATAATTCACCAACAAAGAAAGCTCTTCCCCTTTTCCGTAGACCGACTTGACCGGGCTGATCAACGAAGAAGAATCTATCCTGCCTGATGCCCCCTCTATAATCCAGCGAAAAAACATATTGAATGAAGCTGCGAGATTATTTTTAGCATCGGCAAAACTGACAAAAGCCTGATAAGCCTGGGACTTATCAGCCGCAGGCAATAATAATGATACCTGTTTCGTTTCTCCGGGTTTAAAAATAATATTTTGATCTGTTCTTTGAGTCTGCTTCTTGCCGCTTGACGGCTTGCCGTAAACATAGAACTCTTTCCATTCGATCTGAGGGTGTGCTTCTATCTGCTCAGAGCCGATATTTTTCACCGAACAACGGATCTCCGGCCTCTCCCCGGATCTAAAAACAGGCCCCGCGTTATTGCCATATTCTTTGCCGTCTGGACCAAGCATAACGCAATTTTCCCTGTCAAAAGCTAAAAATCCTTTTTCAACGAGATTTCCTTTGGATTTATTCCCGCCCAGATCATAAATAACATCTTCATACATTCCCAAGACCAAACCATCGGCTCGGATCATTCTTAAGTAGAGATAATAGTTATTATAGGGAAGATTTTGCGGAAGAGTAAGCGTGTAAGAGACCCTTTTTTCCTCGAGTGGCTTTAAAGAAAAAAAAGGCTCCCCCTCCTGGGCGGCAACCGTAAGAGAAGCCAAAGAAAGTTCCGGGGTCCTTGGTTTAATCAAAGGATCGATTTCATTCAAAAGAACAAGATGCGTAAAAGGCGATGTCTCGATATCCTTGACCGGATTAAAAAGCGTGGCTGAAACTTCCAATCTGTCTTCTTTCGCTTCGATTTTTACATCGCGAATTTCTATCTGTATTATTTCCTCGTTTATATTTTCTTCATTAGCTTCTTGAGCTTTAAGACTGCCGCCCAAGAACTGCGGTAAAATCGCGGCGAATGCAAAAACAGCAATACAAAAAGCGGCCTTTTTGCTTATGCTGGATTTTAATTTTATCATCTAATTTTTATTTTAATTATAATTAACTAACAGGTGTCTTAACTCTTATTTTACCATATTAAAAATTTAGTCAAAGAGGCTTGCGAAAAATCCAATCTATGTTAGTATAACAACCACCTATGAAAAAAGACATACATCCCAAATATTACCCCGAAGCCGTCGTATCTTGCGCTTGCGGCAATAAGATCAAGGCGGGATCTACCAAAGAATCAATGCAGGTGGAAATATGCTCCGCCTGCCATCCCTTCTTTACCGGAACCAAGAAGATAATCGACACCGCCGGCCGAGTCGAGAAATTCCAGGCCAAAAGAGCCAAAGCGAAAAAGAGCTAGGAATTAGCGCGGCGAGGAATTTAAAAATAACCCAAAGATCGCAATCTTTGGGTTATTTTATTCCCGACTTGGACTTTATGACTTTATGGACTATCAATATTCCCACCAACTCGAGGTCACTTTTTCCACGTTTAATTCTATGTTTACGGGGTTTGGGTTGACGGAATAACGGTTTGCGCTTTCTATACTGATCGGTATGACATGACTGCCAACCGAAGCGGCGCTCCCGACATTGTGAATCTTGAACCAAACTTGCATCGGACTGCCTTTTTCCAACTTTTTCGAACCAAGATCTTCAGACCAATTTGCCCCATCGTCGATCGAATACCAAGCCGTTGTTTTTTTGCTCGGATCAGTTTCCGGATCTGCTCCAATCAGAGAAACGGGCAAGGAGGCTCTTAATCGTATAGAATCGCTCGTGAGATCCCCAACAGTGTTATTCAGGGTCAATGTAATAATAGACACGGTGGAATCAGCCGGGAGTTTATTCACCACTTTGGTTGAAATAGAAGGCGTATAGCTTACCGAAATATCTCCCGCACCCGCGCTAGCGGAAGAGCTTGAACTGCTGTTTGGATCCAACTTAAATAGATCTTCCGAGGAAGAACTGCTGGAAGAAGAGCTGCATTCCGGACAACCCCCGCCGCCCGCAGATGACGATGATGAAGAGGAAGACGATGAAGAGGAGGAGGAAGATGATGAAGAGGATGAGGAAGGAGGAGGATCACCGGTTGTTGTTTCTGTTTGACAAGCGGAAGAGCAACCATCTCCATCCGTTTTATTGCCGTCGTCACAAGTTTCGTTTCCTTCTGTTTCTATCACTCCGTTTCCGCAAACCGGGTCTCCGCTGCAACTTCCAACACAACCGCAACTTCCTCCCGTACAGCCACCGGAAGTATAATCGAAATAAGCAGTGACCGTCTTATTGCTACCCATGGCAATATTGCAATATATCGCGTTGTTGCCGCTGTCTTTTTCCGTACTGTCACAACCCGTCCAGCCATTTATAAAAGTATTATTGCCTCCGGCCGTTCCGGCTTTAAGCTTCACCTGCGTCCCGTCGCCATAATCAACAGAGCAATTATTATTCGCGCCGCTCGCTTTTTGGCAAATAATATTGCTTCCAGTCGTCGCGGGAGACTCCTGCCAGACAGTACCGGCGCCCGGACCTGTCACCTTCACCGCAAGATTTCTTGTCTCTGAAACGGGGCATCCTTTAAAGGTTGCCGCCACATTTTTATTGGAACCCATTGCCAGGTTGCAATCGCTTCCGGCAGAGACGCTCAGGCAATCCGATCCCCAAGACTCCAATGTTCCGGAAGAAACAGTCAGAGTAACCGTTTCCCCTTCCTTGTAGCCCGACTTGCTGCACGTTGCCCCGTCGGAACAGGAAAAACTGCCGCTTTCTCCGCCGCTTTTGGCGGTAATCGTTCCGACGCACTGAGTTTGGATGGAGAGGTTGTAATTCGAAGAAGTAACCTGTTCTTCCTTTACAGAAACCGTATCGTAATAACCATAGCAAGCGTTCCTATTCGAACCACTGGAGTCATAATTTGAACAGTTTATTGTGAATGTTTCATTCCCGGTCATCTCTACAGTCTTGCTGCCGGGATCCGAGCCGCTACTTAAACCGTCCGAAACGCCATACGACATGGAACCGCTGCTTAAGACACACCTGTATCGGGATGGCTTATTCGTGTGAGTCCAAGAAAGATTAAGGGTGTCTCCCTTTTTAGCGATCGCGGCATCGGCCCCGTTGATCTTCAATTCGATCGCGGGCTTCCCTTTCACTCCGACGGTAAGGTCGTCGGAGAGGGAAACATCCAATAAATTATTATTGCACTGCAATTTATAATAGTTCTGAGTTATTATCCCTGAGGAAAAAGTCTCCGTGTATGCGCCGTTCGGCTTTGCGGTTTTTGTTCCCTGCCAATCTTCCAGGGCAGTACAAGTATCTACATCTTTTACGGTCCAAGATAACGCGGGCTTGCAATTGTAATCCATGGTGGAACCGGCCATGTTTACCGCTCCATTCAAGAGACTTAATTCCGCGTTCGGGTCCGTCATTCTGAGCGGAACGATCACCCGCAATCTATCCCCCTTTTCAAAAGCCCCGGCATAAGTTCTTCCTGTCGATGAATCCGGGCTTGTATACTGCACCCCGTCCTGACTCTCGTTATTATCAAAAAATCCTCTGAAATATGGCGTTTCCGTCCCCTCGTGGTTCTTGCCTATTTGCTGCAAGTAAAAGACAATCTGGGGAGAGTTAATCTTCAACAGGCCATCGGCATCATAAAAAGCATCTTTGATATCCTGATATTTGATATAGACATCCTTGCCCCAATTGGAATAAGCCGCGTCGCCGAAACCGCCGCTGATTTTATCCGAGTATGATGACTGCCCCCCAAATCTGATCTTGAGCGCGGTTTCAGCGCCGGTCACTCCGTCTCTGGCGGTCATCCAAATCCTGAATTTGGCGGATTCGTTCGCGCAACTGAATTCATGACGTCCTTCCAGCCCGAAATTGACCCAGCCATCTTTCTTCGAATTAAAATAATCATTAAGATCAACCTGCAAGAAATCTATTTTGGCGCTGTTAAATCCGGCGCTCAAACTGCCTCCTTCCGAATAAAAAGAATATAATTTCCTGGAAGAGCTGCCGTCATCGAAGGCCTTTCCGCCCCATCCGGCGAGATACGCTTTCCCCGTGTAAGTCTTGGTGTCTATCGTATCCGCTCCTCCGTCAAGCAAATCTCCATAACTGGTATTCTCGCTCTCTCTGGTTGTGGCGGCAAAAGAATCGGCGCTAAAACCCGCCAAAAAAAACAAAACGAAGAACATGACCATCAAAGCCTTTTTCTTTTTGGCAAAGAAAATGAGTGACAAAATCGCAGCCAAAACAATTCCCGCCGCCAAAAAATCGATCCATTGATTTTGATTTCTTAATTTGGGGAAAGAGCCGGCCTGTTCGCTTAATTTTTCATCTGCCGCAAAAACGGCAACCTCGTAATTCGGATCGTCGCACTTTTCTTTCAGAAGAATATCTATTTGGGTTGTCCGCAAAAGCCCATCCGATATATCTTCGACCGTTTCGGTCTTTTGTCCACATTCCGAACCGTCGGTATTTGTAATGGCGGCGCGTATATTGATATTACCTAGATTTTTTACCTTGGAATCCAACCCCCGCCAATACAAATCCATGGATCCAAAGTAATCCACCTTCAAGGAGATCGCTTCTCCGGATTTATATGAATCCTTTAGCGGGCTGGCTAAAGAAACTCGCTCAACTCTTGCTGACGAGCCTCCGATGGTCCAGCGAAAAGGAGCATAAAAAGAAACCTTTTCCGAGTTTTGATCAACAAATCCCAACAAAGCTTGGTAAACTTGGGGTTTGGCCGCCCGCGGAAGAATGATCTCCACATTCCTTGATTCTCCGACATTGAAACTGATCGGATCATAATTTTGGGTTGCCACTTGGCCATCGTCAGGCCGTCCATACACATAGAATTCTTTCCATAACACTTCCGGCGAAGCGGTGATGCCCTCTTTTCCGATATTCGTAACCTTGCAACCGATCTTTGGTTCCCTTTCAAGGTCAAAAACGGGACCGCTGTTGCCGGAGAGCCTTTTTCCTTCTTGATTGATCATGTAGCAACTTTCTTGATCAAAGACAAGAAACGGTTGTTCGTAATACTCGCCTGCCAGAGGGTTTGCAAAGCCAAGTTCGGAAATCTCCCGGCTGAATTTTCCCAAAATCGATCCATCGGATCTTATCAATCCCAACCGTAAAACATAAAGGATTTTAGGCAAATTGGAAGATAAATTCAGTTCATAATGAATCTTTCTTTCCTCCAAAGGCTTCAGTGTCTCATAAACCTTGCCCTCATCGGCCAAAACGATCCAGGCCGGACTCAGCGTATCTGATTGTTTTATTATCGGACTTGGAATTTCTTGATTTTCCAGAATCAACAGACGCGTGAACGGCGATGTTTCTATATTTTTGCTTGGATTAAAAATCGTGGCGGAGATTTCCAGCCGGTCTTCTTTTGTTTCTATCTTTATATCCCGGATCTCGACATTATCGATATTTTGGGCCGACATTTCTTCTTGGCCGGCAACCGAATTCGCGCCAAACGCGAACACGGACAAAACAAAGATCATCGCAAAGAATTTTCTGCTTATCATGTTCTTTTTTCTAATTATATAAAAAGCGACGATAAATATGCCGGCTGTTTCCAGCGCGATTATCAGATAACCGAACCTGTCTTTGAAAGACCCCGGTTCTTCGGACGAACTGCCGCCTTCTCCGCTCAAACTTCCCGCCTCTTCGGGAGCGGCCGCTTGGCCGCTATCGTCGATTACCCAATTATACTCCATATTGAACGACTTTAATGAACCGTCCTTATCCACAAAGGAAAGCATGGCCTGATAATTCTGCGATTTATCGCTTGGCATATCCACTCCGACAAACTTCATTTCTCCGGGGGCGAAAGAAACGGCCTGGTCGTAAGTTTTAGATATTTTTTTCCCTGACAAAGAGCCGTCTGAACGAGAAAACTCTTGCCATTCAATTTTAGGATAAACGTTTAGGGCTTCCATGCCCGCGTTCTTAACCAGGCAGGATATTTCCGGCATCTCTGACGAAGAAAAGATTGCCGCTTCGTTTAGGCCGTATTTCCTTCCATCCATCCCGACCATGAAGCAATGCGACCTGTAAAAATCCAAGAAACCCTTTTCATAAAGTTCTCCTTTTCTAACATTCCAACCGACATTGTAAAATGTTTGTTCATATTCAGCTGCCAATTCCCCGCCGATTTGACGCGCTTCGAATCTGAACATGTAATTTCCTTGGGGCAAAGCAAGGCTTATCGGCAGCAAAAAAGAAAGTTTTTTTTCTTCTCCGGCTTTCAGCGAGAAATGATCCTCGCTTTTAATTTCCGCGACGGAAAAATCGGTTAAATCTTCTCCGGGTTGTTTTATGGCATCTTTCGCGAAAGGCTCAATCGGACGCAAAGAGGCAAAATAGCTAAGGCCCGGCGTTTCTTTGGAACCGGAATTTAAGATCGCCGCTTCTATTTTAATTTGCTCGGGCAAAACGCTGAATTCCAAATTATTGACGGTCAAATCCGCGGCGGCAAAGGAAAGGACGGGCAAGAAGACCGGAAGCAAAAGCAAGACGGAGAAAATTTTGACGATTTTATTTTTGCTCATTGTTATTGCTTTTTAAAATTAGCCGTAATATTTTTACCCGATGATATGCCGTTTATGGAGCAAGGGCCGGTGCCGGAACAGGCGCCCCCCCACCCGGCAAAGACCGAACCTGTGGATGCTGTCGCGCTCACGATAAAATTACTCCCCTTCAGATAGGAATTTGAGCAGGCCGGAACAGTTCCTGAAGCAAGGCTGCCGAAATAACACGATATATCTTTGATCAAAGGATCGGAACTGACCACCCTTACCGTCCCATGACCATCGCCCTTTTTCTCAACTTTGACGCTGAACAAATTATCTTCGTTTATAAATAAAGCGAATCTGCTGGTGGTGGCCACGCTGCCGGACTGGCCGGTTACGGTAATCGGATAAATACCGGCAGGAGCGTTCGGAGAAACGGATATATTTACGGAACTTGAGCATGGCGCGACACAATTATTATTGCTAACCGTCGCTGTTGCCCCCGTTGGGAGGCCGGAAACAGAAAGCGATACCGGCTTTGGCTCTCCCGAGAGCGGCGCCTGGGGAACAGGATTAAAAACTGTCGCGTTTGAGGAAATTTTCTTTGTGGTGTAAAGATTCGGCAGAATGTCAGGCATCTTGAAAAGATAAGGCAAAATATCAAAAACAGCCGTGATAGACCTTGGAGCCGACATTTGAACAAGGCAGACATTATCTTTGCTTGCCGCGCAATTTCCCTGCCAACCGGCGAAATAAGAATTGATGAATGGATTTGCCAGTATCGGTATGGAGAATCCGTCAGGATAATATTCCGAACAGTCGCTTCCGCATTCCACCCCCGGGCTGACCACGACGCCACTACCGGGTCCCGCTTTTCCCGCAGAAAACAGAACTTCAAAAATAGCCACCGTAGCCTTTGGAACCGATCCGTTCATCGTTATGACGCAAGGACCGGATCCCCTGAAGTCGCAAGCGCCACGCCATCCCGCCAACCTGTACCCTTGAGATGGAGCGGCAATTAGAGTAACCGTGGAATTCACAGGGAAGCCCGCTTCAATGTTTTTACAAGTTGTCCCGCAAGAAATGCCCGCCGGATTGCTTGTGACGACCCCCGCCCCGGGAGAAGATTTATCCAAAATCAAGATCATGTTGAATTGTGCCGTTACCGACTTTGCTGCGTTCATGGTCACGACACAAGAGCCAGTCCCCGAGCAAGCCGCGCCACTCCATCCGGCAAAGACATAACCCGGCGCGGCGGTAGCGGTGAGACTGATTGAAGAATTCAAACTAAAAGCGGCGCTGGCGGTCCCGCAAGTTGTCCCGCAAGAGATGCCGGCGGGACTGCTGACAACCGCCCCCGCGGCTACAATATTTTTGTTAACATAAAGAACCGGATTAAATCTTGCCATTACTGATTTAGCCGCGTTCATCACAAAAGAACACGAGCCTAATCCGGTACAGGCCCCCTCCCATCCGGCAAAAAGATACCCTGAAGATGAAGAAGGGGAAAGGCTAACGCTTGTGTTCAAATTATAAGATTCATTACAATCTCCGCCGCAATTTACACCAGGGCCGGTTACAGAACCGGATCCTGTTTTACTGACAGAAAGAGGACAAATATCGGGACTATAGCTTCCACAGGCAGTACTGGTGCAAACGAAAGGCGGGTCATAGACTTGTGTGCAAACGAAAGGCGGGTCATAGACTTGTGTGCAAACGAAAGGCGGGTCATAGGCTCGCGTGCAAATAAACCCAAACCTGGGATGGAAGAAACCTCCGACGCAATATGGACCAGGATCGTAACCTCCGACGCAATATGGACCAGGATCGTAACCTCCGACGCAATATGGACCAGGATCGTAACCGCTTGCGCAGTAGGTCGAAAGACAGGATCCGGCGGTACAGCCGGGAGCAACAGCCAAAGCTCTCTTTAAAAAAGACACCTTGTGTCCGAAAATATTATAACTCTCGCTTGCCTTATTCGCGGAAAAATAAAGAAAACCAATTAGAAGAGCAAAAAATGCTAATGAAAAAATTAAATATTTTTTCCCTGCGAAATAAATCATTTTAAATTTTCGTAAATTTAATTTCGGTTATTTTATCCGAATCCCTAACTTGAATTTCACAGGTATCTCCCTCTTCCGTTGTTGTCGTTATGCTATCGCAGCCGTTAATCCAGCCGTCAAAAATGGATGCTTCTATGGGACTGGCTATTATCTTAATTATTGAATCTACATCTACGGGACTGCTGCATCCATTGTCATCAACAAGAAGACAAGCCGGACTTTCGCTTTTTTGCAAAATTACCGAGCCAAAACCGGTGCTATCCGAAGATCTTTTAGTTGTTAGGGTGACTTTTATCTTTGTTTCAGGCTTATTGTCGACATCATTTAATGCAACTTCATCGTTATAATTAACACTATCGTTGCTTTGAAAGAAGTTGCCGACTGCGTAATAACTAAACAGTCCCGCGATAATAACTAAGACAAAAACAAACAAGGAAATTGTCAGAAATTTATTTTTCATAAAATTAAATTTTGCTTAAATATTTTTATAGCGAATGATTCCAAAATCGCTTTCATAATTTTATCACACTTCGCGAAAGTCAACCATAAACCGTCTGTGGATAACTTAAAAACTCGAGGACTGCATTTGCCCGTCTTGCTTTTTTATGCTATGGTTTAATCGTCAAAAAATTATGAACAATCTGAATACCAACAAAATAATATTGGAAATTCGCGCCGGAGTGGGTGGAAACGAAGCGGCTATATTCGCGGCAGACTTGGCTAACATGTATTCAAAATTCGCCGCCAAAGAAGGTTGGGGGGTCATCATAATGGACGAATCCAAAAGCGATCTGGGAGGATATAAGGAAGTGGTGATGGAAATTTCCGGCCTTGGGGTCTACGATAAACTCAAGCAGGAAAGCGGCGTCCACAGAGTCCAGCGAGTTCCGGCTACGGAAAAGTCGGGGCGGGTTCATACCTCTACCGCCTCGGTCGCCGTTCTTCCGATGAAAGAAACTGAGACGGTGAACATCAAGCCTCAGGATTTGGAAGTCGCGTTTACGCGTTCCGGGGGAGCGGGCGGACAGAATGTAAACAAAGTTGAAACAGCCGTCAGGATCACTCATAAGCCCACCGGTATCGTCGTCAAATGCACCAGCGAAAGATCCCAGCAGAGAAACAGAGAAAAAGCTCTGGCTATTTTGGCCGCCAAACTGGAAGAAATGCAAAGCGCCCAAGGGCAAAACCAGTTGGCCGCGGAAAGAAAGCAGCAGATCGGAACACAAGACAGGTCGGAAAAAATAAGGACATACAATTTCCTTCAGGACAGGATAACCGACCATCGCGTCAAAAAATCATTCCACGACATAGAAAGAATAATGGAAGGGAATCTCGACAAAATAGTCAAAGCTTTTCAAGAAAATAAATAATCCCGCTTTAAGCGGGATTATTTATTACTATCGCCATCTTAAATCCTACAACTGGCATGCCGTGCCTTCCCCATAAAGGTTGGTCGCTTCGGAATTTGTCAGATCGATGTTGTATATCTTCACATCGTCTATGACTCCGTTGAAGTATCCGTTATCCGCAATGGAATGTCCAATTCTCAGCTCGGATAAACTTTCTGGCTGAACTACGATATTTCCGGAGGGATGATTTGCGGTAACCTGCAATTCGCCGTCAACATACAAACTCTGCTTGCCTGTGGATTTTTCATAAATACCAACTATGTGATGCCACCCGCCGGTGGAAGAATCGAAAGCGTGCCTCAATTCGCCTGATGTTTTTTCGCCCGAAGAATCTTTGGTTACGAGAATAAAGATCAGTTCATTGGGAGTGCTGGAATTGAAACGCAGCGAATATCCTTCCTGATCGGACACATCTCCATTTCCTTTTTTCCAGCCGTCGAAAATCGCGTCGGCATTCGAATTGTCATTTGAATTCTTATAGAACCAGGCCGATATTGTCAGCTCTTCCCCTTCCATCTTCGGGATGGAGACATAATCATCTACGCCATCGAAGCTCAACGTCGGCCCAAGCCTGTCCATTGTCCACTTCGCCGCCCCCTTTATTTCTCCGCTGTTTCCCTGCCCTGAAGTGTCATTTACCGCCGTGCCGGCTCCTTCGCTAAAAAGGTATGAACCCACCAAACCGGTGAAGCCGGAGAAGGAACTGGCTGAACTGGCTGAACTGGCGCTACTTACGCTCGACTGACTGGAAGCGGACGACGCGCTGCTGCTTACCGAGCTTGAAGATTGAGGCAATGAACTGGAGTTGGCTGCCGAAGAAGAAGCGCTCGCCGCGGAAGAAACAGACGAGGCGGCCATCGAAGAAACCGCGCTGCTCGCCGATGAAGCGGACAGCGAACTTGCGCTTGAAGCGCTTGAAACAGAACTTGAACTTGAAGCCCGGACTTTGCCTTCCTTGAAAGCTACATTTACCGTTTTATTTTTATCCAAAGTCAATCCGCATTGCAGCTTGACTCCCGTACAATCCGCCGACCACTTGATCAGGCCTTCGCTGTTTTCCAAAACCGCCACGAGGTCTATCTCTGCCCCTTTCGGATATTCAAAAACGCAAGACATATCATGTTTCAAATCGCACACCGTTCGCGAATTCTTCGTGCTGTAAAAGTTTTTCACATTGGCCTCCACGCTTCCGCCTCTCTGGCTGTCGGCCGTTCTGATAATTGTGAGAGTGGCCGCCGGTTTAAAATTCGCCGTCACGGTTCTCTGCTTGTTCATTTGTACCACGCATTCCCCCGAGCCGTTTTCCGAATTGATTTCATTTCTGAAGCATTCGCCACCATCCCAACCGGAAAGAACATTATTCCCCCTGGGCTCCGCTTTCAGAGTAACCACTTCCCCATCCGAATATCTTCCCGCGCAATCATTGCCGCAAGTTATTTTCTCGTCCTCCGTGGAAACCATCCCCGATCCGTTCCTGTTGATCGTCAGCAAAAAAGTTTTGTCTTCATTATCAATTTGAGCGTTCGCGTTGTTGAAGTAAATAACTTTGACCGTATCCGTTATTATTGTCGCGACAAGACCGATCAAAAGCGCCCCAGTAATCCCCATTGACAGTTGTTTTTTTAGCTTTTGCGTAAACATAAAATTATTTTTTCAAATTCTCTTATAATTGGAATTCATTGCAATATAACTCTTTGTCCAAAAGTTTGGCTTCAAAAACTATGCCCGTTTTCGTATAAACTTTCGGCTTCCTCTTCGGAAATAACCCTGTCGTAAATCTTTACATCGTCAATTGATCCTATAAAATATCCTCCTCCGCCTCCCGGCCTTGCCCCAATGGCAGCTTCGTCTTCGGCCAAAGGAACGAATTTGTTTCCCGCCGGATGAGATTTTCTTTCAACGGCAACCCCATCTATATACAAGATCTGTTCTCCCTCTTCGCTGTCGAAAATCGCCACGGCGTGATGCCAACCTTCCGACAAATTTCCGCGCGCCTTGTTTATCCTTTGGGATTTTCTTACGCCTTCCCCGTTAGCCGTGGTGACTATAAAGCTAAGATTTTCCGGGTCGTTCCAGTAAAAACCCAATTCGAAGCCTTCCTGCCCGCTTGGCGTTTCCGCGTTTTTGAAATAGCTGAAAAGCGTATCGCTGTCGTTATTCGACCCGCCGTCTTCCCTCTTAAACCAAACTGAGACTGAAAATTCTTCCAAGTCTTCCGGCATCGGGACCTCGACATAATCGTAATGATTGTCGAATCTTAACGCGGAGCCATTGTTTCCGTTGACCCATACTGTTTCATAAAGCTCGCCATCTCTGCCGTTTCCCGATAAGTCTTCAAGATTTACGCCTTGCCCTTCATCGAAAGAATAATCCGCGATAAGACCTCCGCCAACTTGCCCGTTTCCCCCTGAGCTTGAAGATGAACTTGAACTGGCGCAATCTTCGTTACTCCTGCTCACTTTCTTATCCGTTTCGCCGGATGAAGGCAAATTCGTTACTTTGACATTGCCGTTTTCATTCTTCACGACGGCGCTGTTTTTGGCATTACCTGATGCTCGCTCCTCTATTATTGCCCTTGATTTACTTACCCCAAAAGCAAGCAAAGCAGTCAAGCCAGTCAAGCCAAAAAATACCCAAAACAAAAGGGCCTTCCCGTTTTGCCGTGTTATTTGCCGATTAAAACCATCTTTTGTCATAAACTTCTCCTAAGGTATAACTGTCGATAGATCAAAAAGACATCCACACGAAAAAGCCCCCGGCAAAGGGGGCTTTTTCGTTCTGTCTTACTTCTCTAGTATGTTACCGTGGCGGTATCCTTACTTTCTCTGCCGCTGCCATCCTTGCATGTCAATGTATATGTTGCCGTCTGTCTTGAAGAAGTATTTATCGTGTAATCTTCGGTATTATGTCTTTTGTTTGTTCCCGAGTCGCCAATGATGTCGCTTGATCCAACCGAACTTCTAAGGGCCTTGGCGTTTGAGTCATGACCCAGCGAACAACTTGACGCGCCCGACACTGTCCAAGTCAGATCCACGGAATTGTTTCCGCTTAATGTCGCGGAATCGGCCCAACTTCCGAAGCTGCTTCCGGGAAGCACTTCCCTGACCTTCAAGTCAACCGATGCGGCGCCGGCGGAAGCCGAGCTCGACGAACTCGATGAACTGCCGGATGTTTTGAAGCTTCGGCTGGTGACCGCGGTAATAACACCTGTTGTCTTGCCCTTCAAACTCATCGAATAATAATATGTTGTTCCCGGCGACAGTCCGGAGATGTCAACACTGACCGTTGTCTGCCCTGAACCTTTTGATAATGTTCTCGTCGAGGTTTTAGCATAGTTCTTGACATCATTGTCATTTTCTACATGATAAGTGAAATAATACTCCACGTCTTCTCCTTCCGGATTGATCGTGCCGTTCAATGTGGCTGAATTTGAAGTTACATTCGTAGCTGTGCCGTAGTTGTATTTATATTTGGCCGCTGCCCTGGAACTTGACGATGAGCTTGAGCTTGAGCTGCTTGATTGCGTTTTTTCAAATGTTACGTCAAAAAGCTTGTTGCTATCCATTTTTACTCTACACTTGTTGCCGCTGATCATGTTGTCGCACTCCTGCCCCCAGTTATTAGAAGTATTTTTGAAGGTATATCCGCTATCCGCCTCGGCATAGAGCACGACCGTTTTCTTGTTTTTGTAATCATGAGAACAAGACGATCCTCCCGTTCCGCAATTTATTTTTTTATCGGTGCTCTTCACCGCGCCGCCGATCGGCTTGTTTACCGTCAATCTGTAATAGCCTTTTTGGGCTGCCGAATCGCTTTTCTCTTTGTTGAACTTGGCGATTATGGACTTGTCTCCTTCCGTATTGATATAGCATTGATCCTTGGCTCCTTTGTCCGAGTAAAGCGAGCAGTCTCCGCTCCAGCCGGCAAAAACTGAACCTTTTTCCGGTATGGCCTTGAGGTATATCATCCCGCACTTCCTAGTGGTTCCGTCTCCGCTGCAGGCCAATTTATAATTCTCGCTGCAATCGTTTCCGCAATTGATCTTTCCATCTTCTTTGTTTCCAGTCAAAGTTACCACTTTTCCGGCGCCCTCTCCTGTTCGCCTGACGGAAATGTTGTCTCCTTTATTGTCTTGATTGAACGTGACGGTAACCTGTTTATCCTGACCCATCGTGATAACGCAACTCTTATCGGTATCGCTTATCCTGGCGCAATCGCCCTCCCAAGCGCCGAAAATATAACCGGGAGACGCGTTGGCCTGAAGAGTCACGGAATCTCCTTTTTTGAACTTGGCATTGCAATCATCCCCGCAGCTTATCCCCTTGGGGTTGCTTTTAATGGTCCCTTTTCCTGCTTTCTTGATCTTGAGCGTTTGCATTTGCGCCGAAGAAGCAGCGCTGGAGGCTATTGAGCCGACGGAAGAGGACGAATTGGAAACGGAACTTCCCGAACTTTCCGTTACGACATTCTTTTTGAAACTAGCTTTGACGCTAGTAGTCCTTTTTATCGTCAGCTTGCAATCTCCGGTTCCTTTGCATGCTCCGCTCCAGCCGATAAAGGAGCTTCCTTCATCCGCTTTGGCGGAGAGGGTCACTTTCGAGCCTGAAGAGTACTTCTCCTGGCATTTGCCGCGACAATCAACTTTGTCGTCATCGGAAGTGACGATGCCTGACCCGTAAACATTGACTTTTAAAGTGTACTTTTTCGCGCTTTGGGCGGCGGCCACGGAGTCGTCGCTCCTTCCCCTGAACCAGTCCCAAAAGCCCGCTTCGGCCGAAGCGCCGCCAAGCATGAAGAATCCCATGCCCGCGAAAAGCGCCGCAGCGATCAAACCTTTTTTGAACATAAGTTTTTGATTATCTTCTTATAATAAAATCGACTATCCGATTTATCTTCATTATACCATAACTTCAGGAAAGCAATAATGAAAAAGCCCCGCTTGCGCGGGGCTTTTTGTCGAATCTTTATTTGCTGGCAAAATTTACCGTGATGGTCTTGTTTCCCGTCATCTTTATGTAGCAATCTTGCTTGGTATCGTTGCTTTTATTGCTTTCAACCGTGCATTCTTTATTTTTGCTGTTACCGGAATTAGCCACACCTCCTGAGATGCTCACAACCTTTGAATCGCTATTAGGCGTAATCAACAAGAAAACATTCTTGCCCGCCTTGAAGCTGTAACTGCATGTGCTCGACAGATCGCAAGTAACCTCCTCGGATTTATCGTCCATGATCACTGTTCCTGATCCATTTCCGTTTTTCGAAATATTCAGCGTAACTGTTTTAGCGCCTCCTCCCGATTGGGTAATCTTGTTGAACACGGCCGTTATCAACTTATGATTCTTATTTTTGCTGACGCTGCAAACATTTGTTTTAACATTATTACATTCCGCGTCTCCTTGCCATTTGCTGAAAACCGATCCGGAATCCGGCGTGGCTGTCAAGATTATCTTTCCAGAGTTATCGTAAACTATATTCGACTCGAAACAATCGTTGCCGCAATTTATTATTTCGCTGTCTCCATTTTTGCCAATAAGGGTTCCCGACCCGTTGCCTGTTTTACCGACTGTGATCGAATAATTCGCCGATGAACAATTCGCCGCGGGATTAACGGCATTCGATCCGACGAGATCGGAGCAATAACCGTCGCTGCAAGCGGCGATATAGAATTTATGCCAAACACTTCCGGCAACTCCGCTTACGGTGTAAGACGAACTGCCTTTCTTTACCTGGTAACTGGCGGAATTCTTTCCTGAAAGCGCTCCCCCCGCCCTGACAACGACGAAATGAGCCGAACCGCCGCTGTTGTCCGTCCAGGATAACCCAACAGTTCCCGAACCGCATTCCCCAGCCGTGGCAGCAAGACTGCTTGGAGCCGACGGGGGCGTTGGCGCGGTGGTCAGATCCGCAGCCGCGTTTACCGTGGCAGCCTCATTATTCTTGCCGCCATTCATCCAATCAAAGAAACCGGCTTGAACCGAACCGGAATACAAAAAAACAGCCGCAAGGGCCGCAAAAAAACCGAATACAAAAATTTTTTTGAACGTGAAGATATTCTTCATGTTTACAATTATTCTTAAATAAAATTTATAATAGCGACCAATAAGAATTCGAGTTTCTTATTATGCTTCCTTTCATTATACAGGTGCTTTTTAAAAAATGAAACCTGTGGATAACTTTGATCTCCTGCCTGGTTGCCTTCAACCTGGAAGGAGATCAAAGTTATCCACAGGCGCAATTTTAATACAAATTCAATGGATCGATCATCTTCTCCTGAATATTTTGCGCGTGCTTCATGACGCTGGAACCATAATTCTGTCCGGAGGCTTTATACCAATTCCCTCCCGCGTAATAACGGGCGGCGGCTTCGTGTTCGGCGGCGTAAGAGCCATTATCCGCTCCCAGATCGGCCAAATATATGGCCGAGGCGAAAAAAGCGTCTCGCGGAATCCACGGGTCGGGTATCGCAGCGCCGGTTGCCGCGCTGATCCTTCTCTCATAACTATTCCAGGTTGAAGGTATGAATTGCGACGGACCCATGGCCCCGCCGTAACCTCCCGCCTGCGGGCAAGATACCGGCTTTGTTTTGGGGTCAAAACCCAAGCGACTGGCAAGGTCAAGAAAAGGAGATATGTCTCGCGAAGGCTTCATGATGCCTTTAAAAAAAGTTCCCGTGTTCTTGCCTACGCCATCGCCGGTTTGGAAATTAGTAACGAGGCATTGTCCCGTGTTTTCGCCAAGGTTCGATTCCTGAGTCAAGATGGCTAGCAGGAAAGCCGGTCTTACGCCTGTCTTTTTTTGCGCCTCAATGGCGTAGCCGTAAGCCTCCCCGAACGGAATGGCGGCCGTATCCCTCAAAGCGAATAAGGCGCTTCGTATCTTGGCAGCTTCTTTATGTTTCTCGGCCAGTATGCCTTTATAATTCTTTTCCAAGCCTTTCGTCACCCTTAAAATCTCTTTCTTCTCAGCCTCATTGGCTGCCAGCTTTTTCCTCTCCAATTCTTGGGCGGCTTTTAATCGGGTTTCCTCGGCCTGCTTCTCTTCCAGTTTGCCTTTCTCTTTTTCCAATTGGCTCTTCGCTCTTCTCGCCTCGTCGAGAGATTCCTTGATCTTTTCCTGCACCGGTTCAAGACTTTCTCCTATTACCAAAAAATCAGATATCTTCTCATAACCTAGTATGATTTCAGCAAGACTGGCCGAATCCATCTCATTGTTTTTCCTTAAAAGCTCGGCCAACGAATCCTTTTGTTTTTCACTCTTGTCTGAAAGGACTTCGATTTCGCCTGTCTTTTTTGATATTCCGGCTTTCGCTTTCGAGATCTCCACCTCTCGCTTTTGTATTTCCAGTTTTGCTTTGCCGATCTTGGCGTTTAAAATGGCGATATCTCTTTCCAAGCTGGCCGACTCGTTTTGCTTTTGTTTTATGACCGTTTCATATCCGCTGATCTGAACCTCAAGGTTGTCTAATTGTCTCTGAAGTTCTTCTTTGCGTTGATTTACCGCGTCTTGTCCTTCTTCAGCCAACAGCGGCGAAACTGCTGGAAAAATCGAAAAAAACACAATAAGCAGGGCAAAAATTTTGTATAATTTCGCTCGGTTCATCTAGAGGTTAATTATAACAAAACAGGAGGCAATTGTCTCCTGTTTTGTTATAATTGGTTCAAAACCAAAAAATCCGAAAACCTTGATTTCCTGCAAGAGCCAAACGACAAGGGAAAGTTTTCGGAAATCAAGTTTTCTGATTTTTTTGGCTTTTGGTTTTTCGCTTACTTCTTTTCCTCTCCGGCTCCTTCCTCACCCTCTTCTTCCTTCTTGCCCTTCTTCTGAACCTCGATATCTTCAAGATTTACAGGAGCGGCTTCTTCAGCTTTTTCTTCCTCGTGCGGTTTGGCCAAAACAACAATTTGATCTTCTTTGGCGTTCACTTTGATGTTCTTTGGCAAATCAAGGTCTTTCACCGCGATTTTGTCCCCTATATTGGCCAACTTCGCGACATTCACCTTAATCTCGTGGGGAAAGTCTTTGGGCAGAGCCTCTATCTCCAACTCATGCAAAACTTTTACCAGTACACCTCCGTGTTCTTTAACAGCCGCGGAAACACCATCAAATTCGATAGGAACATTGGCAGTTATAGGCTTGTCCACGTCCAAGGCATAGAAATCCACATGAAGAAATTCTCCTTTGACCGGCTCTTTGGCCGCGTCATATATCAAAACATCCTGCGTGTCGCCTCCCTGCAACTTAACGATCGTTGATTCGTCCACTTTATTCCATAACTTTTTAAATTCGTTCAAATCAACGAACAAGGCTTTTGGCTCTTTGCCCTTTCCATAAACAATAGCCGGAAGTTTGCCTTCCTTGCGGGCTTTTTTAAGGTTTTTGCCGAAAATAGAGCGCTTTTCCGTATTTATATTTAACATGGGAATGAGTATAGCAATTTTTATGATTTAATCAAGGCCGAGTCTCCTCCCATACATAATGAGCCCCAAATGACTCCCCCGTCTCAGGGAAATGAGCCTCAAGGTCGATCTCTTCCCTAAGGCTGCGGATA